>DASWGW010000032.1:0-32358 GCA_036393435.1 Candidatus Limnocylindria bacterium | reverse complement strand
GCGGATGAGGATCTCGTGCAGCTCCTGCATCTCGGTCATCCGCGTCTGGGCCTTCGCGATCTGGTCGGCATGGGCCGCCAGCAGCTCGTGGAGCGAGCTGCCGCCATCGCGGTCGTCGCGAACGAGGTCGCGGTAGCTCTTCACCGCCCTCCGCAGCCGGGACGTCTGGAGCACGATGAGGATCAGCAGGATGGCCATCAGGCCGACCAGGAACCCGAAGGCGGCCGTGAGATTGTCGGCCAGCAGGCGATCGAGGTCGGTCATGGGCGGCGGTATGATAGGCGCTCCCGTGGCCCGCACGCCTGACCGCGGCGCGCCCGACCAGAGCCGCAGACGCACGAGGGACCGATGCCCCGCAGAGCAGGGAAGGCAGCCAGCCGCAAGGCGCGACAGCGCCCGGTGAGGCGCCCGCTCCAGCACGTCGTTCTCCCCCCGCCTGCGTCGGCGGTGCCTCCGGTCGGCACCCCGGACGCGCGGGAGGCCATCTCGCTCGACCCGCCGCAACGCGTGGTGCAGCCATCGGGCGCGGTCGGCTCCACGCTGTCGATCCGCGAGCGGGCCGAGTACCACTATGTCGAGCGCGACCTGCGCAACATCGCGGTGCTCACGGTGCTCATGGCCCTCGGGCTGCTGGCCGCCTGGGTCGCCTTCTCGCAGCTGGGCCTGATCAGCTAGGGTCCTTCGCCCCTGAGCGCTTTCCTCGTCGCGATTCGAGCCGTGCGCGTCGCAGCCGCTGGAGCCGCTCACCGATCTTGATCTCGAGCCCCTCGTCCGCCGGCTCGTAGAAGACGCGACCCACGAGCGCGTCGGGCAGGTACTGCTGCTCCACGTCGGCGTCGGCGTAGTCGTGCGGGTAGAGGTATCCCTTGCCATAGCCGTGCTCTCGCGCCAGGCGCCGGTGGGCCGACGGGCGGAGGTGCAGCGGCACGGGCAGCCGGCCGTGCTCCTCGACCTCGGCCAGCGCCGCGAAGTACGCCGCTCCGGCGCGGTTCGACTTGGGGGCCGATGCGACGTAGGCGGCAGCCTGGGCCAGCGCGTACTGGGCCTCCGGGAGGCCGATCATCTCGACGGCGTGCATCGCCGCCACGGCCACCTGGAGCGCGCGCGGATCGGCATTGCCGACGTCCTCCGAGGCCGCGATCACGATGCGCCGCGCGATGAACGTCGGGTCCTCCCCCGCAGCGACCATGCTGGCGCACCAGTACAGGGCCGCGTCCGGGTCGTTGCCGCGCATGCTCTTGATGAAGGCCGATGCCGCCTCGTAGTGCTGGTCGCCGACGCGGTCGTAGGCCAGCAGGCGCTGCTGCGCCGCCTCGGCGATCTCGTCCGGTCCGACCTCGGCACCGGGCTTCGCAGTGACCGATGCGGACTCCAGGACGTTGAGCGCCTGGCGCGCGTCGCCGCCGGCCAGGTCGAGCAGCGCCGCGACGCCGGCCTCGCTGACCCGCAGCGAACCGCCGAGCCCGCGCTCCTGGTCGGCCAGCGCGCGCTCGACGATGGTGCGCAGCGCATCGGCATCGAGCGGCTCGAGGCGGTACACCCGCATCCGGGACAGCAGCGGCGAGTTCAGCTCGTAGTACGGGTTCTCGGTGGTGGCGCCGATGAGGGCGATCGTGCCGTCCTCGACGTGCGGCAGCAGCGCGTCCTGCTGCCCCTTGTTGAACCGATGCAGCTCGTCGATGAAGGCGACCGTCCGACCGCCGGCCTCGCGCAGGGCGCGCGCCTCGGCCACGAGCGAGCGGATGTCGGCCACGCCGCTCGAGGTGGCGCTCAGCGGGCGCCAGCTTCCGCCGGCGCGCTCGGCCAGGAGGCGCGCGAGGGTCGTCTTGCCGGATCCCGGCGGCCCCCACAGCACCATCGACGGGATGTGGCCGGGCTTCACCACCCGCGTGAGCGCGCCCTCGGGACCCACCAGGTTCGGCTGGCCGACGAACTCGTCGAGTGTCCGGGGCCGCATGCGGGCGGCGAGCGGGGCCCCTCGGTCGGGCAGGTCCTCGAAGAGGGGCTCGGAGACGTTCGGCTTGGGGCGGCGGGCGGGCATGCGCCGATTATCATGCCGCCATGGAACAGAACCTCCGGACGCCCGGTCCGACGCCGGTACCCGCGGACGTCCGCGAGGCACAGGCGCGCCAGATGGTCGACCACCGCGGAACCGAGTTCGAGGCGCTGGTGCGGGAGACGTCGGCGGGCATCGCCGAGCTCATCGGCGCCGGTGGCGACGCCGAGGTCTTCCTGCTCACCGGCTCCGGAACGGGCGCCATGGAGGCGGCCGTCGTCAACACGCTCTCCCCGGGCGACCGGGTGCTGGCCGTGAGCATCGGCTCATTCGGCGACCGGTTCGCGAAGATCGCGACCGCCTTCGGAGCCGATGTCGAGCGCCTCGACTTCGAGTGGGGCACCGCGGCCGAGCCGGACGACCTGGCACGGCACCTCGCCGGCGCCGCTCCTTATCGGGCCGTGCTCCTCACCCACAACGAGACCTCGACCGGGGTCGCCAACCCGCTGCGCGCGCTCGTCGCGGCGGTCCGATCGGCGCCGGGTGAGCCGCTCGCCGTGGTCGACGGCATCAGCGGCCTGGGCGCCCTGCCGTTCGAGATGGACGCGTGGGGCGTGGACCTCGTCGTGAGCGCCAGCCAGAAGGCGTGGATGGCCTCGCCGGGGATCGCCATCGCCGCGGTCGGGCCGCGCGCCCGCGCCGCCGGAGAGACGGCGCGCATGCCGCGCTTCTACTGGGACTTCGGCGAGGCGCGGAGCTTCGCGGAGCGAGGCCAGACGCCATGGACGCCCGCCATCAGCGTGGTGTACGGGCTGCACGTCGGCGTCGCGCGACTGCGCCAGGAGGGCACGACGCGGACGTGGGCGCGCCACGCCGCGGTCGCCGCGGGCGTTGCCGCCGGCTTCGAGGCGCTCGGCCTGCGCCTGGTCGCCACCCCGCCACATCGCTCCGCGACCGTCACGGCCGCCTGGCTTCCCGACGGGCTCGAGTGGGGACCGTTCAACGCCGCGATGCGCGGGCGAGGCCTCGTCGTGGCCGGCGGCCAGGGAAAGTGGGCCGGGCGCATCCTGCGCTTCGGGCACATGGGCGACGTGGGCATCGCCGAGCTGGCGGGGGCGCTCGAGATCATGGGCCGGACGCTCCCCGAGTTCGGCCACCGGGCCGATGCGGAGGCGGCCGCCCGGGCCGCGCACCAGGCGTTCGAGGCGACGCTCGTCGCCGTCCCGTGACGGACGAGCGGCTCATCCTCGTCAGGCACGGCATCACCGACTGGAACCGCGAGGGCCGTTTCCAGGGCCACCTCGATCCACCGCTCGGGGACGACGGCCGGCGCGAGGCGGCGATGGTCGCGCATCGGCTGGTGGACGACCCGGACCTGCGGCCCGGGCGGGTCATCTCGTCGAGCCTCGGCCGGGCCCTCGAGACGGCGACGGTCATCGCGGAGCGGGCGGGGGTGGTCGTGGAGCCGGAGCCACGCCTGATGGAGATCGGCCAGGGAGCGTGGGAGGGGCGCCTCCACGCCGAGCTGGCGGTCACCGACGCGAGGCGCTACGAGGCGTGGCGACGCGCGAGCGGGATCCGGCGGCCCCCGGGCGGCGAGTCAACGAGATCGGCCCTGGCGCGCGTCTCGTCGGTGCTCACCGACCTGTCGGGCGGCGCAGGAGCGTGGCCGGTGTGCGTGGTCAGCCACGGGGGGACGCTGCGCGTCATCGCCCGGCTGCTGTTCGACCTTCAACCCACGCGGTCGTGGGCGCTCGACGTGGACAACGCCTCGATCAGCGTCGCGCTGCGCCTCCGGACGCGCTGGAGGCTCGAGCGCTGGAACGACACGCTCCACCTGCTGGGCCGCGAGCGTACCCACGTCGACGAGGCGGAGGGGCGGCCGCTCGCGCTGTAGGTCGAGGTCAGGCCCGGCGGCGGACGAGGTCGCGGACGCGCCGGCGCACGGCGAGCCACAGCAGCGGCACTCGAAGCCTGCGCATGGCGGCCTCGAGCCGCCGCACCGCGGTCGCCGTCAGCCGCCGGCCGGAGTAGCTCTGCCATACCTTCCCGTCCGCGACGGTTCGAATCGGCTCACCGTGGGTCGGCAGCTGGTCCTCGAGCCAACCGGCGTACTCGTAGATCGTGTCGGACGGGCGCGGGCCGACGCCGGCCCGGCCGGCGGCGAGGGTCAGCTGCTGCCAGGCGCGCTCGCCGGCAGGGAGCAGCCGCCATCGGCGCTGCGTGCCGCGGAAGCGGAGCCAGAACAGCACGCCGCCGGCGGCGACGAGCGCGAAGATGACGAGCGCATTCCCCTGCCGCGCATCCTCCGTCTCCGCCGGCGTGCTGCCGGTCGGGTCGATCGCGCCCGGCACCGGCTGGAAGGAGGGCAGGCCGCTGAGGCCTTCGAAGCCAGGCTCGAGCTCGAAGAGCGCGAAGGGGTCGGCGCCGGGCAGCGGGCGGCCGGCGGTGGCCGGGTCGCCGGCGGGGCGGGTGAAGCCCGGATCGATGGACTTGGTGGCCTCGAAGATCTCCCAGCCGTAGCCGGGGAAGTAGATCTCGACCCATGAGTGCGCGTTCGCCTCGCGGACCAGGTAGGTGCCGTCCTCGAGGGCCTCGCCCGGCGCGAACCCGACCGCCACGCGTGCCGGGAGGCCCAGCGAGCGTGCCATGAGCGCCATGGCGCTCGCGTAGTACTGGCAGTAGCCGGTGCGACCCTCCTCGTCGAACAGGAAGAAGTCGACCAGATCCTGCCCGGCCGCCGGGACCGGAGCCCTGGTGGCGTAGGTGAAGCTCGGGTCGTGCGACAGGTAGCGGGCCAGCGCTTTGGCCTGCTGATAGGGGTTCTGCGTCCCGGCGGTCACCTCGAGCGCCAGGTCCCGGACCCGCGCCGAGATGCCCGACGTGTCGAGGTAGAGCGCCCTGACCGCCTCCGGGTAGTCCGTCCCCGCCGCCTCGAGCTCGGCTTCTGTCGCCTCGGACAGTGCCACGCTGAGCTGGTAGGCCTCGCCGGGGGCGAGCGCGCTCACGGCCGAGATGCCTCCCAGCACCGGTTGCCCGCCGGACTCGTGCACGACCACCGGGGCATAGACCTCCAGCGGCGAGCCCGCGGTGAAGATGTTGCGGCCGATGGTCTGGCGCATCTCGACCGCGATCGTCTCGACCTGGACGGCCGCCGCCACGGTCGGTCGCTCGGGCGTCGGCACCTGGAACAGCGATTCGCCGGCCGCCACCTGCCGCTGCGGCCCGTCGCTGCGCGTCCACCCGCGCCCCGTGTACTGGTCGTACGTCGCGGTTCGCATGTAGAGCCGCCGTGACGCCGCGACGAGCAGGGCCTCGTCGTCGTTGCTGACCCACGCGCCGGAGACCGTGAAGCTCGACCCGAAGCTGTTGCCGGTGATCCGCGACTGTGGATTCGTGAGCGTGCCGAAGACGCCGTCGAACCGGTCGCGGACATCGGTCCACACGCCGTCGAACCCGCGCCACGCCTCGGTCAGCGGTGCGGCGACCGCCACGCTGGTGAGGACCCAGGCGAGCACCACGCTCCCCCCCGCGAAGATGATCCCCGACCGCATGATCGCGGCGGGCACCTCCAGATTCTCGTTCACCCGACGTCGCTGCCAGCCCTCCTGGCGGTTGACGAGGGAGGCGCGCAGCCACAGCAGAAGCGCCGCGGCCACGAACAGCAGCAGGTGGCCGAACAGGTCGGTGAACGTGGCCGACATGTTCGTGATGATTGCCGCCCCCAGCAGGACGATGGCGTCCAGCACCCGGTTGTGCCGGTAGACGGCGTACGAGGCCATGAACGCGGTCACCCACATCAGGGCGCCGAGGCCGATGGCGTACGGCGAGAGCTCGGCCGGATAGCCGGTCTGCAGCAGGACCAGGATCCACGTCGCGAGCTCGTCGCGCAGGGCGAAGATGCGGCCGGCCTGCGTGAGCGCCGGGAAGTACTCGCCGCCGATCGCCCACAGCACCACGAGCCCGCCGACGATGGCGCTCAGCGGGAGGGTGACGACGACGCTGAGCGGCAGGACGCCGAGGACGGCGCCGGCCAGCACGGCGTACAGCGCCACCGGCGCGAGGTACTCGAGCCGCGGCAGCCACGCCGCGCCCTGGATCGACCAGGCCAGCGCGAGCGCCATGACAGCGATGAGCCCGAGGCTCAGCCAGCCGGGGCGCGGGTAGAGCACGCGCTCGCGCAGCTCAGGCACGCGCGCGAACCCGTCCGGCGATCGCGTCGGCGACGTCATCGCCACGCCGCACCAGCCGGTGCTCCACGTCGTACTCGGCCAGGGCATGTCGCACGGCGGCCAGCTCCACGCGTGCCCGATCGTCCGGGTCGACCCCGATGAAGGACGCGCGATCCAGCAGGATGACGAGCGCGGCCACGCCCCGCCGTCGCAGCGTCGCGAGGCTGCGCACCCAGCTGCGATCGGTCGACCCCGTCACGATGCACAGCGTCGTCCCGCGCCGCAGCTGCGGCAGCGTCGCGCTGAGGACCTCGGCGAGCGGGTTCGTGCCATCGGCCTGGACGTTGGCGAGCAGGTGGAGCAGCTTCTGCTCGACGCGCGGCCCCCGGTCGGGCTGGTGCAGCTGGAGGCGGCGTGCGGAGGCGGTCATGGCGACCGAACGGTTGTCCGACAGCGTCCGCAGCGCGATCGAGGCCGCCACGGTGACGGCCGTCTCGACCGACGCATCGGTCCCGATCCCGGCATGCACGGCACGGTCGAGGTCGAGGAGGATCCACAGGTCCGCGGCCTGCTCGAGGTCGAACTCCTTCACGTGGAGCTCGCCGTGGCGGGCGCTCGAGAGCCAGTGGATGCGGTTGATGGCGTCGCCGTAGACGTAGGGGCGAACGCCCGCGACGAGCGGCGTGGCGGCCTCGTAACGGCGGCGGGTTCGCGTCGTCCCGTCGATCGGCGAGGGCGGCAGGCGCCAGTTCGGCAGCGGCACGATCTCCGGGAAGACCACCACGCTCGTCGCCTGCGCGACGGTCATCTCGCTGCTGAACAGGCCGAAAGGGTCGCCGGTGCGAATGCGCAGCGGACCGAGCCGATAGCTCCCGCGCCGGGTCAGCGTCACCTTCGCGAGCCACTGGCGCGTGCCGCGGGCGGGGATGCCGACGACGCGCCCCGGCAGGCTCGTCGGCAGGGTCGACTCGTTCCAGGCCTCGATCCACGGCTTGGGGAAGCCGTCGTGGTTCTCAATGCGGTAGATCGCCTGGAGCACCTCGCCGACGTGCGTCCGCGGGTTCATGACTCGGTAGTCGGCGCGAACCCCTCGCAGCCCGCGTCGCGCGTAGAGCCACGACCCGATGCCGATCGCCGCGAACAGGTAGACGAGGAAGAAGAGGAAGCTGATCCCCGTGCTGAACGCGGCGATGAGCAGGGCGACCGCCAGGAACAGGACGCGCAGGTTGCGGCTGATGAGTCCCACTGGATCCGCTGCTAGCCGATCCGGGTCTGCGGGCTCTCCGACGTGACTGCGGCGGCCGTGGCGACCGGCACGGATGCGAGGATCTCGCGCACGATCTGCTCCGGGTCGACCTCGCGCAGCGAGGCTTGGCTCTTCACGATGAGCCGATGGGAGAGCACGGCGACGGCGAGCTGCTTGACGTCGTCCGGGATGACGTAGTCGCGTCCCGCCAGGGCGGCGTAGGCCTGGCCCGAGCGGTACAGGTTGAGGGAGCCGCGCGGCGACGCGCCGAGGTAGACGTCCGGATGCTCGCGCGTCGCGTGCACCAGGCGGACGATGTACTCGGCCACGGCCTGGTCGACGTAGACCTCCTTGATGGCCGCCTGCATCGTGCGCAGCTCCTCGAGGCTCAGGACCTGGCCGACGTCGGCGAGCGGGTGGCGACGCTTCTGCTCGTCGAGGATGACGAGCTCCTCCATCGGCTTCGGGTAGCCGAGGCGCAACCGGAGCATGAAGCGGTCGAGCTGCGCCTCGGGCAGGGCGAAGGTGCCCTCGTACTCGATCGGGTTCTGGGTGGCGACCACCAGGAACGGTGATGGCATCGGGTAGGTGACGCCGTCGATCGTGGCCTGGCGCTCCTCCATGCACTCGAGCAGGGCGCTCTGCGTCTTGGGCGTGGCCCGGTTGATCTCGTCGGCGAGAACGACCTGGGCCATGATCGGCCCGGGCCGGAACTCGAACTCGGTGGTCTTCTGGTTGAAGATCGACAGGCCGGTGACGTCCGAGGGCAGCAGGTCCGGGGTGAACTGGATGCGGCGGAACTGGCAGCCGATGGACTGGCTCAGCGCCTTGGCGAGCATCGTCTTGCCGACTCCGGGCACGTCCTCGATGAGGATGTGCCCCTCGCACAGCAGCGCCACGAGGGCCAGCCGGACCTCGGCGTGCTTGCCGACGATCACGCGCTCGACACTGGCGATCACACGCTCCGCCGGCCCCTGGACGTTGTTCACGGCCTGGACGTCTCCCCTGTCGGCGCCCGTGGGGCGCCCATCGCTCGGGCTGGGTCGTTCTCAACAATAGCGCAGCGCCCGCGAAGCGGGTTCACCGGGCATGGGTGGTACGCGGGACGTCACACCGATGCGGTCAGTTCCCGGGTGTCTCGTTCAGGCGCAGCCACTCGGCCATGACGCGGCCGCCGATCGGCGCGGCCAGCCCGGAGCCCGAGCCGCCGCGCTCGACGAGGACCGCGACTGCGATCTCGGGCGTTGCCCCCTCCTGCCCGGGCGCGAAGCCGATGAACCACGAGTGGGGCGCCTGCTCGCCGCCGAGCTGCGCCGTTCCCGTCTTCCCCGCGGACCGGTCGCCGCTGATCCCGTACAGCGTGATGTCGCCCTGCCCGGCGAAGAGGCGGCCGAGCTCGCCGTTCACCGCGTCGACCATGGCGGCGCGGGTCGCCGATGCCGCCTCGGCGCTGACCACTCGAGTCCCGCCGCCCGACCCGAAGGTGTCGACGACGGTCTCGCTCCGCTGGCCGGTCTCCGAGTACGCGCGGACGTCGCTCACCACGAAGGGGTGCGGCATGACGCCCCCACCGGCGATGGCCGCCGCGACGAGCGCCATCTGGACCGGCGTCACGACCGCCTCGCCCTGGCCGAAGGCGGTGCTGGCCAGCTGGACGTCGCTGGCGAACGGGGCGCAGTCGCCGTCCTGGGGGGTCGTGAGATAGCTCGGCGACACGCCCAGCGCGCGGTTGAGCGGGCCGATCTCGAGCGGCTCGCAGAAGCCGAAGCGACGGGCGTACTGCAGGAACGTCTCGCCGCCGATCTCGAGGCCGACGTGGGCAAAGTAGATGTTGCTCGACACCTGGAGGGCCTCCGAGAGCGCCCACAGCGCCGGCTGGATGTCCCCGATGTCGTGCTCGCGGATCACGAACCCCTCAACCGGGAAGCCGTCTACCTCCTGCTGCGGCTGATCCTCGAACGTCGTCTGCGGCGTGATGACCGCGGCATCGAGCGCCGCGGCGGTGGTGAGGACCTTGAGGATCGATCCCGGCACGTACTGCCCCTGCCGGGCCCGTGACAGGAGGGGTTCGGCCGGGTCGCCGCGCAGGGCGTCCATCGGTCCCTGGGCTTGCTCCGGGTCGCCGGAGATGGGCGTGGCGTCGAACGTCGGCGAGGACACCATGGCCAGGACGGCGCCCGAGATCGGATCGATCGCCACGATCGCCCCCGCGTTCTGCCCGAGCTGCGCCGCGGCGAAGTCCTGGAGGCGCCGGTCGATGGTCAGCGTCAGGTCACGCGGCTGCGGCTGACGGTCGAGCACGTCGCGGATGAAGTCGCGCAGGGGATTCGGATCGGTCTGGCCGACCAGGAGATCCTCGAAGGCGCGCTCGATGCCGGTCGCGCCGAAGCGATGGCTGGCGTAGCCGATGACGTGCGTGAAGGCCGTATCGGTGTACGTCCGGATCGAGAGCCCGTCGACGAGCGCCGAGGAGGCGAGCACCTGGCCGCTGGCGTCGAAGATCGTGCCGCGCAGCAGCGTCCGGCGGGCCTGCAGCACCTCCGGGTTGTCCGCGCGCGTCGCCAGCTGCGGCGCCTCGACCACCTGCCACCAGACCATGGATGCGGAAACGACCGCGAACGCCACGATGAGGTAGAGCCCGAGGCGCCGGACGTTGGTGGCGATCAAGGGTGGGTCGGGCCCGTGTCCGCCCCGGTCGCGCTGCGATGGCTGATCGACAGCAGCAGGCCGATCATCGCGAAGCTCGCCACGACGCTCGACCCGCCGTAGCTGACGAAGGGCAGCGTGATGCCGGTGAGCGGGATGAGCTTCGTGTTGCCGCCGATGATTATCAGGGTCTGGAGCCCGAGGCTGGCGGTCACCCCGACCGCCAGGAGCGCGCCGAAGTCGTCACGCGCCAGTGCCGCGGTGCGCAGGCCGCGGAAGACGAGGACGGCCGCGAACCCCAGGAGCGCGAAGGCGCCCAGGAGGCCGAGCTCCTCGGCGATGGCGGTGAAGATGAAGTCGGTGTGCACGTACGGGATGGTCAGCCCGGAGCCGAGGGTGACCAGCCCCTGGCCCAGGCCTTCGCCGAAGAGCCCGCCGCGGCCGAGGGCATAGAGCGCCCTGACCGGCTGGAAGCCGGCCCCGAGCGGGTCGGCGAAGGGATCGAGCCAGACGTCGACGCGAACCTGCACGTGACCGAACAGCCGATAGGCGACGTATGCGCCGGCGACGAACAGGAGCAGGCCGATGAGCACGTAGCTGCGCCGTCCGGTCGCCACGAACAGCATGGTCAGGAAGGTCCCGAAGAAGAGGAGGGCCGTGCCGAGGTCGTTGAGGCGCACCACGATGAGCATCACCGCGCCGAACAGCACGAGCATCGGCAGGAAGTACGGCAGCGGCGGCAGGTGGACGGGACCGATGCGAACGCTCGCGCTGGTGAGCAGCGTGCGGGTCTCGGCGAGATAGGCGGCGATGAAGATGACGAGCACGATCTTCAGCGGCTCGCCGGGCTGGACGCTCACCGGGCCGAGGTCGATCCACAGCCGCGCCCCGTTCACCTCGTAGCCGAGCAACAGGGTTGCGGCCAGGAGCAGGATGCCGATCGCCGCCCACGAGTACTTGTAGTGGCGCAGCACCCCGTCGTCGCGGAGGCCGACCGCCACGCCGACCATCAGCACCAGCCCGACGCCGAACCACAGGAGCTGGGTCTCGGCCATGCCGAGCTGGAACCCCAGGGCGTCGGTCCCGGCGAGGTCCTGCGGAAGCCGGTTGAGCATGATGAGACCGATGCCGCCCATCGCCCCGACCGCCGGGAGGATGAGCTGGTCGCCGCGATGGCCAAATGCCACCAGGGCGACGTGCGCGGCGACGAACAGGCCCACGAACCCCAGGGCCAGCTGGAGGCGGCCCGGGTCGAGCGTGTTCGTCAGGGCGATGTTCGTGATCGCGAAGCCCAGAGGCACCGCGATCAGGACCGGCACGAGCAGCCGCAGCTCGACCGCGCGCCAGGTGATGCGCATCGGCCCGGAGGCTATCGGTCCAGCCGCATCCGGACGCGGCCGACCATCAGCTCGTCGCCGAAGCTCAGGGCGACCGGGCGGTCGATCCGATGGCCGTTGACGTACGTGCCGTTCGTGCTGCCCTGGTCCTCCACGAACCAGCTGCGGCCGCGGAAGGTGAGCATCGCGTGGTTCGTGCTGACGAAGTCGTCCTCCACGTAGATCGTGTTGTTCACGTTTCGGCCGATTGAGTTGATGGGGCCGAGCGCGATCGTCGTCCCGGCGGGCGGCTCGTCCTCCGGCGACTCCAGGACCGAGAGGCGACCGATCCCCGACCGTGACGCGAGCTGCACCTGCTCCGCGCTGCGCAGGTCGCGCAGCAGGGTCCCGGCGAACCGCATCAGGATCACGTACAGGAGTGCCACGAAGCCGAGCTGCAGGACGAGGAGGAGCAGCCGCAGGATGTCGCCGGTCACGTGCGCACCTGGAACTCGACCTCGGTGTCGCCGATCTGGATGATGTCCCCCGGGCCGAGCGCGATCTGGCTGACCGGCTGACCGTTGATCATCGACCCGTTGCGGCTGCCGAGGTCGGTGAAGCTGTACGCGCCATGCTGCAGCTTGAGCTGGCAGTGGTGGCGGCTGACCATCGGATCGTCGACGATGACGTCGTTGTCGCTCGCCCGGCCGATGCCGATCAGGTGGCCGCCGAGGTCGAACTGGACCGGGCGGCTGCCTCGCGTGCTGACCAGCAGGTACGCGCGCGTCGCCGAGTCGGGCGACGCTCCGGGCGCCGGCCGGTCGAAGACCATGGTGTCCGAGCTCGTGGGCATCGGCTCGGCCTCGCGTGTGCGGTGCCCGCGCTCGTCGACGACATTCGCGGCCACGCGTATCTCCCCCCGCCGCGTCTCGTCATCCGCCAGGATCCGGACCTGGGGCCGGGCGACGAGCGTGTAGCGCTCGCGGCGCGCCCGCGCCATCACCCCGTGCGCAAGGTCGTCCTCGAGTGAGCCGCGATAGGACGCGAAGGCCGCGTAGTCCCGCGGGTGCAGGTGCAGCTCGAACTGGTTCGGCACGATGACTCCGCCGTCGCGGAACGTCTTGCTGGTGTCCATCGCGCGCTCGATGCGCTTCGCGAGGCTGACCGGTTGAATCGACGCGCCGAGCCTGCCCGCCGGGGCCTCGAGGAAGCGCTCGAGGAAGGACTCGACGCGCGAGAGGATCCCCATGGCGGCCGATGCTAGCGCACGCGGGGTACGAAGGTCCGCATTCGCGGTACCAATGCGCCGATGTAGTCGCGTGGCCCGGCGCCTATGCTCAGAGTTCGGTTCGACACCCGCGATCCATCCCGAGAGACGAGCTCATGGCCGAGACACTGACGGCATCCTTCTGCGAGCGCTGTGGCACGCGCCACGAGTTCCGCGCGCCCACCAGCCTGGGCCCGATCCGCAAGACACGCGGGTTCATCGGCGGCCTTCGCAATTACCTCGTGGGAGACGAGGCCCTGTCGGAGGCCATGCGCGAGGGAATGCAGGCCCAGGAGTCGGTCATCGCCGCCGCGCAGCTCGACGCGTTCCACGCGTCCGTACACCTCTGCATCGGCTGCCGCCAGTACACCTGCAACGACTGCTGGAACGCGGCTGCAGGGAGGTGCCGCAGCTGCGCCCCGGTGCCGGGCGTGGACGACCTGGCCGATCGCATCGCCGCGGCGCTGGACGGGGCGGCCGTGGTGCCGGTCTTCCAGCATCCGACCGCGGAGCCACTGCCCGCCGAGAGCTGGCCGCAAGCGGACAGCGAGGTCTACGCCGCCTCCGTGGCCGAGGTCGAGCCGAGCTACGACCTGGCGGTCGTGCCGCCCGAGCCGACATTCGGCGAGCAGCCCGTTGAACTCACCGACGACGAGCGCTTCGCCGCGGACCTGGAGCCCGAGATCGCGCCGGAGCCCGAGCCTGTCGCCGCCGAGGCCGAGCCCGAGCCGGCGATCGCGCGACCTCCGCTGCGGGTTGTCGCCTGGGACGAGGATGCCCGCGCGGAGGCCGAGAGGGTCGAGGCGGCAGCCGAGCCGGTCGCCGAGTTCGAGCCGCCGCCCGCCGCCGCGCCCGTTGAGCCGGAGCCAGTCGCCGCTGCGGCCGTACCGGAGCCCGAGCCGCCCGTCGCCGCAGAGCCCGAGCCCGAGCCCGAGAAGCCGGCCGCCCCTCCGGCACGACCGACGCCACGGCGCAGCGGGCCGATGCGCGACAGGGTCGTCCGCCTGCCGGCCCGGGCACCGGTCCGTCCAAGGCGGCGTCGCGTGGCTGCCGAGGCCGACAGCGACGAGATCGCCGCTCGCCGGGCGCAGCTCGAGGAGCTCGGCCTCGACGAGACGAGCGTGGCCGCCGCGGCGGAGCCCGACGCGTCGCAGGTGCTGGCGTATCGGTCCCGGGGTGCAGCGATGTCGAACCGCGAGGCAACAGCGGCCGCGATCCGCGAGGGCAAGCTCCTGTGGGAGGCATCGGCCCGCGAGGTCGGTGAGGCCGGCGTCACCGTGCAGAGCTGCGGAGGGTGCGGGCTCGCGCTCTCGGCGAGCGCTCGATTCTGCCGGCGCTGTGGGGCGCCCCAGGCGAAGTCGGCCTAGGAGTCGTCGCCGGCCGCCTTGGTCTTCCCACCGGACCCGCCGGCCGCCGCGCCACCATCGCTCGCCGCCGGCGCGGCCTTGCCATCGCCCGAGGAGCCGGACTCAGCCCCCGACGATCCGCCCGATCCGCCCGATCCGCCCGATCCGCCCGTGGAGGCGTCACCGGACGAGGCCGATGCCGGGGCGGCCTTGCGAGAGTCGGTCCGGTAGAAGCCTGAGCCCTTGAAGATGATGCCGGTGGGGTAGAGCATGCGCCGCAGCTCGCCGCCGCACCGCTCGCAGGTCGTCGGCCCGCTCTCGAGCATCGAGTGGATCACTTCGGTGATGGTGCCGCACGTGCGGCACTGGTAGTCATAGGTCGGCACGGGCGCGAATGATGGCAGACGCTCTCAGGGCGCGGGTTCCCGGGGCGCGCGCCGCGTCCGGGTCAGGCCTGTGAGGGGCCGGTGCGGAGTCGCTCCCACCAGCCGCGGGGTGCCGGTTCCATCTCCGTGGCGTCCTCCGGCTGGGAGACGAGCCGCGCGACGCGATGCATGTCGTCGGAGATCTTCTCGCGCGGGAACATGGTGATCAGCGGACGGCCCTGGTTCGCGGCCATCACGGCCTTCGGACCATTGCTGATCACCGTGGCGGCGACCGGCATGCCGAGCGAGGCGGCGAGGTCATCCAGCCTGATGCCGTGGTTGGCCCGGTTCACGACGACCCGGACGATGCCGGCCAGGCCGATCTCTCGCGCCAGCTCCAAAAACTGCGAGCTGTTGCGGATGGAGCCGACCTCGGGCGTGACGACCAGGAAGATCTCGTTCGCCACCGCCAGCATGGCCATCGTGCGCTCGTCATAGCCGGGATGGTTGTCGACGATGACGTAGGAGTGGTGGCCGCGAGCCCAGCGCAGCGCTGACAGGAGCAGCTCGGCGGAGATGGACTGGCTGGGACCGGTCCCCCAGCTCAGGACGCGCAGGCCCGTCTCGGCGTGGGTGCTGACCGCCTGGTCGAACGCGCTGTCGGTCCAGTCGCTGGGCGGGCTGTCGGAGAGGTCCGCGAGGCCCAGCCGTGGGGGAACGTCGAGCGCGGACGTGACGTTCCCGACGCCGACGTCGGCGTCGAAGAGGAGCACCTCGGCGCGCGTCTGCTGCCGGAGCGCGATGGCCATGTTGATGGCCAGGGTCGTCTTGCCGACGCCTCCCTTTGGGGCGAAGACGCTCACGACGCGGCCCTCGCCCGCGATCGCCGCCGACGACAGCGCGCCGTCATCGGCCCATGTGCCGGACTCCGTCGGCAGGCTGCGCCCGGTGCGGATGAGAAGGGCCTGGAGCCGGTAGACCAGCGCCTCGGGCAGCAGCGGCTTCAGCGCCACCTCGTCGCCGACACCGCCGATGCCCGGGCCGAGATGGGAGGTTTCGCTGAGGAGGAGGAGCGTCGGAATGGCCGGGTCGACGTGCATGACGTCGTACAGGTACTTGACCGTGGCGGGGTCCATGTCGCAGTCGATCACGCCCAGGTCCGCGTTCCGGCCGGTCACCTCGAGCGCATCCGGGTCGACCGGATCGAAGCCGGCGCGCTGCAGTGCGTCGGCATACGCCGCACTCTCGCCGCCCAGGGCGAGGAGGATCACGGGTCGCTTCATTGCCATTCCTTCGGGTGGGACGGTCGTCCGGCACGGACAGCACCAGTCTCGGACTGACCGCACCACCGGGCAATGGGACTGGGGCGCGAGAGGACTACGCCGATGGTACTGGCCCGGGTCAGGAGCTCCGGCTCATCCGCATGCCGCACCGCGGGCAGTACATGGCGCCCTCGGCACCCGCCTGGAAGCCGCAGTGCATGCAGTTCAGGCCGGTGCGCTCGCCCACCAGGGGCAGTCGCGCCTCCGCCGGCCCGAGCACGTACCCGGACGCGATGAGCTGTGCGTGGACCGTGCTCAGGATCCTCTGGCCGATGCGATCGGTGTCGCCGCGCAGACCGAGGCCGCCCCAGCCAACCACGGCGCGGACAATGAGCTCGCCGGAGAGCTCGTCCCAGTGAGAGGCGAGCCCGCCCACGATCGCCTGGTACTCGGGATACCCGCTCGTGTCCGTCTCGCCGTGGAGCAGTGCGCAGTAGAAGGTGTCCACCGTCATGTCGAGCGCGTCGATGAGCTCGAGCACCCACAGCCCGTGGCGCCCCACCGGGCCGAGGTCCCGGCGCGCGACGACCCATTGCTGGAGCTCGGTGAAGCGCTCCATGGCGGGGCTCGCGTTGGCAAGGTCCAGGGGCAGCGGCTCGATGATGTCGACGCGACCGGGCGCGATCGACTCGACGATGCTCGGCAGCGACGCGACGACGGCCGGCCCGGCGGGCAGCCGAAGGGCATCGCTGCTGCGGCCCATCAGGGTGATGCGCTCCGAGTACTCGCGCGCCTCGACGTCCTCCACCGGAGGTGGAGGCGGCGGCTCTGGCTCATGCTTCTTGCGACGGAGAAACGAGATGGACAAGGGGACCCTTTCGCTGGCTCGGACCACGATTGTCGTGCCGGCGCGGTCCCCCCCGCTATGACCCGATGGGGTCATCCAGCGGTCCTGCTCGTCCGGGCTTCCTACCCCTCGGCGAGCATCTGTCGCCGCCGCTCCTCGAGCTCTGCCAGGCGGTCGCGCTCGCGCGCCACGATCGCCGCCGGGGCGCGGCCGGAGAACCCCGGGTCGGCCAGAAGCCGCCGCAGGCGCTCGAGGTTGCCCTCGATGTCCGCGAGCCGCGTCGCGCGGCGCGCGGCCGCGTCCACCTGGCCCGCGGCGTCGATGCCGAGCCACGCGGCGCCGAACGGGCTCGCCGCCACGAGCTCGGGCCGATCGCCCGCGCCGCCGATACGGATGGGCCGGGCCCGGGCCAGGGCCTCGACGTACCGGAGCCCCGCGCGCAACGCATCGGCCGCCTCCCCGTCGGGCGCGTCGACCACGAGGGCGGCCCAGGTCGCCGCCGGTGTCCCGGCCTCCGTGCGCAGGTTGCGGACGCCGCGTATCAGCTCGGCGAGGTCCGCGAAGGCGGTCTCCGCCGTCTCGTCGCGCTCCCCAGGCGCCGGCCATCCGGCGGTGATGAGGAGCGGCTCGTCCCGCGTCAGCTCCGGCTCGGCCTCTCCGAGCGCCTGCCACAGCTCCTCGGTGACGAACGGCATGAGCGGATGCAGGAGCCGCAGGACCACGGCGAGCCCTTCCGCGGCGGCGCGCCAGGTGGCGGCACGCTCCGCCGGGGACGCATCGGCGCGTCGCATGTCGACCTTCGCCACCTCGAGGAACCAGTCGCAGTAGTCGCTCCAGGCGACGTCGTACACGGTCGCCGCGTAGGCGCCGAGGTCGAGCGCATCGAGCTGCCGCGTCGCCCGCGCGACCGCGTCGGCCAGTCGCGAACGGAGCCAGCGAACCGGCAGCGAAGCGTCCACCGCGCCATCCGAGCCCGGGTCCGCGTCGGGTTCGTCGGCGGGTCGATTGGCGAGCACGAAGCGCGCGGCGTTCCACAGCTTCGTGCTGAAGTTCCGCCCGCCGTCGAGCTTCGCGCGAGTCAGCTTCTGGTCGTGGCCCGACGACGACCCGGAGACGAGGGCGAAGCGCAGCGCATCGGCTCCGATCTCGTCGACGACCGAGAGTGGGTCGATCGTGTTGCCCTTGGTCTTGCCCATCTTCGCGCCGCCGTCGGCGCGGATCATCCCGTGCAGGTAGACGGTATCGAACGGCTCCCGGTCCGTGCAGAACAGCCCGAGCATCATCATCCGCGCCACCCAGAAGAAGAGGATGTCGTAGCCGGTCTCCATGACGGTCGTCGGATAGAAGCGCTGCATGTCAGGCGTCTCGTCCGGCCAGCCCAGGGTGCTGAAGGGCCACAGCCCGGAGCTGAACCAGGTGTCGAAGATGTCGGTCTCCTGGGTGAGCTCGCTCGCCGGGCGGCCGCACTCGGCGCACGCCTCGGGGCCCGCGGGCAGGTCGCTCACCGTCACGTGGCCGTCCGGGCAGAACCAGGCCGGGATGCGGTGGCCCCACCACAGCTGGCGGCTGACCGCCCAGTCGTGGATGTTCTCCATCCAGTGCGCGTACTCCTTGTCGAAGCGCGCGGGCAGGATCGTGGTGCGACCTTCGGTGACCGATGCGAGCGCCCGCTCGGCGAGCGGCTTCACACGGATGAACCACTGCACCGACAGGCGCGGCTCGCTCACCGTCCCGCACCGGTCGCAGCGGCCGACCACCATCTCGTGCGGGCGCTCGTCCTCGAGGTCGCCGGACGCGCGCAGGCGCTCCACGATCCGTCGCCGCGCGTCGAAGCGGTCGAGCCCGGCGAACTCGCCGCCGGCCTCGTTCACGCGCGCCTGCTCGTCGAGCACGGTGATGGCCGGCAGGCCGTGGCGCTTCGCCAGCGCGTAGTCGTCCTGGTCGTGCGCCGGCGTGATCTTCACCGCGCCGGTGCCGAAGGCGCGGTCCACCGCCTCGTCGGCGAGGATCGGCAGCCGCCGGGCCAGGAAGGGCAAGATGGCGTGCCGCCCGACGAGGCCCCGGTACCGCTCGTCGTCCGGATGCACGGCGACCGCGGTGTCGCCGAGCAGCGTCTCGGGGCGCGTGGTCGCGACGCTGATCCAGGCATCCGGGTCGGGCGTGCCGTCGGGCCGCTCGAGGTGGTAGCGGATCGTCCAGATCGTTCCCGTCTCGTCGCGGTGCACGTTCTCCAGGTCGCTGATGGTCGTCAGGCAGCGCGGGCACCAGTTCACCAGCGCCTCGCCGCGATAGACGTGCCCCGCGTCCCACAGGCGCTTGAAGGCCACCCGCACGGCGCGCGCGCTCCCCTCGTCCATGGTGAACCGCTCGCGGTCCCAGTCGGGGCTCGCGCCGAGCCGGCGGTGCTGGCGGCCGATGACGTCGCGCGTCTCCTCGATGAACTTCCACATCCGCTCGAGGTACCGCTCGCGGCCGAGCGACGCGCGGCTCTCCCCCTCCTCCGCGATGATGCGGTCCAGCACGAACTGCGCGGCAATGCTGGCGTGATCGACGCCGGGCAGCCACAGCGTGTCGTCTCCGCGCATGCGGTGGTAGCGGACCAGCGTGTCCTCGATCGTGGCGGTCAGCGCGTGGCCGATGTGCAGGGCCCCCGTGACGTTCGGCGGCGGCTGGATGATCACGAACCGCGGCGCGCCCGGCGGCGGCTCAGGCGCGGGCCTGAAGGCGCCAGCAGCCTGCCAGCGCTCGTAGATCGCCGGCTCGACCGCCGCGGGGTCGTAGCGCGCCGCCAGCTCCCGTCGCGTCGTCGTCATCGGTCCATTCGCTCCTGAAACGCTCGCCCAACACAAAGCCCGCTCGTCGAAGGACGAACGGGCTCGTCGTGGTACCACCTTCGTTCGCGACCGGTGCGGCCGCCTCTCGTTCCGCGCTATCGGGCGGACCCGGCCGGCTCGCGTGCGACCTTCGCCCTCTCGCTCCGCGGCGGGCTCTCAGCCCATGGCTCCGCGTTCTCTGATGCGGTCGATGGAGGGCTACTCCTCACGGTCGACGCCGTGCCGCGAGTGTACCACCGGCCCGCCGCGCGGCCAGGGGTGCGTGGCCGGTCTAGCGGGGCCGGCCCAGCGTGACGCGAAGGCCGCCCTCGGCACGCGGCTCGATCTCCACGGCATCGCCCTCGAGCGTCGTGATGGCGGCGGCCATGTCGACGCTCGGCCGGTGCGTGGCGCGGAACACGAACTCGCCGCTCGTGCCGAGGCTCAGCCCGACGGCGTCGATGCCCTCGACGTTGGCGAGCTGCTGCCGGAACCCGGTGATCGCCCCGAAGCTGCCCAGTCCCTTGACGACGATCTCCGTCGCGACGGGCTCGGCGTACGTCTCGGGCGCGGCGGCCGCGGCGGCCGGCTCCGGGGTCGCATCGAGCTCGTCGAGGTCCGTGGCCGGGACTTCGGCCCCCTCCACGTCGGCGACCGGCGCGGCGGGCGCGGAGCCGTTCGTGCCGGGAGCCTCGTCGGCCTGGCTGACTGCCGGCGGCTCCGGCTCGGGCTCGGGCGCGGGCCTGGCGGCGGGAACGGCGGGAGCCGCCGCAGAGGCGTCCAGGGCGGGCGGCGGCGGCATGCGCTTCGCCGCGGTCGCGAACGCCGCGGGATCGTTGGTGGCGGCCAGCTGCTCGTGGTAGCTCTCGAGCTCGCGCTCGTATGCGGCGATGCGCGAGCGGAGCGCGTCGGCGGCCGACTCCACCTGTGACGTCTCGGCGGCCAGCTGCTGGTCGAGCTGCGCGCGTCGCGCGGCGACGCGCTGCTCGGCATCGGCCTTGATGCGCTCGGCCTCCGACTTGGCCCAGTCGCCGACTCCGGCGATGTCCGCCTCGGCCTTGCCGCGAAGCTCGTTGCGGCGACGCTCGGCGTCCGCCTCGCGCTCGCGGATCGCCTCGTCGACCCGCGATCGGAGCTCGGACAGGGTCGACTCGACAGCCTCATCGGCCACGCGCCGCATCGCCGCCACGAGGTCGCCGAGGAAGCCGGTCGCCGGGGTGGCCTCGTCGGCAGGAGTGGTCGGCTGGGCGGTGGTCGCGGGCATCTGGGCCTCCGGTGTGGGGTGGGTCATGGTCTGTGGTGCATCGGCGGTGGCCTTGCCGGTCGCGTCGGCCGTCTGGTCATCGTCGGCGGCAGCGGCGGTCGTCGCCGCGTGATCGCCCATCTCGTCGGCTGAACCGGCATCGGCCGGCGCATCCGTGCGTGGTGCCCATGGATCGGCGGCGGCCTCGGCGGACTGCCCCTCGGCATCGGTCGAGCCCGCGTCGCCCGTCTCGGTCTCAGAGGACCACGGCAGGCGGAAGCCCGGTCGGCGCTGGTGTGCGGTCATCGCTGTCGATCGCTCCTTACCCTGGACGGCCACGCCGGCGGTGCGGCCAGCCCCAATCGTAGCGGTGCGGCGGGGCAAACCCACCGTCCCCGGAAGTACTCCCACCCAGCCGACATCGGTACCGTCGCCGGCCGCCCTCGGCGGCTCTGGCGCGGGGCGCGCGGGCGGCTACCATGCCATTCGAAATGCCCAGCCTGCCGTGGACCAGTACCGCCCTGCTCATCGGCCTCATCGCCGTGTTGTCCGTCGCGGCCTTCCTGCTCATCCGGCTGGCGATCGCCGTCAGCCTCCGGCATCTCGTCGAGCGCCGCAACGCGGAGGCCGGCCGAGGGACCCTGCCTGCAGCCGAGCTCGAGCGGCGGGTGGCCACCGTCGGCCGCCTGGCCGTGCGGGTGGCGGCGACGGTCATCGCCGTCATCGCCGCGCTCATGGTGCTGGCACTCTTCGGCATCAACATCGGTCCGGCGCTGGCGGGGCTCGGCGTCGTGGGCATCGCCGTCGGGTTCGGGGCGCAGAGCCTGATCCGAGACTGGCTCGCCGGAATCTTCATCGTCGTCGAGAACCAGTACAGCGAGGGCGACGTCGTTCGCATCGCCGGCGTGGAGGGAGTCGTCCAGGACTTCAGCCTGCGACGCACGACGCTCCGCGACCTCGACGGGACCGTCCACAGCGTCCCGAACGGCCAGATCGTCGTCGCCTCTAACCTGACCCGGCTGTGGGCGCCGCTCCAGGTCGAGGTCAAGCTCGCCGACCGCGGCGACTCGGCGCGCGCGGGAGACCTCATCAACCGCGCCGGGCGAGCGATGAAGGCGGAGCCGGACTGGTCTCCGCGCCTCACCGACGCTCCGTCGGTCGCGCGCGTGGCCGCGGACGAGGGCGAGGGCGGCGTCCTGCATGTTGCCGGACAGGTGAAGGTGACGGAGCGGGATGCAGCGGAGAAGGAGCTGCGCCGGAGGATCCTCGCCGAGCTCAAAGGCGCGGGGATCCGCGTCAAGACCTAGGCGGACTCTTCCTCGCGCTCATCGTCGCGCGCCGCTCGCGCGGGGCGCGCGCGCCGGCGTGGCTCGGCGTCCTCGGTCTCGGTGAGCAGCATCGGCGGCTGGCCGTGCTCGACGGTCTCCGCGGTGATGACGACCTTCTTGACGTCGGTGCGCTCCGGGATGTCGTACATCACCTCGAGCAGCGCCTCCTCGACGATGGTGCGCAGGGCCCGGGCGCCCGTCTTGCGCTCCAGGGCCAGCTTGGCGGTCGCCTCCAGCGCCTCCGGCGTGAAGACGAGCTCGACCTTGTCGATGCTCAAGAACTTCGTGAACTGCCGCGTCACCGCGTTGCGTGGCTCGGTGAGCACCTTGACCAGGTCCTCGTGCGCCAGCGCCGCGAGGCTCACGACCACCGGCAGGCGACCGACGAACTCAGGGATGAGCCCGTACTTGAGCAGGTCCTCCGGCATGAGCTTGTCGAGCAGCGCCGCGCGCCGCTCCTCCTTCGACTGCTGGGCCTGCGAGCCGAATCCGATGCCTCGCTTGCCGACCCGCTCCTCGATGATCTTCTCGAGGCCCTCGAAGGCGCCACCGCAGATGAACAGCACGTTCGTGGTGTCGATCTGGATGAAGTCCTGGTGCGGGTGCTTGCGTCCGCCCTGCGGCGGGACGTTGGCGACCGTGCCCTCGAGGATCTTCAGGAGCGCCTGCTGCACCCCCTCGCCGGAGACGTCCCGGGTGATCGACGGGTTGTCCGTCTTCCGCGCGATCTTGTCGATCTCGTCGATGTAGATGATCCCCCGCTGGGCGCGCTGGACGTCGAAGTCCGCGGCCTGGATCAGGCGCAGCAGGATGTTCTCGACGTCCTCACCGACGTAGCCCGCCTCCGTCAGCGAGGTCGCATCGGCGATGCAGAAGGGAACGTCGAGGACACGCGCCAGCGTCTGCGCCAGCAGCGTCTTGCCGGAGCCGGTCGGCCCGACGAGCAGGACGTTCGACTTGCCGAGTTCGACGTCGTCCACGCTGTGGCCGGCGTTCACGCGCTTGTAGTGGTTGTAGACCGCGACCGAGAGGACCTTCTTGGCCTGCTCCTGGCTGATGACGTAGGCGTCGAGCTGGTCCTTGATGCGCCGCGGGCTGGGGAGCGGAGCCGCCTGCGCCAGGCTGGCGCGCGGAGACTCGAGCATCTCCTCCTCGATGATCTCCTGGCAGAGGTTGATGCACTCGTCGCAGATGTACACGCCCTGGCCCGCGATCAGCTTGCGGACCTGCTCCTGGCTCTTGCCGCAGAAGGAGCAGCGGTACGGGACCTTCGACTTGGTGGTCATCGCGACTTGGTGATCATCGGACCGGCAGGATAGCACGCGTTATCCACACTTCCGCCCGACTCGATCGTCATGGGATGCTGGGCCGATGAGCGGCGATCTGCGCTTCGCGCGAGTGGGCACGTCCCTGGGCCCGATGCTGCTGGCGGAGACCGATGCGGGCATCGCCGCGGTGAGCCGTTCTGACTCCCTCGAGTCCTTCCTGGCGCAGCTCCGTCGGCGCTTCCGCGGCACCGAGCCCGTGCCGGCCGACCTGGCGTCGGGCTGGCTGGAGGACGCGCTCTCAGGGGGACCCCTGCCGGCGGTCGACGAGCACGGCCTGTCCGCCTTCGACGCGCGGGTCTACGAGGCCGTGCGCTCGGTGCCGGCTGGAGAGACCGTCACGTACGGCGAGGTGGCGGCGCTCATCGGCTCACCCGGCGCGGCGCGGGCGGTGGGCGGCGCGATGGCGCGGTGCCCGCTCTTCCCCGCCGTCCCATGTCACCGGGTGGTGCGGGCCGCCGACGGCTTCTCCGGCTGGGGCGGCGGCGACATCGAGGTGAAGCGCCGCCTGCTCGACATGGAGCGTGGCCGCTGAATGCCCCGTCAGCCGTCAAATCGCCGTTGACGGAACGCACCCCTCGGGCGTAGGCTCCGGCGGCCGGCATCGACCGGAGACGTCGCCGAGGAGGGACCGCGCTTTGACCCGGCGCCACGTGATGCTGCCCCGGCGTCTGAGCGCCCAGTTGCTGGGTACGTTCAAGGTTACGCTTGACGGAAGGCGCCTCGACGCGCTCGCCTGGCAACACGGCTCCGCCGAGCGGCTCCTCAAGCTCCTCCTCGTCAGCCCGCGCCACCAGTTGCGGCGTGAGGTCGCGGCGGAGCTGCTCTGGCCGGAGGCTCCGCCGGGCCGGGCCATGGCGAACCTCCGCCGGGCGCTGCACTTCCTCGGCCGTGCGCTCGAACCCAACTCGCCTGGAGCCGTGCTCCTGCACGACCATCGAGTGGTCGGGTTCTCTTCGGCGGTTCGGCTCGAGACGGATCACGCCGCTCTGGAGTCCGCGCTCGATCGGCTGGAATGCCTCCTCCGGGGCCGCGCGCCGCGGCCCGATGAAGAGTGGCTTCGAAAAGTGTCGAGCGAGACGGAGCTCATCCTCGCGATCGACAGCTGTGAGCTGCTCCCCGATGATCCCTATGAGCCGTGGCTCGCGCGGCACCGCGACCAGCTCATGCTGCGCTGGGAGTCTGCGTTGCTTCCCGCCGCCCAGGCACTGGGCGAGGGAAATCATCTTGCCCAGGCACACGCGGTCGTCGAGCGCAGCCTCGCGCTCGATCCGGCGGACGAGGACGCGCACCGGCTCGCCATCGAGCTCTACGCGCGCGAGGGCCGCGGCCACGCCGCGCGGCGACAGTTTCTTGCCTGCCAGCGCATCCTGCGGGACCAGTACCAAGCCGATCCATCGCCGCTGACCGTTGCGGCTCTCACGTCCCGGTCAGCCGTGACGGACGCGGAGATTGAGCTGGCCCGGCACGCAATGCCGGCGGGAGCCTCCCCGCTTCTGGAGCCTGGGTGAAAGAAGGGAGAGGGCCCGCGGCCCTCTCCCTTCGGTGGTTGCCGAAACCCGATCGGTCAGTGGATCCGGACGTTCCCTCCTGAGAGGGGCTGCTCGCCCGAGTCGTAGCCGTCCGACAGGCGGATCCGGTACGTGTCCGTACCCGAGTCTCCCAGGTCCTTCAGGTCGATCCGGTAGTCGAACTCCCCTTCTCCGTCGACGGTCGCCGTGCCGAAGATGCTGGCCTCAGTGCCGTCACTGCTGCACTCGACCGCCAGGACGTCGATCGAGTGGACGTTCATGACCACCGCAGGGCCGTGATCCTGGTACTCCTGCTGCCCCCTGAGGCCGTCGGCCTGCGCGTTGCCGCCGAAGGTCGCCTGGTCACCGTTGGTCGCGATGATCCAGCCGCCGTAGGTGACCCTGCAGCCCTCGGTGCTCGCCGGGATGACCCACGTCTTCGTCGCGGTGTCGCTCGGCTCACCGGGGTCCTGGGCCCCGTTGTCGTTCGTATCGGCAAAGGCGCTGATGTCGTCTTCGCCTGGCAGCGCCGAGGTGTAGCAGAACTCGGCCTCGCCATCGTCGTCCGTGACGACCGAGCCCTCGGTCTCACCGGGACCGCTCACCGAGAACTCCACGGTGACCCCCGGCGTTGGGTTCCCAAAGGCGTCCTCGACAGTGGCCGTGACGCAGTGCTCCTCGTCCACGGTGTTCGTATCCGTGGCCGGCTCGAGCTCGAGCGTCGCCGGATCGCCAGGAACCACCGTGACGTTGACCGTTTCGACAGCGGTCGTCGGCCCACCCGGGGTCATGACCGCGGTGATGGTGCAGGTGTAGTCACCCACGACTTCGGGTGCCGTGATGGTCTCGGTGAACAGGATCGTCTGCTCCCCGGTGAACGGCCCGTAGGGCGGCGCCGGATCAAAGCTGAAGCCGATCTCGCATCCCGCCGAGATCTCCAGGTCGACGGTGTAGGGGGTCTCCTGCGCCTGCTCGATGATGAAGGCGCCGATGTCCTCGGCGTCGTTGCTCGCGACGGCAACGCCGCCGGTTGCAACTGCGAGATCCTCGTGGCAGGGGTGTACGGCTGAGCCGAGAGGCGATCCGCGGTTGTAGCTGATGTACAGCAGTGTGTGATCGTCGGCGTTCAGCCCGTCGATCGCGTCCGGGGTCTCGATGTCGTCCCCTGCACCCTCCTCGTTGACGCCGTTGCGGCCTGGGTCACTGAGTGGGGTGCCGTCGGCGTCGATGGTGGCTGGGCAGTCGCCGAATGCCACGGTGCTGTGTGGGACGTTGTCGGCCAGCACGACCAGGAAGCGGGTCGCGTCGGCATCTCTGCTGGCGAGGAGCACCGAGTCGGAGTACGCCTCGAAGTGGACGCGGTTGTTCGACTCCGGACCGTCGGCGCCGTTACCGAGCGTCATCGCCGCGACGGCGAGACCGAACGTCGCGCAGTCGGCGGTGTAGCCGGCGGTGTGGAGCTCATACGGCGAATCGGTGGTGGCACCGTACGGCGAGATCGGATAGTCCTGGAACTCCACGGCGGCGAAGCGAGCTCCGGGGATTTCGTCTTTCACGTCCTCGCAGATCTGGACCGCGTCGGCCTTCGCGCTGACGAGGGCGCCACTCATGCTGGCGGTCGTGTCGATCGCGACGATGATGTCCGCCTCCGCGGGCAGCCCGTTGAGGTGGAGCGTCTTCTCGACCGTCGTGGACTCGCCCGCAGGCAGCGTCTCATTGACCACGGCCGGAGTCAGGGAGTCGGGTTCCTCCCCGCCACCGCCGCCGAAGGCGCAGGAGCCGAGCGGGATCTCGAACGCGTTGAGAATGTTGTCGTACGCGTCGTTGACCCAGATCGCCGCCTTGAGCTGCGTGCCGAAGGTGAGGTCATCGCACTCGAGGTCCTCGAGCCGCCGGCTGAACGAGGCGAACTCCGTGACCGCCGAGAAGTCCTTCGGCGAGCGCCAGATCGTCTGCCCACCGTTGTCCGCCATGTAGATGAGGTCGCCACCGACTGCGATACCCGATCGGCTGATGCCCGGGGCGAAGGTCGCGATGTGGGTGCCGGTGGTCGTGCTGTGGTCGATCTGGTTGTTGGCGTCAAAGCCTGACCAGAGCGTGTCGTCCGAAGCGTCGTAGGCGAGCCCGTCGAAGCAGCCGCCCACCGGATCGAAGACCGGCGTGTAGACGTTCGTTGCCAGATTGATCGTGCCGATCGTGCTGAAGTTTCCGCATGCCCAGACCACGCCGCGGCCGTTGTCCCACGCGAGCGCGCCGAGAAAGGTCACACCCGTGATGTGGTGCACGGCGACCAGACTGCCGTCCGCCGGGCTGTTCTCGGTGATCGTGTTGTCGCTGTAACAGGACACCAGCAGATTCACGCCGTCGAACGCGACTCCGACGCCCACGCTGTTGTGATCGCCCGCCGCGTTGAAGGAAGCGCAGTCCGTACCCGTGCGATCGACGATGATCGTGCGGAGGTTGTCTCCGTCCGCCGCGGCTACAGGGGATGCGATACCCATGGTGGCCAGCAACACCGTGCCGAACATCAGGGCCGCAGCAGGCCGCCAGGCGGTGAACTTTCTATGCATCGGATGCCTCCCCTTCTCTCCCTTGTTGCCCTCAGATCTCTGCGCGCGGGACCAGCCCCCTAGCCACCGCGCTTCCAGGTCGCGAGGCACGGCCGACCGGCACCACCAGACAGGCGCGTGCAGGGTTGGAGACGGGAGCCCGCGGGGCGAGCGTTCAACCGCGTCCTCCGTGTTGCTCGGATGCACTCGGACATGAGCGCGACGCGAGGATCGGCCTCGGTCGTTCTCACCCCGTTCCTCGGGAGTTCCTCCGGCGTTCCCAATCGGCGACGCACCGCTGGCACCGGGTGGTGCGTGCTGCCGACGGCTGGTCGGGCTGGGGCGGCGGCGACGCGCTCAAGCGCCGCCTGCTCGACCTGGAGCGCGGTCGCTGATGGCCGGCCGGCGACCACGGCGAACCCGACAAGCCCACCCTTACAAGCGAAACTGGTCTTGTGACCGACGATCGGCCGATTCGGCGCTTTCGGGGGCGATTCGGCGGTCGCTGTACCAGTCTGGTTTGTGACACGCCCGCCGACGTCGACATCGCCGGTCAGACCAGTCTGGCTTGTAGACGGTCCTCCGCTCAGGGAGAGCCCGAGCGTACGCCGAACCAGCGCGAGGTCAATCAGGGCCTACTTCTTGGCCTTGTCCGCCTCTGCGGCTTCGTCCGCGCTCGGGATCTCGCCGCCGGCCTCCTTGGCCATGCTGATGAGCGACTCGGTGTTGCCCACGAAGACCTCGTCGATGATGCCGTAGGCCTTGGACTCCTCGGCGCTCATGTAGTAGTCACGCTCGCTGTCGCGCTTCACCTTCTCGTGCGTCTGGCCGGTGTGGTCGGCAAGGATCTGCGTCAGGCGGTCGGTGAGGTGGAGCATCTCGCGCATCTGGATCTCCACGTCGGGGGTGTTGCCGCGGAACCCGCCGGACCCCTGGTGGATCATGATCCGCGCGTTCGGCAGCGCGTAGCGCTTGCCCCTGGCACCCGCCGCTAGGAGCACGGCGCCCATTGAGGCCGCCTGGCCGATGCAGATCGTGCTCACCGGCGCCCGCAGGTAGCGGATCGTGTCGTAGATCGCCAGGCCGCTCGTCACCACGCCGCCGGGCGAGTTGATGTAGAGGCTGACGTCCTTCTCCGGGTCCTCGGACTCGAGGAACAGGAGCTGGGCGATGATGAGGTTCGCGACGTTGTCCTCGATCGCGTCGCCCAGGAAGATGATCCGCTCCTTGAGGAGCCGGCTGTAGATGTCGAACGCGCGCTCTCCGCGGGCGCTCGACTCGATGACCATCGGGACGAGCATCGGTTATGCGGGCTCCTTGGACTGCTCGGCGGCTTCGGTAGGCTCAGTAGGTTCATGCTCGGCGGGCGCGGATCCGGCGACCGCATCGGTCCCCAGCGCTCGCTCGATGAGCGTGTCCACCAGTGTACGGTTGCGGATCGTCATGCGCAGGTAACTGCGGCCTCGTCGCGAGCCCAGGTACTCGCGGAGCTTCGGATCGTCGTGGCGTGCCAGCTGCTCGGCGATCTCGGCTTCGATCTGCTCGTCGGTCGCGTCGATCCCCTCCTTCTCGGCAATCGCGGACAGGACCAGCAGCGTCTTCACCCGGCGCGCGGCGGGCTCGTGGAGCTCGGCTGTCATCTCCTCCGGGGTCTGCTTGGCGAGGGCCAGGTACTGCTCGAGGCCGATGCGCTGCGCGGCGAGTCGCGACGTGAGCTCGTCCCGCAGGATCTCGATCTCGTTCGCGACCATCACCTCGGGAAGCTCGACGCTCGCGTTGCCGGCGGCGAAGTCGATGATGCGGTCGCCGAACGCGTGGCGCGCCTCGGCCGCTGCGCGCTGCTCCATGGCGTCGCGGATCTCGCGGCGCAGCCCCTCGAGGTCCTCCACCTCTCCGACGCTCCGCGCGAAGTCGTCGTCAAGTTCGGGGAGCACCCGTTCGCGCAGGTCGAGCAGCTCGACCTCGAAGTGCGCCTCCCTGCCGCGCAGCGCCTCCACGCGATAGTCGTCGGGGAAGGTGATGTCGAAGCCCTTGGTGGCGCCGATCTCCATGCCGACCAGCTGCTCTTCCCAGCCCTCGATCATGCGGTTCTCGCCGATGGCCACCGGCAGGCGGTCGGCGCTGCCGCCCTCGAACGGCTGGCCGTCCACGGTCCCCACGAACTTCACGCTGGCGATGTCGGACTGCTGGGCGGGCCGGCCGTCGACCGGCCTGAGGGTCGCCTGCCGCTCACGAAGGTCGGCGATGACCGCCTCCACCTGCTCGTCGGTGACCTCGGGCACCTCGAGGGCGAACGGATAGTCGCCGTACGCGCCGAGCGTCACCTCGGGCCTCACCGGCACGGTGGCGGTGAACGTCACCGGCTGGCCCTCCGCCACCGCGGCGGGATCGATGTCGACGTCGGGCTGGTCGATCGGTATCAGGTCGGTCTGGTCCAGCGCGGCGTCGTAGCTGGCGCTCACGAGGTGGTCGATCGCCTCCGCCACGACGCTCCCGCGCCCGACGAAGCGGTCGATGACCTGGCGCGGTGCCTTCCCCGGCCTGAAGCCGGGCACCCGCGTCCGCTCCGCCACGTGGCGATAAGCGGTGGCGAAGTGACCGTCGACCTCGGCTGGCGGGACCTCGATCTCGAGGACCATCTTCGAGCCCGGCTCGGGTCGCGTGGATACGGTGACCAAAGGGTTGATCATCTCCTGACGTGGGACTGACAGTGGTGGGCGCGCCTGGTGGGCGAGGCGAGATTCGAACTCGCACGTCTTGCGACACCGGCTCCTAAGGCCGACGCGTCTGCCGTTCCGCCACTCGCCCACCGGAGTCTAGCAAGCGTGGCGGGGGCCGAGCCCGAGCCAATTCCGCCCGCCGTCGGTTCGGCTGATAGCAACGAGCGCAAGTGAGACTGGCGTTATGATGGAGGATCCGGCCCAAATCGCCTGATCAGGGGCGTTCTGTGGTCATACCGCCAGCGTGGTTTGCGCCACGGCGCACGAGGAGCGGTTTCTCGGTCATAGCACCAGTCTGGCTTGAGTGGAAGATGCGCGACCGGCTCGGGCCTGGCCGGCGCGTCTGCCGTTCCGCCACTCGCCCGTGTGAGTCTAGCAACGGACGGTCAGCGGCCCCTGCTGCTCATTCCGGAGTAGTCCTTGCGCGCGTCGTCGGCGGCCGCGGCCTGCCTGCGCTCCTCGGCCGACCGGGTCACGTCCTTCTTCGCATTCTCAGCGTCAGGCTGTGCGGCGCCGCCCACGGTGCCGACCGCGTCGAGGGCGCCGACGCCGGTCGGCGGCTCCCCGGACAGGAAGCGCTCGATGACCTTGCGCGCCAGGGCGGCGGTGAGGATGGCGGCCCCGGCCTCGAACGCCGTCCAGGCAGTGCGCTTCGGGCCAGCCGGGCCCTTCGCCATCTCCTCCGCGAGCTTCTTGCTCATCTTCTTCTCGCGGCGGGGGTCGTGCCGCCATCGAGCCAGCTCCTCGGCGAGCGACTGGCGTGCCTCCGCCGCCCTCGGCCCGACGGCCCCGGCCATCTGGTCGACCCAGGCCTGCATCGGCTTGGGCAGCGAGTCGTACGCCTTCTCGGGGGTCGTGCGCATGGCGCGCCGCCGGAACAGCTTGGCCACCCGCACCGGGCCGCCGGCGAGGAGGAAGACGGCGCCCGCGCCCAGGGCGATGAAGAGCGGCGGATTCTCGGCGAAGCGCTTCTTCAGGTTGAGCGCGTCGCGCAGCGCATCCGCGTCGCGCTCCATCTCGGTGCGCTTGGAGCTTATGGCTAGTCGCGTTTCAGCAAGCGGTTCTTCGCCCACTCGATCTCCTCCTTGACCGATGCGATCGTCTCCTCCGGCGTGAACTTCGTGCTCGTCACGCCGCGGATCCCCTGCCATGCGAGGAGTCCCGCGAGAAGGAGCAGGACGAGCAGCACGATGAGCCCGACCCACCACAGCCCGGCGACGACGAGCACCGCCATGATGAACGCCACGAGCGCGATGAGGAAGGTGATGGCCAGGGCCGCCGCGATGCCGACGAGCACGATCCCGCCACGCAGCTGCCCCAGGTTCTGAGCCATCTCCTCCCGGCCCTGGCGAATGTTGAGCTTGGCGAGATCGATCCCGCCCGTGACGAGGCGCCTCACCAGGGTGAAGGCGTTCTCGTGGCGGCGCGGCGTATCGCCTGTGGTCATGGGACTTGGGATTCTACCAACGCAAATCGGGTGCCAGCGCATATCCCGATGCCGTCCGCTATCCTCCGCGACCAGTGACCAGACGTCGACGCACATCCAACATCCAGCGCCGGGAGCGCGCGAGCAGCGATGCGCTCAGCCGGCGGCTCGACGACCGGGGCGTCGGGGCCGGCCTCCCGGACTGGCGTCTGCTGGCGATCGGCGGCCTCCTCGTCGCCGGCCTGCTCCTCGTGGTCCTGGTCCTGGTCTTCGCATCGGGGCCGAGCGCGAGCTCCGGCGAGCGTCAGCCCGACGCCGGGCAGGAACACGTCAGCGACGGGAGCGAGTGCCGCACCGCACCGGCGACCTGCGGCGTGGCGTCGAACCCGTACACCTCGCTGCCGGCCACCTCCGGCCCGCACTGGGGCACGCCTGCCAACTGGGGGGTGTACTCGACGCCGCTGAGCGAGTCGCAGGTCCCCCACAACCTCGAGCACGGGGGGATCGTGATCTGGTACGACCCGGCGCAGCTCGACGCCGAGCAGGTGACCCAGCTCTCGAGCTACGTGGAGACGCAGGTCGCCCAGGGACGCGGCGGGCGGTACAAGTTCATCCTGAGCCCGTGGGGCGGCGAGGACCTGGGCAGCCCGATCGTCGTCACGTCGTGGCTCTACCTGCTCCCGCTCGACGAGGTGGACATCGGAGCCATCGACGCCTTCGCTCGCGAGCATTACGGCGTTGCGCCGGAGCCGGGCGGAGGGCCCTGACCGCCGGCCGGCTGAGATCGGCCGGCGTCCTCGCCGGTTGACCACCCATCGCGGCTGCGCCATCATCGGCCGGGGCGCCTAGCTCAACGGCAGAGCAAGTGACTCTTAATCACTAGGTTCAGGGTTCGAATCCCTGGGCGCTCACCACCACGTCCTTCCAACCGACGCGCCGCCGCCGCGCGTCTCCGCATCGGTCTTTGCACGGAGGCCACC
>DASWGW010000031.1:0-6674 GCA_036393435.1 Candidatus Limnocylindria bacterium | reverse complement strand
TGCGCTCGCCGATCGCCTGACGGCCGGCTGCCAGGCCGTGGTCGACGACTTCGGGCTCCCCGGCTACGCGATCAACGCCGGGCCGAAGGGCTGCGTGATGTTCACGCCGGAACGCGTCACGAACTACCGCGACTTCATCGGCCTTGACGGCGACCTGTGGGAGGCCTCGTTCTTCTACCTGGCCAACCGCGGCATCCTGCTGCCGCCGGGGCCCGACGACCAGTGGACCCTCTCGGTGCAGCACACCGAGGACGAGATTGACAGATACGTCGCGGCCTTCAGGGAGTTTGCCGTCGAGCTGACCGGCTAGGGAGCGTCCAGCGACTCCCCGATGATGCCGAGCGCCAGGTCGACCTCGTCATCGGTCGTGGTCAACGGCGGGATGATCCGCACGACCTGACCGTACGTCCCGCACGTGAGCAGCAGGAGGCGGCGCTCGAGCGCCGCAGCCAGCGCGGCCTTCGCCTTCTCGGGCAGCGGCTTCAGGCTCTCGCGGTCCGCGAACTCGATGGCCACCATCAGGCCGCGGCCACGCACCTCGGCGATCGAGTCGTGGCCTGCGGTCACCCGCCTCAGGCCCTCGAGCAGCCGATCGCCCTGGCGGAGCGCGTTCTCAACCAAACCCTCGTCGTCGATGACCTCGAGCGTCGCCAGCGCCGCGGCGCAGGCGACCGCGTTGCCGCCGAAGGTTCCCCCGTGGACACCGGGCCCGAATCGGTCGAGGAGGGCGCGGGGCGCCAGGATGCCGGAGAGCGGCAGCCCCGAGGCGATGCCCTTGGCCATGATCACGATGTCGGGCGTCGCCCTCGTCCACTCGGTCGCGAAGAAGCGGCCCGTACGCCCGAAGCCGGTCTGGATCTCGTCGACGGCGAGCAGGATCCCGTGTCGATCCGCGATCGCGCGAAGAGCGGGGAGGAACCCGTCCGGCGCCGGAACGTACCCGCCCTCGCCGAGCACCGGCTCGACCACGAAGGCGGCCACGTCATCCGGGTGGACCAGCGTCGCGAACAGCTCGTCGATGGCATCGAGCGTGAAGCGCAGCGCGGCCTCGTCGCTGCGGCCGGTCGGGTTGCGCAGCGCGTACGGGAACGGGGCGAAGTAGACGCTTCCGGGCAGCGGCTCGTAATGACCGCGGACCTTGACCCCCGAGCTGGTGAGCGCCATCGCTGCGTGGGTCCGGCCATGGAACCCGCCGCGGAAGGCCACGATCGCCGGCCGGCGCGTGGCGTACTTCGCGAGCTTGACGGCGGCCTCGACCGCCTCCGCGCCGGAGTTGGACAGGAAGAGCCCGTAGGACTCCCCGTCGCGGGGATTCGGGAAGCGGCGCGGGAGCCGATCGTGGAGGTGCAGGCCCGGCTGGTGGTAGACGATGTTCTGCTGGAGATGGATTCCCCGGGCCGCCTGCGCGGCGATGGCCGCCACCACGCGCGGATGCGCATGCCCCGTGTTCGTGACCCCGATCCCGCTCGTGTAGTCGAGGTAGCGCTGGCCGTCGACCGTCTCGATCCACGATCCGGACGCGCGCGCCACCACCAGGTCGGTGTAGCGCGTCCACACCGGGGCCACGCCACCGCGCAGCTCCAGCAACCGCGCCTCATCGGCGGCGGCCGGAGCACCCTCGGTGGGGCTCATGGGCGCGCCGCCATGGCCGCCTGCTCGCGTCGCTGAAGGAGGCTCCAGGCGACGATGCCCACGATCGCGGCCCCGAAGATGATGGTGCCCATCACGTTGACCTCCGGAGGCACGCCGATGCGCGAGGCGCCGTAGACCCAGAGCGGGAAGGTCACCGTCTGGCCGGCCGTGAACTGGGTGATCACGAAGTCATCGATCGAGAGCGCGAACGCGAGCAGCGCCGCGGCCAGGATGCCCGGGAAGATCAGCGGGAACGTGACCTTGCGGAAGGTCGTCCACTCGTCGGCGCCGAGGTCCATGGCCGCCTCCTCGAGGGCGCGGTTGAAGCCGGCGATTCGAGCTCGCACCGTGACGATCACGAAGCTGATGTTGAACATGATGTGGGCGATGGTGATGGTAACGATGCCGCGCGCCACCCCGGCCGAGACGAACAGCGAGAGGAGTGACGCCCCCAGCACGACCTCCGGCGTGGCGATCGGCAGGAAGATCAGCAGGTTCAGGGGACCGCGCCCGCGGAACTCGTAGCGGGTCAGGGCGAGCCCGATCAGGGTCCCGAGCACGGTCGCCACGACGGTCGAGGCGAGCGCCACGATGAGGCTGTTGAGCAGCGCGCCGTTCATGCGAGGCTGGCTCGTGAAGATGTTGGCGTAGTGGTCGAGCGTGAAGCCCTGCCACGTGAAGTTGAAGCGCCCGACGTTGTCGTTGAATCCGAACGCGATCATCACCGCGATCGGCAGGAAGAGGTACGCGACGACGATCCCGGTATAGACGGGGAGCACGGCGCTGCCCAGCCGTGTGCCGACGGGGCGTCGCCTGCGGGGTAGATCCGCGGCAAGGGGCCGGGCGAGCGTCGCATCGGCCATCAGGCGGTCAGCTCCTGGCCGCGCAGCGTGCGGGTGTAGGCGAAGACGCCGATCAGCAGGCCGGCCATGAGGATCAGGCTGATCGCCGAGGCCTGGGGATAGTCGTTGTTCGTCAGGAACAGGGTCTGGACGATGTTGCCGATCATCGTCGTCTCGCGGGTCCCGCCCAGCAGCTCGGCGTTGATGTAGTCGCCGACCGCCGGGATGAAGGCGAGCAGCGTCGCGGCGAAGACCCCGGCTATCGAGAGCGGGAGGGTCACTCGCAGGAAGGCCTGCGCTCGGCTCGCATAGAGGTCGGTGGCGGCCTCGATCAGCCGATGGTCGATCTTCTCGAGGGCCACGTACAGCGGCAGCACGACGAACGGCAGGTAGTTGTACGTGATGCCGGCGATGACGGCGGCCGGTGTCGCCAGGATGTGGAAGCCGTCGTCGACCCATCCCAGGTCCTTCAGGGTGCCCAGGACGAAGCCCTGGTCGGCGAGGATGAACTTCCAGCTGATCGTCCGGATGATGAAGCTGGTGAAGAACGGCAGGATGACCAGCAACAGGAGGACGTTCTTGTAGCGGCCGCCGCGGAAGGCGATGGTGTAGGCCATCGGGTAGCCGATGGCCATCGCCAGCACCGTGACGGCGAGCCCGTAGAGGACCGAGCGAAGGAACTGCTCGTCCCAGCGGCCGAGCACCTCGGGGAAGATGCCGAAGTTGAAGGTGAGCCGATACCCGGCGCCCAGCGAGCCCTCCTGCAGGGCAACCGAGGCCATGGCGAGCATCGGGACCACGAACAGGAAGAGGAGCCACAGCGTTCCCGGCAGCAGGAACAGGTATGGGATCAGGCCGCGGTGGCCCCGCAGCCAGCCCGGCATGGGCCGATCCTCCCGGCGCCCGTCAGCCCTGGGTGACTTCCTGGAACAGCGTGTTCCAGAGCTCTTCCTCTTCCTCCGAGAGCACCTTGTAGGAATGCAGCCGCCCGAGCATCTCGTCGCTCGGGAAGACGAGCTCCGACTCGGCGACCGCTGTCAGGTAGTCGGCGGTCTCCTGGTCGCCGCCGTCCGCCGCCTCCTGGGCGTGGGTGCGGATGATCTCCTGCGCAGCGGGCACGGGACAGATGTAGTTCACGTACTCCGTGATCTGCGCGGCGATCTCCGGCCGGTAGACGTAGTCCATCATCGCGAGCGCGTCGGCCGGGTGCTGGGCCCGCTTCGGGATCGCCATGTTGTCGATCCAGAGGATCCCGCCCGCCGACGGCACGATGAACCTCAGGTCCGGATTGTCGAACTGGAGCTGGAAGACGTCGCCGGACCAGGCCATGGTCACCGCCAGCGAGCCCGCCGCCAGCTCCTGCGCGTACTCGTTGCCGTAGTAGCCGCGCACGAGGGGCGCCTGCTGGCGAAGCACCTCGTTGGCCGCGCGGACGTCGTCCTCGGTCGCGTTCTGGGGCTCGACGCCGTTGTGCAACAGCGCCAGGCTGAGCGTGTCGCGGACCTCGCTGAACATGCCGATGCGGCCCTCGAACGCCGGGTCGAGCAGGTCGGCGAAGCCGGTGATGTCGCGGCCGGTGAGCGCGGGGTTGTACGCGATGCCGGTGATGCCCGACTGCCACGGCACGCTGTGCGCGTTGTTCGGGTCGAAGGTCGGGTCCTTGTACTTCTCGGCCGCGTTCGCGACGAAGTTCGGGACGTCGCGCGCGACGTCGATGGACTCGAGGTACCCGAGGCCGGCCATCTTGCCGATCATCCAGTCGGTCATCACGATCATGTCCCAGCCGGTGTCCTGGCCGGCCGCAAGCGCGGGCTGGATGGTGCCGAAGAACTCCTGGTTGTCCTGGATCGACTCCTGGTAGTCGACGTCGATCCCAGTCTCTGCGGCGAATTGGTCGATGGTCGGCGACTCCCCCGTCTCCTCGTCCTGGTCGATGTAGAGCGGCCAGTTCGCGAAGATCAGCGTGCCGCTCGGCTCACCGCCCACCGCCGCCCCGCCGCTCGCGCCGGGCGATCCGCCCGGACCGATGCCGCACGCGGCCAGGATCCCCGGAAGCGACAGCACCGCGCCGCTGGCGACGGCCCCGCGCCCGGCGCCCACCAGGAAGGCCCGGCGGCTCAGCCGCCGCTGCCGGTTGAAGACGCGCGCCACGGCGCGCTCGATCTGGCTCTCCTGCGACCTGTCACTCATGTCGATCCTGCCTCCTTCGGTTCATGACCCCTTGAGGTCCGCCTGCTCGTCGCTCGAGATGACGAACGTGTGCTGTGGCTTCCACGTGAGTCGAACGCGCTGCCCATCGGCGAGCACCTCTGACGCTCCGCTGGTCTCCAGGTTCTGGGCGTAGACCACCAGCCGCCGGCCGTCAGGCGTCTCGACGAGGTACTGGGTGCTGACGCCGAGGTATGACGAGTCGAGGACCACTCCCTCGATCGCGTTGCGGGAGGCATCGGCGACCTCCGAGCCTCCGTCGACGAGCGGCTGCACGTGCAGCTTCTCGGGCCGGACGCCGATACGCACCCTCGCCGACTCGCCGGCACCGTTCGCCGGTGCGCGCAGCAGGGCACCGGTCGGCAGGCGCACGGTCAGCGTGCTTCCGTCGCGACCGGCGACCTCGGCCTCGAGGAGGTTGCTCACGCCCAGGAAGTTCGCGACGAAGTCGCTGTGCGGCCGCTCGTAGAGCTCCTCCGGCGAGCCGAGCTGCTCGATGCGGCCGTCGCGCATGACGGCGATGCGATCCGACATCGTCATCGCCTCCTCCTGGTCGTGGGTGACGAACACGAAGGTGACGCCGACCCCGCCCTGGATTCGCTTGAGCTCGACCTGCATCGTCTTGCGCAGCTTCTGGTCGAGCGCTCCGAGCGGCTCATCGAGCAGGAGGACGCGCGGGTGGTTGATGAGCGCGCGGGCGAGCGCCACACGCTGCTGCTGGCCACCGGAGAGCTGAGAGGGCCTGCGGGGCTCGAAGCCCGGCAGCTCCACGAGCTCGAGCGTCTCGCCCACGCGGCGGCGCACCTCCGCGCCCGCGACCTTCCGACGGCGCAGGCCGAATGCGATGTTCTCCATCACGTTCAGGTGCGGGAAAAGGGCGTAGTTCTGGAAGACGGTGTTCACGTCCCGCTTGAACGGCGGCAGCGCGGTGACGTCGGCGTCGCCCAGGTAGATCGCCCCTGACGTGGGCGCCTCGAAGCCGCCGATCATCCGCAGCGTGGTGGTCTTCCCGCAGCCCGACGGGCCGAGCATCGTGAAGAACTCGCCGCGCTCGATGGTGAGCGAGACGTCGTCGACGGCAAGCGTGTCGCCGAACCGCTTGGTGACGCGATCCAGCCGGACGTCTGACTCGGGCACGGACAATCTTCTCGGACCGCTCGAAGGGGTGTGCGGCGAAATATAGGCGACGACGACGAACGCCTGTCAACGGGCGCGTTCCCGGGCGACCTCCGGCGGGGCCCAGCCGTGGATGAGCTCGTCGTGGTAGCGAGGCGGGGCATCCGGGCCCACGGCGCCCCTCGGGACGGGCGCCATCGGCGCGCGGCCGCGGATCGCATCGGCGTAGTAGGCGCAGACGTCGGTGAGCGGGCAGAGCCCGCAGATCGGCCGGGGCGCGCGACACGTGTCTCGGCCGTGCCGGATGAGCTCGACGTGAAAGGCGTACATCTCGTCCGGCTGGAGGACCCCCTCGAGCAGGTCGTGCGCGCGGTCGAGCGGCGTGCGCGGCGGCAGCATGCCGAGGCGAGTGGCAACGCGGTGGACGTGGGTGTCCACCGGCATCGCCGGGCGCCCGAAGCCGAAGAGCAGGATGATCGAGGCCGTCTTGCGCCCGATGCCGGGCAGGGCGGTCAGCCAGTCGCGGGCCTCCTCCAGCGGCAGCGTCCCGAGGAAGCCGAGGTCCCACGAGCCCCGCGTCGCGTCGTGCACCTCCGCCAGCACGTGCTGGAGGCGCCTCGACTTCGTGAACGCCAGTCCGCCGGGCCTGATGACGTCCTCGAGCTCGTCGGTCGGCGCGGCAAGCGCGTCGTCCCAGGTCGCGTAGCGCTCGCGAAGCGCGGTGAAGGCCCGGAACGAGTTCACGTCCGCCGTGTTCTGAGAGAGGATGGTGAGGACGAGCTCGCTGATGGTGTCGACGCGGGGACCCGCCCAGGCGGGGTGGCGATACCGCTCGCCGAGCCGCTCCAGGACGACCTCGGCCAGCAGGCGGCGACG
>DASWGW010000030.1:0-13720 GCA_036393435.1 Candidatus Limnocylindria bacterium | reverse complement strand
CGCCGCCGACGGCGAGGCGGCGCTCGAGACCGCGAGCCGCGTGCGGCCGGATCTGATCCTGCTGGACGTCATGCTCCCCGGCCTGGACGGATTCGAGGTCTGCCGCCGCATCCGCGACGGCTCAGACGTGCCGATCCTGCTCATCACCGCCCGCAGCGGCGAGGGCGACAAGGTGATCGGGCTTGACATGGGGGCGGACGACTACGTCGTGAAGCCCTTCTCGCCGCGTGAGCTCATGGCGCGCATCAGGGCCATGCTCAGGAGGCGGCCGGTCGGCGACCGCGACGCGCCGATCCTCGTCGCCGGGTCGCTGGAGCTCGATCCGAACGCGGTCGAGGCCCGGCTCGACGGCGCGCAACTGCAACTGACGCCGTTCGAGTTCCGTATCCTGCGCGGGCTGATGCGACGCCCGGGCCGCGTTTTCAGCCGCGACGAGCTGATCGACGCCATCCATGGCGACGCCGACCCCGGGATCGTCGACCGCACCATCGACGTCCACCTCGGCCGGCTCCGGCGCAAGCTCGGCGACACGGCGGCGAGGCCACGCTTCATCGCCACCGTCCGCACGGTGGGCTACAAGTTCGTGGCGGCGGTCGAGCCGCGCCCGCCGCGGATGGCGGCCGACTGAGCCAGGAGGAGGGTCGAATCTCGAGCCTGCGGCTCCGCCTCATCGGCCTCTGGCTGCTGATCGCGCTGGTCATGGCCGCGGTTATGGTCGTCGCCGTCGAGCGCTTCGCCTCGGGGCAGGTGATGGCCCTGGCCATGGCAGCCGGCAGCTCGGCGGCCGAGGCCCAGGCGATGTTCGACCGATACGTGGCCCGGACGCTGGTGATCGGCGCGCTGGTCGGCATGGTGCTCGGTGCGATCGCCGCGTGGTGGCTGCTGCGACGCGTGCTGCGCCCGCTCGAGCGACTCACCGAGGCCACTCGCGCGGTCGCCGCCGGCGACCTCGCCGCCCGTGTCCCGCCGGCCCCTGATTCGGAGCTCCAGCAACTGGCCGACGCGTTCAACCAGATGGCCGCCAGCCTCGAACGGGTGGAGCGGCTGCGGCGCGCGCTGGTCGAGGATGTGGCGCACGAGCTTCGCACACCGCTGACCAGCCTCCGGGGCTACACCGAGGCGATGGCCGACGGCGTGGTGGAGCCGACGCCGGACATGCTGCGCACGGTGCACGAGGAGATCGTGCACCTGACGCGGCTGGTCGCGGAGCTGGACGAGCTGGCGCGCGGCGCGGGTGGGGAGCGCCGGCAGGCACGTGGCGAGGTCGACCTGGCGGCGGTCGTGCAGCACCTCCTGCAGATCTATGCTCCTGAGCTCGCCGGCCGTCAGATCACGGCCCGCGTCGAGGATGCCGATGGCCTCCCGACGCTGCTCGCCGAGCCGGATGCCATCGCGCAGGTCGTCTCGAACCTGATGCAGAACGCCGCGCGTTACACCGATGACGGCGGCGAGATCGTGGTCCGCCTCGCTGCAGAGGACGGCTGGGTGCGCTGTGCGATCGAGAACACCGGAGTCGAGGTTCCGCCCGCCGACCTGCCGCTCATCTGGGAGCGTCTGTACCGGGTCGATCGGTCCCGGACGCGCGCGAGCGGAGGCGCCGGCATCGGGCTCGCCATCGTGCGGCAGCTGATCGAGGCGCACGGCGGCCAGGTCGGCGCATCATCGGGCCAGGGGCGCACCCAGATATGGTTCCGGCTCCCGGTCGTGACGGTGTAGCGTCCTGGCCGTGGCGGTGCCCGCGCCCGCCCCGGACCGAACTTCCGCAAATGTACGTTATGTGATGTAGCAGGGGCCCAGACGGTGCCGTGTCCTCAGTGGCCAGGCCGGGGTACAGTCGCTGACGGCCGACGCACGCGCTCACAAGGAGGGGCCTGCTTCGATGTTCACCCAGACGATCCGCGAGAGCCCCCGCAACGAACGAGGTGGCCAGGCCTCGTCCCTCCTCCTGTCGAAGGGCCAATTCGGGTCGGCGAACCTTCAGACCGCGCTCGTCGTGCTGGACGATCAGACCGGCGAAGTCTTGCTCCTCGAGTACCCAGTGCCTGGGTAATGCCGGGGCATTCCCACTAATCACCTTGATGAAGCCTCCCCTCCTTCTCGATGAGACGTCAATCGGCAGGCCGCGCCGGAGTCAGGACCGAGAGTACGTGCCGGTCAGCTCGGCCTCGGCCAGCGTGAGCTCCGCGAGCCTGCTGGCGATGGCGTCGGCGTCCTGTGTGCCCGGCAGCTGCATCCGTGCTGACAGTGCGTAGAGGCGGAACACGTAGCGGTGCGAGCCCGACGGCGGGCACGGGCCGCCCCATCCGGTCCGCCCGAAGTCGTTGTGCCCCGGCACGCCGAGCGAGTCGCCCTCGCCGGCCGGGAGCTCGGTCGTGCTGCCCGGGATGTCGGTGAGCACCCAGTGGACGAAGCCGCGCGCGTCAGGATCAGTGGCGATCAGCGCGAACGCCTGGGTCCCCTCCGGCGGTCCGCTCCAGCTCAGCGGCGGCGAAACGTCCTCTCCGTCGCAGGTGTGCTCGCGCGGAATCACGCCCCCTGGATCGAATGCCGCGCTCATCAGTCGTAGGGAGGTCGTCGTGGCGGTCTGCATGGTGACGTCTGCACTCCTCTCGGTGTCTGTGGCGGGTCCGCAGGCCGTAAGCAGCAGGACGAAGGCCACGACCCAATGCCTCAACTGAGGCTCACATCGGCCTTGAGCCTGCCCTGGCCCCAGTAGAACGGCTCCTCGGCATGGACCGATGCGTCCCAGCCGAGCTCTATGAGCCGGCGCTGGAGATCGTCGGCACGCCACAGCACCTTGACGGCGCGGTGCTCGGTGCCGTCGGCCAGCCGGCGGCGCACGATCCCCGCCGCTTCGTCCAGCCAGTCCTCTCGCCAGAGGAGATGGTGGGCCTCGTCAACGAACAGCGCTCTGCCACCCGGCGCCAGCAGCCCGGCGACGACGTCCCAGAACGCCTCGAATCGGCTCGGCGGCACGTGCGACAGCCAGAACCCGAAGAACACGACGTCATGCTCCCGCGTTGCGGGAAGGGCGAAGACGTCCGCCACCCGGTAGCGCACCAGGGGGTCACCGACCTTGGCCGCGTTGAGCGCGAGCATCTCCGGAGATGCGTCGATCGCGGTCAGCTCGTCGGCGTATTCCGCCAGCAGCGCGGTCCACCCTCCGGTTCCGGCCGCCAGCTCGAGCACGCGTCCGGCTGGCTTCGCCGCGCGCAACGCCGAACGGATGCGGTTCGCCGCGGCGGCGTACGGCTCCTCGTCCGGCGTGGTGGTCGTGTCGTACTCCGCGGCGCGCGCCCGGTAGTAGCGGATCTGCTCGTCGAGCAGCTCGCGATCCTCGACGATCATCAGCGGCGCTCGGCCGGAACTCCGAGGGCGACGGCCGAGGCGACCGTGGCGGTGGCGAGTGCGAGGGCCTGTCCGGCGCTCAGCGCGCCCTGGCCGGCGAATGCGGCGGTCGCCTCGCTCGGGATGGCGCCGAGGATGACCGGCACCAGCGTCCAGCCCAGCACGAGCACCGTCGGCGCGGTGGCGCCGGGCAGTTGGAGCATCCGAGTCAAGACCGCCGTGAGCACGCCCAGGAACGCGGAGAGCAGCAGGATGAGGACGAGGGCCGGCTGGTCCCTTGCGCCCGAGGCCTCCACCAGCCCCACGACGCCCTGGTACGCGACGGCCACCAGCACGGCCAGCACCGCGCCCAGGAGGACCGACCGGACTCCGCTCACGGTCGCGGTGCGCTGGCCACGAGCTCGGCCAGCCCGCGCGCGATCCGATACGACTTCCCCGCCCCCATCACGAGCACCGCGTCCCCGGGGGCGACGTGATCGGCGACGTACTCCGTCGTGCTCTGCACGTCACCCGTGGCGATGGCAGGGATGGCCGAGCGTCGCTCGATCGCATCGGCCAGTGCCTCCGCGCTCGTGGCGGCCATGGCCTCCGGCGTGTCGCGGCTCGCGAAGATGTCGGCGATCACGACCTCGTCCGCATCGGTGAAGCTGGTGGCGAAGGCGTCCATGAGCAGGGCGGTGCGCGAGTACATGTGCGGCTCGAACACGGCCCACAGGCGGCGATCGCGCCCGACTTTCTGACGAGCGCCGGCCAGCGCGGCCCGGACCTCGGTCGGGTGGTGCGCATAGTCGTCGTAGATCGTCACTGCCGCAGTATCCGCGATCAGCTCCATGCGGCGACCGGCTCCGGCGAATGTTCGAAGGCCCGCCGCGAGCAATCCGAGATCGGCTCCGAGCGCTCGGGCCAGCACGAGCGCCCCGGTCGCGTTCAGGACGTTGTGCTCCCCCGCCAGGGTCATCTCGAACGGGTGGTCAAAGAGCGTGAAGCGCGTTCCCTCGGGCTCGAAGGCGACGTCGGACGCCCACAGGTCGCCGCCGGGCCCGTAGCGGAATACGCGGCCGTCCCAATGGCGGAGCCGGCTGACGAGCTCGTCGACACCGGCGTCCCCCGCCACGGCGAGCAGCAGCTTCCCGTTCAGCGCCGGGTGGCGGCCCATGCCCCGCGCGAACCGTTCGAAGGACGCCATCACCGCGGCCTCATCGGCGAAGAAGTCGGGGTGATCCATCTCGATGTTGGTGACGATGGCGGCGGCGGGGTGATAGCTGAGGAAGTTGTCGCCGAACTCGTCCGCCTCGACCACGAACGGCGCGCCACGCCCGGGCCGGACCGATGCGCCCCAGGCGCCGATGAAGGCACCGACCTCCACCGTCGGATCCAGCCCCGCGCTCACGAGCAGGTGGCCGAGGAGCGCGGTCGTGGTGGACTTGCCGTGCGTCCCGGTGACGGCGAGCCCGATGTGTCCCGGCGCATCCATCAGCTCACCGAGCAGCTGCTGCCAGGTGGCGACCGGGATGCCGCGCTCGGTCGCGGCGGCCAGCTCCGCGTGTTCGGGCACCGCTCGCAGGGCCGGCGTGATGGCGACGCGGTCGACGCCGGCCAGGTGCGCCGCATCGTGGCCGGCTGCGAACGGAATGCCGGCCGCGTCGAGGGCCGGCGTGTACGGTGACGGCGCGTCGATGTCGCAGCCGTCGACGCGCGCTCCGGCCCGCTGCAGGAGGACGGCCGCGCCGGCAGCGCCCGATCCGGCTATTCCGATGACGTGGATCCGCTCGCCCGTGCTGACCACTCCCCTACCCCCGCGCCACGCGGGTGGCCAGGTCGAGCGCCGCGAGCGTCGACGCCGCCTTGTTCCCCGCTCGGTCGTGCGTCCAGAGATGCCGCTCCACGACCGCCGGGCCGCTGCGCAGCGCTGCGGCGACGTACGTCAGGCCTACCGGCTTGTCGGGCGTTCCCCCATCCGGCCCGGCGATGCCGGTGACGGCCACCGCCAGGTCGGCCGCCGGAAAGCGGCCCAGCACCCCTGCGGTCATCGCCGCGGCAACCTCGGCCGAGACGGCGCCAACGCGCACGAGCAGGTCGCTCGGGACGTCGAGGAGCGCCTCCTTCACCGCGTCCGAGTAGCTCACGATCCCGCCCAGGTAGTGGTCGCTGGCCCGCGGCACCTCGGTGACCACGTGCCCCAGCATGCCGCCTGTGCACGACTCCGCGCTCGCCATCCGCCACCCTCGCTGCACCACCGCGCGGCCGAGCCGGCGCGCGGCCGCCACCATGGCAGCGTGGGTCGGTGGGCGTGCGGCCATCGGCGTGCGCTAGCGGTAGTTCGTGAACTGAAGGGCGACCGGGTAGTCGAGCGCCCGCAGATCGGCGATGACCGCCTGCAGGTCGTCCTTCGACTTGGCGGAGACGCGCAGGGCGTCCCCCTGGATCACCGGCTTGACCTTCGGGAAGCCGTCGCGAACGCGCCTGGAGAGCTCCTTCGCCTGCTCGCTGCTGAGGCCGCGCTTCAGCTTGATCTCCTGGCGCACCGTCCCGCCCGACGCGGGCTCGATGCGCCCCCACTCGAAGATCTTCAGGCTCAGGCCCCGCCGCACGGCCTTTGTCTCGAGCAGGTCCTTGGCTGACCCCGCGCGATACTCATCGTCCGCCGTGAGAGTGATCCCGTCCTTGCCGAGCTCGAACCCCACCTTGCTGCCCTTGAAGTCGTAGCGCGTCGCGATCTCGCGGCGCGCCTGGTCCAGGGCGTTCACGAGCTCCTGCTGGTCGAAGTCGCTGACGACGTCGAACGATGACTCTCCTGCCATGTGCTCCCTATCCTTGCTGCGCCGATGACGGCTGCGCCGATGACGGTCGCGCCGATGACGGCTGCGCCGATGGTGGCCTGCGGGATTCTCCCGCATCGTCGGCGCCGATGACCTCGATCCGCCGCGTGACCTCGGGAGACCGGCGTGTCGTGCGCGGGTCGAGCGCGCTGAGCGTGACGAGGTTCGAGCCCGGCAGCAGCTCGACCCTCACGCTGAACCGGCCCTCGGCGTCGGCAACCACGCTCGGGTTCTCGGCCAGGCCGCTCACCGATACGCGGGCGTTGGGCGCCGTCACGCCACGGATGACGATCGAGGACTCACGGTGGCCGCTCACGTCACCCGCGGGCTCGAGCACGCGCAGCTCGGGTGTGCGGGCGAAGGTGATCAGCTGGTACGCGAGGTATGCGACGAGGGCTCCGACCAATACGGTGAGGATCGCGGCCGCCACGGCACCCGGCGCCAGCGCGAAGGCTCGTGGCTGTGGAGTGCCCCCCAGCCGGCGGCGTGCGATGGTGCCGGCACGCTCCACCGCCGGCGCACGCGTCTCGATACGGTAGAGCGCCACCATGGCGTCCGGGTCGATCCCGAGGTACGTCGCGTACGTCCGCAGGAAGCCCCGCGCATAGACGTCACCGGGAAGCTCGTCGTACGCGCCGCGCTCCAGGGCCGACAGATAGCGCTCGCGGATGCGCGTGTCCCGCTCGATCCTTGCGCGGTCCAGCCCCCGCGACTCGCGGGCCGAGCGCAGCATCTCCCCCAGACGCTGCCCCTCGCCGCTCACCGATCGTCGTCGTCGGGTCCGACGTCACCGCCCCAGCCATCGGCGGTGACGAGCACCTCGCGGAAGCGACTACCGTCTGCGGCGCCGACGATCCCGCGGTCCTCCATCTGGTCGAGGATGCGCGCCGCGCGAGCGTAGCCGATCCGCAGCCGCCGCTGTAGGAGCGACGCGGACGCCTTGTCCGAGCGGCGCACGACGTCGATGGCCTGGGTCAGCAGCGCGTCGGCGTCGTCGTCCCCGTCGCCCTCGCCGGGCCGTCCGCCCGGCCTCCCGTCACGCCGCGGCGCGGTGATCTCCGGCCGGTACCGCGGCCCACCCTGGGCGCGCCAGTGGCCGGCAACCGCGTCGATCTCGGCATCGGTGACCAGCACGCCCTGGAGCCTGACGGCGCGCGGGGCGTCGATCGGCTGGTAGAGCATGTCGCCGCGGCCGAGCAGGTCCTCCGCGCCGGTCGTGTCGAGGATCGTTCGGCTGTCGATACCCGACGTCATGGCGAACGCGATGCGACTCGGGATGTTCGCCTTGATGAGCCCGGTGACGACCTGCACGGACGGGCGCTGGGTGGCGATGACAAGGTGGATGCCGGTCGCGCGCGCCAGCTGCGCGATGCGGGTGATCGTCGCCTCGACCTCGTAGGCGCTGATCATCATGAGGTCTGCCAGCTCGTCGATGACGATCACGATGTACGGCATGCGCGGCTGGCCGGCACGCAGCGCCTCGTTGTAGCCGGTGATGTTCCGCACGCCGCGCGCGGCGAACTCGGCGTATCGGCTCTCCATGGTGGCGACGGTCCATTTCAGGGCGTTGACCGCCTTCTCCGGCTCGACGATGACCTCGGTGAGCAGGTGCGGGATGCCCTTGTACTGCGCGAGCTCGACGCGCTTGGGATCCATGATGATGAGCTTGACCTCGGCGGGGGTCGCGTTCATGAGCAGCGAGTCGATGAGCGCGTTGACGCACACGCTCTTCCCCGAGCCGGTGGCGCCCGCGATGAGCAGGTGCGGCATCTTCGCGAGGTCCGCCGTGAAGGGCTGTCCGGCGACGTCCTGGCCGAGGGCGAAGGCGAGCTTGCTGCGCTGCGCGGCCTCGACGTAGGGCCGACTGCCGAGCACCTCCTTGAGCGTGACGAGATCGAACGCCGCGTTCGGAATCTCGACACCGACGTAGGGCTCGCCAGGGATGGGAGCCTCGATGCGGATGCTCCGCGCGGCGAGCGCCAGGGCGAGGTTGTCCGCCAGACCCTCGATGCGACTGAGCTTGATCCCGGGATCGACGTCGAGCGCGTACTGCGTGACGACCGGTCCCTCCTGGATGCGGGCCACCTTCACGCCGATGCCGAAATGGGCCAGCGTCTCGCGGATGCGCTGTCCCTTGGCCGTCAGGTCGAGCTGGGCGGCCGAAGACTCGGGAGCATCGGCCAGCAGGTCGAGGGTGGGCATCTCCCACGTGCGCTCGACGGCCTCGAGCGCGGCATCCGCGCCGGCGGCGGGCACTCCGTCCTCCGCCTCGGCCAGGTGGGCTTCCTCCGTGTCCTCCAGCTCGGCGGCGACCGCGACGGCGCCCGGTGAGCCGTCGGGGGGAAGCGGCGCCGGCGCCGGCATCGGCTTGGACTCCGGAGAACCCCCGCTGATGCTGAGGGCCGCGCGCACGCGGCGCAGGATGACCGGTGGCTCCTCATCGGCCTCCGTCCCTCCCGCCAGTCGCTCGCGCATGCGATCGAGGAAGCCGGGTCGGGTCGAGTCCGGGTGCACCTCGAGGGCCACGTCGCTTCGCGGACGCCGGGCGGCGGCGCGGCGCGCCTCCTGCGCCTCCATCTCCAGTCGCTCGTCCCTGCGGGCGAGGTAGCCCGCCACGAGGTCGCCGATCGTCATGTTGAAGTACAGGAGCAGGCCGACGATCACGAGCAGCGTCAGCATGACCCAGGCCCCCGCGCTCCCGAGCGCTCCGGCAAGGAGGCTGCTGACCGCGAATCCGACCGCTCCCCCACCCTGGCCGGTGGCGACCGCCTCCGCGCTGCCGCCGACCCACAGGTGGAACATCCCAAGCACCCCGAGCGCCACGACCACCGCGCCGCTCGCCGCCATCCAGCGCTCGGCCGGCAGGGTCTTCATCCACAGCATCACCGCCAGCCCGGCGAGCAGCGGGGGCGCGAACGCGATCCCCCACCCCAGCAGCGTGGAGAGGATGTCGTGCCATGGCCCGACGATCGCCCCTGCATCGCGCGCGAAGAGCGCGATCACGCTCAGGATGGCCAGGAAGACGAGGACGAGGGCCGTCGTCTCGCGCACGAAGCGCGCGCTCACCGTGAGCGGCGTCTGCTGCCGACGCCGCGACCGGCGTCGGCGGGTCGCTGTCCTCCGTCGTGTCGCCATCGTGCGCCTCAGACCTCCAGCACGATCGGCAGGATCATCGGCCGCCGCTTCGTGCGCTCGTGGAAGTAGCGGCTCAGGGTCTCACGAGTCTTCGTCTTCACGTAGCCCGCTTCGGCGCTGTGCTCGTCCTCGCGCGGCTGTCTCAGGGCCTCCGCGAGGTGGTCGCGCGCCGAGGCGAGCAGCGCGTCGTCCGGGTCGGAGAGGAATCCGCGGCTCACGAGGTCCGGCAGGCCGACCGGCTGCCCGGTCTTCGCGTCGACGGTGAGGGCCACCATCACCACCCCGTCCGAGGCGAGCATGCGGCGGTCGCGCAGGATGACGCCGTCGATACCGTCGACGGCCGCCAGGCCGTCCACCAGCACGGACCCGCCGACGACCGAGCCCGCCATTCGAGCGCGCTGGCCGTCGTACTCGATCACCTGCGTATTCTCGAGGACGAAGATCTTGTCCACATCGACGCCGGCCCCCTCGGCCAGCAGCCCGTGTTGCACGAGCATGCGGTACTCGCCGTGTACCGGGATGAAATGCCGCGGCTTCACGAGGCCGAGCATGAGCTTGAGCTCCTCGCGTGAGCCGTGCCCCGAGACGTGGCAGTGGACCACCGGCTCGTAGTGGACCATCGCCCCCTCCTTGAACAGGTTGTCGATGGTCTTGGCCACCGCCTCCTCGTTCCCCGGAATCGGGCTGGCCGACACGATCACGGTGTCGCCCGGCTCGATGTTGATGTTTCGGTGGTCTCGGTTGCTCATCCGCGTGAGGCCGCTCATGGGCTCACCCTGCGAGCCGGTCGTCATCACGACCAGCTCCTCCTTCGGCAGCGTCTGCAGCCGGTCCTTGCGCACCAGGGTCCCGTCACGATCGTTCAGGTACCCGCGCTCCAGTGCGATGGCGGTGTTCTGCTCCATGCTGCGACCGATCGCCACCATCTTGCGGCCGTGGGCCCAGGCGGCGTCGATCACCTGCTGCACGCGGCCGATGTTGCTGGCGAAGGTCGCGACGATGACCCGGCCCTGCGCCTCTCCGACGAGCCGATGCAGGCTCTCCCCCACCGTGGCCTCGGACAGCGTGTAGCCGTCGCGCTCTGCGCGCGTCGAGTCGCTCAGCAGGAAGTCGACGCCGCGCCGACCGAACTCGGCGATGAGCCCCAGGTCGGCGCGGCGGCCGTCGGGCGGCGTGTGGTCGAACTTGAAGTCGCCGGTGTGGACGATGGTCCCGAGGCGGGTCTCGATCGCGTACCCCACGCCGTCTGGAATCGAGTGGTTGACGCTGAACGGGGTGATGCGGAACGGGCCGATCACGAACTGCTGCCCGGACTCGATGACGTGGAGCGGCGTCGACTCGAGGAGCTTGTGCTCGCGCAGCTTCCCCTGCACCAGCCCCTCGGTGAGGCGCGTCGCGTAGATCGGGGTGCCCGGGATCCGCGGCAGGACGTACGGCAGCGCGCCGGTGTGGTCCTCGTGGCCGTGCGTGAGGATGATCCCGCGCACTTTGTCGCGTCGCTCGGCCAGGTACGTGACGTCGGGGATCACGAGGTCGATGCCGAGCATCTCCGGCTCGGGGAAGGCCAGCCCGCAGTCGACCACCAGGATCTCGTCATCGATCTCGATGACGGTGATGTTCTTGCCCACCTCGCCGACGCCGCCGAGCGGGATGATGCGCAGGGTGTCCGACATGGGGGCTCCTAGAAGAGGGTCATCTGTTCGGCGTCGTCGGCTTGCGCCTCGGGCGTCGCCGCAGCAGCGGACGCCTCATCCGACTGGACCGATGGCTCGCGCTCGTGGCCGAGTGCCTCGCGCGCCGCCAGCAGCGCGCCGGGCAGGCCGCGAACGTCTTCGAAGAGGGTTTCGCGCAATGAGACCTGGTGCAGTGCCGCTGCCGGATGGTACATCGGGAAGACGTGCTGGCCGCCTTCCGTGCGACGCAGGCGACCGTGCACCGCGCCGATGCGCGCGCCGGGCAGGTAGCGCCCGAGCGAGTGCCGGCCGAGCGTGACGATCACCGCGGGGTCCAGCGCCCGCTCCTGGCGCTCGAGGTAGGTCGCGGTGCAGGTGGCGATCTCGACCGGCTCCGGATCGCGGTTGCCTGGGGGCCGGCACTTCACCACGTTCGTGATGAACACGTCGTCGCGCTCCCAGCCGATGCTGCGCAGCAGCTCGCTGAGCAGCTGGCCGGCCGGTCCGACGAACGGCCGCCCCGTGACGTCCTCGCGCGCCCCGGGCCCCTCCCCGACGAGCATCACGTCCGAGAGGACGTTGCCCTCGCCGGGGACGGTGAGGGTCCGATGCGCCGCGAGCGGGCAGCGGTTGCAGCCACGGATCTCCTCCGCGAGCTGCGCCAGCGCATGCGCCCCCGCGAGCCGCTCACCCCTCGGACCCATCGCCGCACCGCGGGACGGGTCAGTTGCGCTCCCCCGCTCCGTCGCCACCGCCACCACCAGCCCCGGCGCCGGCGCCTGTCGCGACACCCGCCTTCGCCATGTGCCGCTCCATCGCGGCGCGGCGGCTCAGGTTCACGCGGCCCATGCGGTCGATCTCGGTGACGACCACCATGAGCTCGTCGCCGATGCTCACCACGTCCTCGACGCGCGGCACTCGGTAGTCGGCCAGCTGGCTGATGTGCACCAGCCCCTCCTTGCCCGGAAGGATCTCGACGAAGGCGCCGAAGTTCATGATCCTCGTCACCCTGCCCAGGTACTCCTTGCCGACCTCGACGTCCTTCGTGAGGCCCTCGATCCAGCGGATCGCCTTCTCGGCGGCCTCGCCGCTCGTGGCCGCGATCTGGATCGTGCCGTCGTCCTCGACGTTGATCTGCGTTCCGGTCTCGGCGGTGATCTGGCGGATCACCTTGCCGCCGGCGCCGATGACGTCGCGGATCTTGTCGACCGGGATCTTCAGGGTCGTGATGCGCGGCGCGTACTGGCTCAGCTCCTCGCGGCTGGTGCCGATGACCTCGGTCATCTTCCCCAGGATGTGGAGCCGCGCCGTGCGGGCCTGCTCGAGCGCGTCCCGCATGATCTCGGTCGTGATGCCGGCAGTCTTGATGTCCATCTGCAGCGCCGTCACACCGTCCGCGGTGCCGGTCACCTTGAAGTCCATGTCGCCGAACGCGTCCTCCTTGCCGGTGATGTCCGTGAGGACCGCGTAGCGCCCGGTCTCCTTGTCGGTGATCAGGCCCATCGCCGCCCCGGCGACCGGCGCCTTGATCGGCACGCCGGCGTCCATGAGGGCGAGCGTGGAGCCGCAGGTCGAGGCCATCGAGGTCGAGCCGTTCGAGCTCACGACCTCGCTGACCACGCGGATGACGTACGGGAACTCGTCCTCCGACGGCAGCACCGGCAGCAGGGCCCGCTCGGCGAGCGCACCGTGGCCGATCTCGCGCCGGCCGGGGCCACGCATGAACTTCGCCTCGCCCACCGAGTAGGGCGGCATGTTGTAGTGGTGCATGTAGCGCTTCTCGGTCTCGGGGCTGATGGTGTCCATGCGCTGGACGTCGCTCGAGGGGCCGAGGGTCACGATGCTCAGCGCCTGGGTCTGGCCGCGGGTGAAGATGGCCGAGCCATGCGTCCTGGGCAGAACGCCGACCTCGACGCTGATCGGCCGGATCGTCGTCGTGTCGCGGCCGTCGATGCGGACGTTCTCGCTGAGCACGAGCTCGCGGACCGTCTGCTTGGTCAGGACGTCCATGAGCGCCGAGCCGATGCCATGCCGCCGGCGGATGTCCTCCAGCCGCTCGCCCTGCTCGGTCCGGTTGTAGCGCTCGCGGGCGCTGCGCACCTCTTCGGCGATCTCCTGCCGGATGACCTCGATGCGCTCGGTGAGGCCGCCCGTGAAGTGAACGAACAGCTCCGCCGTCGCCTCTGCGTCGGGCATGGCCCGATGCGCGACGGCGTGCTCACGCCCGAAGACGAAGCGAACGAGGTCCGTGAGCTTCCACGCACCCGCATCCGGGTACAGCTGGTAGCCGAGCTCGAGCGTGTCGTAGATCGCCGTCGGCTCCCAGCGCGACTCGCTCGGCAGGTGGCGCAGGACGAACGGCAGGTCGAACGCGACGTTGTGGGCGACGATCGGGGTCTCACCCACCCATTCGACGAAGCGGCTCAACACCTCGGAGGCGGTCGGCGCCTGCGCCACGTCGTCGGACGTGATGCCGTGGATCTGGTGGCCGACGATCGGACGCCCCGGATTCACGAGCGACTCGAAGCGGTCGACGACCTGGCCGTCGCGCAGGCGCAGTGCGGCGACGTCGACGATGAACCCGGCCTCGGGCTTCATCGCCGTCGTCTCGAGATCGAAGACGACGAACTCGTTGCGGCCCTCGCCGAGCTGCTTCGCCAGCTGCGCGACCGATGAGGCCTTGGGGCCGACGAACGGCGCCTTCTTCGGCGTGCCGGCGCTGGCGACGAGCTTGTCCTGCATGTC
>DASWGW010000029.1:0-5355 GCA_036393435.1 Candidatus Limnocylindria bacterium | reverse complement strand
GACGGGGTGTCGTACACCAGCGGAAGCAGGTGGATGAACGAGTCGTGATCGCCGACCGACGCAGCCTCCAGGCGCGCGAGCAGGCCGTCACCGGCCCGGGCGCGCATCTCGGAGATCCAGTCGGGCCCGACCTCGTAGGTACCGGCGTCGCTGGCGTCGAGCGCCGTGACGAGAGACATGAGCATCTCGTACGCGGGCGCCGCGTCGATGGCGACGGGCGGGCGCTCGAGACGACGACGGGTCCGGGTCACCGTTCAGCTCTCTTTCCGTATCAGGCAGTGCGAGCGCGCGCCGGCGGGCGTGCGGGCTGCTCGGACCGCTCACGGCTGAGGGCGCTGCCGGCCGCGATCAACGCGTGCCCGACTCGCATGCGCAGGCTGCCCGCCCTCGGCCCAGGGCGCCGCAGGGCGGCGGCGCGGAGTTCCCTGTGGCGCTCCCGGCTCAACTCGCCCAGGAGGACAGGATTCGGGAGGATCATCGTTGCGTTCCTTCGTCCCATGTATCTAGGAGGGTCCGAACTATCTCGAACATGCCGATAGCGTACGACTCATATCGAACGATGTCAAGTACATCGAACTCGCGCCTGGGGCCGTCCCGATCGTGGGCGGGACGGGTACCATCGGTCGGTGATCACGCTCGGCATCGACCCGGGGACCGCCGTATGCGGCTTCGGTGTCGTCTCGCTCGATGGGGCCTCGCTGCGGCTGGTGGACGCCGGGTGCATCCGGACGACGTCCGACGGGACCGATGCGCATCGCCTGCGACAGCTCCACGCCGCCCTGGCGGAGCTCATCGCGATGCACGATCCCGTCAGGGTGGGGGTCGAGCGACTCTTCTTCCAGCGGAACGTGCAGACCGCCATGACGGTGGGGCAGGCTCGTGGCGTCGCGCTCCTGGCCGCAGCCCAGGCCGGCGTACCGGTCGATGAGCCGACGCCGAACGAGGTCAAGCAGGCCGTGTGCGGGAACGGCGCCGCGGACAAGCGCCAGGTCGCGGCCATGGTCGAGCGTCTCCTCGGCGTGAGCCTGGCGACCACTCCGGACGACGCGACCGATGCCCTCGCGATCGCCATCGGCTGCGCGTACCGCGCCGCCTCGATGCCCAGGGCGCTGGCCGGGTGATCGGCTCGCTGCGCGGGCGGGTGGCGCACGTCGGTCTCGACTCCGCGCTCGTCGAGGTCGGCGGCATCGGCTACCGGGTCATCGCCGGTCCGGCGCTCCTCGCCCGCCTGCGGCCGGGCACGGAGGCATCGGTCTACACCCATCACCTCGTGCGGGAGGACCAGCAGGCACTCTTCGGGTTCGCCACGACCGAGGAGCTCGCCTTCTTCGAGCTGCTCATGACCGTCTCGCAGGTGGGGCCCCGGCTGGCGCTCGCGATCACCGCGGCGCATCCGGTCACCAGGCTGCAGCTCGCGATCGTCACCGACGACGCCGACGTCTTCACGTCCGTCTCGGGCGTGGGTCGCAAGACCGCGCAGCGCATCCTGCTCGAGCTCAAGGAGAAGGTCCACGCCGCCGGCATCGCCGTTGGGCCGGGTGCCGCCGCCGATTCCGACGTGGTCGCGGCGCTGGAGTCGCTGGGCTACTCCGCCCAGGAGGCGAGACGCGCGGCGAGCGCGGTAGCCGGCGGAGACATCGGCCTCGACGTTCGGATCAAGGCCGCGCTCCAGGAGCTCGCCCGGGCGCGCTGAGCCCTCAGTCCCGGCGCCGCAGGACGAGGCCGATGTGGCCGTAGGGAGGCGGAGGGTCGCTGTACGAGCGAATGCGCGGGTCTTCCGCCGATTGCGCCGCAACGTCCCAGAGCCGGTTCTGCGCGTCGAAGCTGACCTCGGCCAGCTGCGGCCAGCGGTCGAGCATCCGCGTCCCGATCTCGTTGACGAGGTGCTGGATCGAGAGGCTGACGAAGTCGTGGAAGACGGCCGCCGCGAGGTCGGCGACCTGCTCGGCGGCCACGTAGCGCGCAGGATCGGCGAGCACGGCGTGCGAGGGATCCGCGTAGCGCCAGCCGACGTCGCACCAGATGTAGAGCGGCCGATCGGGGCGTTCGGGCAGGGTCGTGTGCTCGTCGCGCGCGAAGTCGGCGAACGCGGAGCCGGTGAGCTTGATGAGCTGCAGGCCGCTGCGCCCGCATTCGTGGTCGGTGATGCGCACCGCGCCCGCGTCGTCGCGTTCGAGCTCCAGGCGCGCCGTCCCGTGGTCGCATCGGTCCCGGTTGAAGAGGCGCTCCGACGCGGCGAAGCCGTCCGGCTCGGCCGGCACGATCGCCGCGGGGAAGGGCAGCTCGCGGCCCAGCATGGTGAGCCGCTCCATGTGCGGGTACGTGTCGAGGAACGCGGTGCCGACCTCCAGGAGCCACTCCTCGAGCGTTCGCGCACGGGCGGTCAGCGAGGTGGCGTGGATGAAGTTCTTCATCGTGTCCGTCGCCACGACCAGGCGATTGTCGCCCCTGGTGTACGCATCCAGGAACTGCGTCCCGCGCACGATGACCTCGAACTCCGCCGCGACGAGGGCGTTGCCGCGCCCAGTGAACGGCGATTCGGGGATGGTCGTGATGCCCGTCAGTGGTTCGGCGTACGTGCGATAGACCCGGACCTCGGCCTTGCCGTAGCGGATCTCGTGCTTCATGCGCCGATGGTAGGGCGTGGCCCTGCGCCCGCGCGAAGCGTCCGGAGGCGGTCCTCGGCGATCGACACCACGTCCTCCAGGCCGCGGCGCAGCTCATGGTCGCGTTCGGCGGTCAGCGCCTCCTCCAGGATCGGGATGATGGCGCTGCGTGGCCGCCCCGCGACGAAGATCACAAAGCGGAATCCGAAGCGCGCCTCGTACGCCTCGTTGAGCTCGTGGAGCCGGCGCGCGATCGCGGCATCGGCCTGGGCAGGGGCGCGATCGTAGCCCTGCTCCGTGTAGGACAGCGGCGAGACGGCATTCGGATCGGCCCCGATGCGCGGGTGCGCGTTGAGAAGCTCGACCTGCTCATCGCCGCTCATCTCCCGCGTGATCCGGCGTGAGGCGCGAAAGAGCGTCGTCATCCGGTCGAAGGGGCGGGCCCGCGCGAGGCGGGCCAGGAACCGCGGCGCGCGTTCGAACAGCGGCGCGACGGACTCGGCGAACGTGGCCGGAGGCATCCGGTTCAGCTGCGAAATTGACGGCAGGGCTGGCACCTCAGCTGCCGCGGTAGGTGCTCATGCCATATGGACTGAGCAGGAGCGGCACGTGGTATGAGCGGGTGGTGTCGGTCACGCGCAGCGCGAACGCGGCGCTCTGGAAGAACGCGTCGGGGTCATCCGCATAGCCGCCCACGTCGAAGGCAAGCTGGTAGTCGCCCTCCGTGAGCTCGCCGCCATCGAGGAGGTCGCGTATGCGGCCGTCGGCATCGGTCTGGAGGTCGCTCACGAGCTCGGGGCTCCCGTCCTCGCCCAGCCTGAAGAGGGCGACGCCAACTCCCTGCGCCGGTTCGCCGGTGGCGAGATCGAGCACGTGGGTGCTGATCGTCGGGCGGGGCTCTGCCATCTTCGAATGATGACCGATGCGCCGCCTTCCCCGCTATCCTCCGCGCATGACCGATCTGGCGATCCGCGTCGGGGACCTGCGCTTCACGGCACGCTGGGAGGATGGGGCGCCGTTGACTCGCCAGGCGCTCCAGTCGTGGCTGCCGATCCGATCGCGCCTGATCCACTGCCGGTGGAGCGGGGAGTCCACGTGGATCCCCTTCGGCGAGACCCGACCCGGAGTCGGGTACGAGAACCACACGTCGCACCCTTCGCCCGGCGAGCTGCTCATCTACGTGGGCGACATCAGCGAGTGCGAGATCCTCTTCCCATACGGGGCGTGCATGTTCAACTCGAAGCTGGGGCAGCTGGCCGGCAACCATTTCGCGACGATCGTCGACGGGCGGGAGCAGCTCGCCGAACTCGGTCGTCGCACGCTCTGGGACGGCGCCCAGGAGATCGAGATCAGCGAGGAGGCCTGACCGATGGAGTGGCTGATCGCAGGAGCGGCGCTCCTGATCATCGTCAGGTTGACCGCCTGACCGACATCGTCATCGCCGGCGGGACCGTCGTCGCGCCGGAGGGCGTCTCGCGGGCGGACATCGCGGTCCGCGGCGGCCGCATCGAGGCAGTGGGCTCGCCACTGGACCGTGCGGGAGCGGAGGTCATCGACGCAGGCGGGCTGCTCGTTCTGCCCGGGGTGATCGACGTCCACACGCACCTTCGCCTGCCGGTGCGCGAGCAGCCGGACCGCTTCGCGCGGGACACCATGGCCGCGGCGCGTGGTGGGACGACGACCGTCCTGACCTTCAACAATCCCGGGACCGGCATCAGCGAGGAAGGCTCCGCATCGTTGCTGCGCGGCATGGAGGAGTTCCAGGAGCGCACGGCCGGCGAGTCAGCGATCGATTGCGGCCTGTGCGCGGTGCTCACCGGCCAGCAGGACGGCCCCATCGGCGAGCTCCCGGCGCTCATCGAAGCCGGCGCGCCGACCTTCAAGGCGTTTATGGTCTACGACTTCCGCCTGGCCGATGACGACCTCGAGCGCGCAATGCGCGTCGCGGCCCGGCACGGCGGGATGCTCCAGGTCCACTGCGAGCAGCCCACGATGATCGACCCGCTCGTGGCCGAGGCGTTGGCGCGCGGCGACATCGGCCCGCGGCACCATGCGCTGACGCGTCCGGCGGCGGCCGAGGCCGAGGCGACGCGCAGGGCCATCGACATGGCCCGCCGAGCCGATGCGCCGCTCTACATCGTCCATCTGTCGTGCGAGGAGGCACTGGATGCAGTCGCCCATGCGAAGGGGAGGGGCGAGCCTGTCTACGCCGAGACCTGTCCGCACTACCTGGTCCTGACCGATGCGCTGTACGCCGATCCGGACGACGCCCAGGTGATGAAGCGCGTCATCTCGCCGCCGCTCCGCTCCCGCCGCGACGTCGAGGCGCTGTGGGACGGCCTGCGCGACGGCATCCTCGACGTCGTCGGCAGCGATCACGTCCCGGACCGGCTCGACACCGAGAAGCGGATGCCGGCGCCGCCTTTCCCGGAGATCAGCAACGGCGGCCCCGGCATCGAGACCCTGCTCGCGCTCGTGTACTCGGAGGGGGTGGCGAAGGGACGCATCGGTCTCGAGCGCCTGGTGGAGGTACTCTCGGAAGCGCCCGCACGTCTGTTCGGGCTGCCGGCCAAGGGCGCCATCGAGGTCGGCCGCGACGCGGATCTCGTGCTGCTGGACCCTGGCGCACGGCGCACGATGCGGCAGAGCGACCTCCACCACACGAGCGACTACACGCCGTTCGAGGGGATGGAGCTCACGGGCGTGGTTCGTGACGTGCTGCTCCGGGGCAACCACGTCACGCCAGGTG
>DASWGW010000028.1:0-21137 GCA_036393435.1 Candidatus Limnocylindria bacterium | reverse complement strand
GGCCCGGCGCGACGTCATGATCGTCACGCTCGCGGCGGCTCTGATCCTGGCGGCCATCCTCTACTTCGTCTTTCGCGCGGCGCAGGCGCGGCTCACGCGCCAGCAGACCCAGCTCGTGGAGGCGACACGCCGCGACGCCCTCACCGGCATGCTGAATCACGGCGCGGTCGTTGGGCTGCTGGCCGACGCCGTCGACGAAGGCCGCGGGAAGGGTCGTCTCATCACCGTCGCGCTGGTCGACGTCGACAACTTCCGGCTCTTCAACGACACCCACGGCCACGAGGCCGGCGACGACGTCCTGGTGCTGGTCGCCGGGCTGGTGAGCGACCTCGAGATGGCCGGCGCGTACGCCGCCCGCTATGGCCCCGACGAGTTCATCCTGGTCTATCCGGACAGCCCTCTCGCCGACGTGCAGCGCCGCGCCAGGACGTTGCAAGAATCCATGCGCGAGGTCGCGCTGAGATTCCGCACCTCCGACGAGGAGCTGCCGGTGAGCGTCAGCGTCGGCATCGCGGCGTTCCCGGAACATGCCGCCTCGGTCACCGATCTCCTCTCCGAGGCAAGCGTTGCGCTGGCGGAGGCGAAGGCGAGCGGCGGCGACTCCGTGATCGTGGCGAGTCGAGACGACCGCGAGAAGGTGACGGCGGGCAGCTTCGACGTGCTCCAGGGTCTGGTGATCGCGGTCGACACGAAGGATCGGTACACGAAGCGGCATTCGGAGGACGTGGCGCGCTACGCCGTCTTCCTCGCCCGGCAGCTCGGGCTCGACGACGAGATGCTCGACATGATCCACCTCTGCGGCCTCCTCCACGACATCGGAAAGATCGGGATCCCCGACGCGCTCCTGCGCAAGCCCGGAAAGCTCACCGCCAACGAGTTCCGCGTCTTCCAGCAGCACGTGGCCCTGGGCGAGGCGATCGTTCGGGACGTCCCACGCGTCGACCTCGTTCGATCCGGGATCAAGCATCACCACGAGCGCTGGGATGGCAAGGGCTATCTCGAGGGCCTGGAGGGCGAGGGCATCCCGGTCATCGGCCGCTTGCTTGCGGTCGCCGACGCCTTCTCGGCCATGACGACGACCCGGCCCTATCGCAAGGCGCTCTCCATCGCGGAGGCGCTCAAGCGGCTCGGCGACGCCGCCGGCACGCAGCTCCAGGAGGAGCTCGTGACCTGCTTCATCACCGGCATCGAGACGTCAGCCGACGCGCCACTCCCGGGCGACAAGGCCACCGGCCTGTGGCGCCTCACCCGGCAGGTGGCGTGATGCGTCGCCGCGCGCGCGGCATCACGGCAGCTATCACGGCGACGGCGACCCTCCTCGCCATCGGAGCCCAGACGGTCTCAGCCGGCGTCCTGTGGACGATGACCGTCAGTCCCCCGACCGCCGCCGTCGGCGACGACACGACGTTCACCTTCACGGCCACGAACCTCGACCCGCTACTGGGCATCGCGTGCGTCATCGTCGAGATCCCGACGGCGATCAACCCCGGAGAGGTATGGATAGCCGGCGGCAGCACGGCCGAGGTGTGGACGGCGTGGCGCTCGGGCCAACTGGTGACGGCGGTGATCGATACCGGCGACGGCGACCAGAAGCTGCGCGCCGGCGAATGGCTGAGCTTCGCGGTGACGGGAGTCCCCGTACAGACCGGCGCCCATGGCATCTCCGCGGTCGCCTACTCGGGGCACGAGTGCGTCAATGACGCGCGGGATCTGGCAGCTCCTCGCGTGGTCGTGATCTCTGGGCCACTCGCCTCCGAGCCTACCCACGCCCCGACGCCGGTCCCGACCCCCTCCCCGACCTCGTCCCCGACAGCCGAGCCGATCCCCGAGCCGATCGCGACGCTGCCGCCGATCCCGGCCACGCCGGTGGAGCAGCCGCGGATTCTCCCGACCCCGCTGCCGGCAGCGACTCCGACATCGTCGCCATCGGCGCCGGAGACTCCACCTGCATCGCCGGCGAGTGAGACGCCCACCGCATCCCCGGACTCGCAGGCGGTGGTGGCGGCGCGGCCGGTCGGCGGCGGGACGGACGCTCCGCCCGCGGCCTCCGCGCGAACGGCCGCACTCGCGGTCGGACGTGCCGAGGGGAGTGGCGAGGCTGCGGGCGAGCTTTCTCTCGGCCCGCTGGGCGTGATCGACGGCGTGACCGTGTGGGCCATACCGGGCGCAGTCGTCGGCGGCCCGGGGCTGTTGGTAATCCTGTGGGTCGCGCTTCAGGCCGGGGTCGCCGCCGCGTGGATTCCTGCAGTGGGCGTCATGCGCGGCCGCGACGGGCGCCATGCCCGGCCACGGCCCTACGCCGCCCATTGACTCCGTGGACGCGAGGCCGACCGTGATCCGTCGCTTCCTGGCTCCCGCGTTGGCGGTGGTGGGGATCGTGACGTCCGCCACGCCCGCCCTCGGGTTACTCCTGTGGACGCTGACCGCCACGCCGCTGACCGCGTCATCCGGCGTCGCGACGAACTTCACCCTCACCGCCACGAGCCTTGACCTGCTGACCGAGCTGGGCTGCCTGGAGGTGGACCTGCCAGCGAGCTTCAGCATCATCGGCGCGTCGGCAGGGAACGCCTCGAACGGCGCCGCGTGGGAGGCGGTGGTCTTCCCCAACAAGGTCGCCGTGCACAGCCTGAGCGGCGGCGGTCGGCTCGAGCTCGGGGAGTCGATCACGTTCACGATCACAGCGGTCCCCACCCAGGCCGGCACCTGGGCCTGGCCGAACCACGCGCACGCTCGGCAGGATTGCGCCGGCATCGACGAGGGCGGCGTGGCTCTCGCGATCCTCGTGGTTCCCGGCCCCACGCCGACCCCAACTCCGACTCCGACCCCGACGCCCACTCCGACCCCCACGCCGATCCTGTCCCTCGAACCCCTGCCGACCTTGCCACCGATCGTGCCGCTGCCCTCGATCGGGCTGGTCACGCCTGCGCCCACCGTCCGTCCTCCGTCGCCCGTCCCCTCACCCACGCCGAGCCCTTCGGCGACGCCGTCAGGCTCGGCCGTCGAGAATGTCGCCGCTACCCCGCCCGGCACGGGCGGCCTGCCGTCCGCATCGGCTCCGGCTGGGTCCGGTGCGGGGGCAGTACCGCTGGCCGTCGGCGAGCCGGGGGGATCGGGCGGTTCCGTGGGCGAGGTATCGCTCGGCCCCCTGGGCGTGATCGACGGCATCACCGTGTGGGCGATCCCCGGCGCCATCGTCGGCGGGCCCGGCCTGCTCGTCATCCTGTGGGTGCTCCTGCAGACCGGCGTCGCGCTGGCGTGGATCCCGGCCGTACGGCGCCTGCGCGGCAAGGACAGCTCCGGGCCGGCGGCCCTCTCCTCGGGCCGCCATCGGACCGTCGGACCTTAGGCCGGTCGCGCTCAGCCGATGGGAGTCTCGGGACTCCACTCCTCGAGGACCTTGCGCACGTCCGCCAGGAAGAAGCCGACCTGGGCGCCGTCGAGGACGCGGTGATCGAAGCTGCAGGTCATGTTCATCATGTGGCGGATGGCGATCACGTCCTCGCCGCCGACCTCCACGACCCGCGGCCGCTTGACGATGGCCTCCATCGACAGGATCGCGACCTCGGGCGCGTTGATGATCGGCATGGAGCTGACTGAGCCGAACCAGCCGGTGTTGTTCACCGTGAAGGTCCCGCCCTGGAGCTCATCGAGGCGGAGCTTCCCGGCGTGGGCACGGCTGGATATGTCGCGGATCCGCGCGTTCACCCCGCTGATCGAGAGCTGATCGGCATTGTGGAGCACCGGGACGATGAGCCCGTTGTCCACCGCCACGGCGATGCCGATGTTCATGGCCTGCTTCAGGATGATCTTGTCCTCGCCGAACTGGCTGTTGAGCGTCGGGTGCCGGCGCAGCGTCTCCGTGACGGCCTTGATCACGACCGCGACGTAGCTCAGCGAGGTGCCCTCGCGCGCCTTGAACGCCATCGTGTTCGCCTCGCGCCAGCGCACCACGTTGGTCATGTCGACCTCGACCACCGTGTACGCATGCGGGACCGTCTGCTTGACCTGCGTCATCTTTCGCGCGATCGCCTTGCGCATCTGCGACAGCGGAATCTCGGTGTCTCCGCCTGACGGCGCAGGGACCGATGAGGGCACCGGGCCCGACGGCGGGGCCGCGGCTGCGGCGGCCTGGGGCTGCGGAGCGGGCGTGGCGGCCTCGGCCGCCGGGGCGGGGGCCTGCGCGGCCGGCGCGGCCGGCTGTGCGGACTCCTGGGGCGCCGCCGCGGTCCCGGGCCGTGTGCCCTGATTGATGAACGCGAGCACGTCGTCTCGCGTGATGCGGCCGGCGGCCCCACTGCCCTTGAGCTGGGTCACGTCGATGTCGTGCTCGCGTACGAGGCGGCGAACGGCCGGCGTCATGCGGGAAGCAGCTCCGTCGCCACCGGACTCTCGGGGCGAACCGTTCGAGCGCGCCTCGTCCTCGTCCGGGGGCGCCGCCGATGCCCCGCCCGTCGGGGCTGCCGCCTCACGCTCCGGCGTGGCCTCCGCCTGCGGCTCCTGCTGCGCAGCCGGAGCCGCGTCGCCTGCCTGCGCGCCCGCCGGCGGGCTCTCCTCCCGCTCGATGGCCTGGGGGACAGCATCGGCCCCGGCCTCCGGGCGCGACTCGGCGGTCGGCGCCGGCGCTGCCTCGGCGGTCTCGGACTCACCGCCGGCGGCCTCGCCGGCGGCATCGGCATCGATCTCGGCGACAGGAGTGCCGACGGCCACCGTCTCTCCGTTCGGCACGAGGATCTTCGTGACGGTGCCGGCCACCTCGGCCGGAACCTCGGCGTTCACCTTGTCGGTGACGACCTCGAAGAGCGGGTCGTACTGGGCGACCGTGTCGCCCTCCTTCACCAGCCAGCGCTCGATCGTCCCCTCGGTGACCGACTCGCCGAGCTGCGGCATCTTGATCGTGGTTGCCATGGTGGCGCTCCTGGCTACGGGTTGACGGCCTCCGAGCCGACGGCGCCGCGTGTCAGCCGATGCAGGTCACGCCGCGCGCCGATGTCGGCGCCGTGGTGGATGTCGTGATGGACCATTGTCCCCTCAGTACGCGGCCAGCGCGCGCGCGGCGGCCACGATGCGAGCGGGGTCGATCATGAACCACTCCTCGAGCGCGTGGTGGTACGGCACCCCCGGCACCTCCGGTCCGGCAAGGCGAGTGACCGGGCCGTCGAGATGCTCGAAGGCCTTCTCGGCGATGGTGGCGGCGACCTCGGCCCCGAAGCCCCCGAACCGATTCGCCTCGTGCACCACGAGCGCCTTCCCGGTCTTCCGGACCGAGCCCAGGACCGTCGCGGTATCGAGCGGGCGCAGCGTGCGCAGGTCGACGACCTCGGCCTCGACGCCGTCCTCCCGGGCGAGCGTCTCCGCGGCCTCGAGCGCACAGGTGCGCATGAAGCCGTAGCAGAAGATCGACAGGTGCTTGCCCTCGCGCGCGACCTGTGCCTTGCCGATGGGCACGACCGTGTCGCCGTCGGGCACCTCGGCCTTGAACAGCCGGTACGTCTTCTTGTGCTCGAAGAACATGACCGGGTCCGGATCGCGGATCGCCGCCTTGAGGAGGCCCTTCGCGTCGGCCGGGGTGCCGGGCGCGAGCACCTTGAGCCCCACCGTCGACGCGAAGTACCCCTCGTTCGACTGGCTGTGGTAGAGCGCGCCGTGGACGCCGCCCCCGTACGGCATGCGGATCACCAGCGGGACGGTGAACGTGCCGTTCGATCGGTAGTGGATGCGGCTGATCTCCGACACGATCTGGTTGAATGCCGGATACACGAAGTCGGCGAACTGTATCTCGGCGATCGGGCGCAGGCCGTACACCGCGGCACCCATCGCGGCGCCGGCGATCATCCCCTCGGTGAGCGGCGTGTCGAGCACGCGCTTGTCGCCGTACTTCGCCCACAGGCCCTCGGTGGCGCCGAAGACGCCGCCCTTCCTGCCGACGTCCTCGCCGAGGACCATGACGCGATCGTCGCGCTCCATCTCCTCGTCCATCGCGCTGCGGATCGCCTCGAGGATATTGAGCTCGGCCATCAGCGGGCCTCCCCCGGGATCGGCGCCATCGGCTCGGCGGTCCCGCCGCCCGGGATCGGCTCCGCGTACACGCGCTCGTGAGCGTCATGCGCGTCCGGGTCGGGACGCGCCTCCGCGCGCTTCGAGGCCTCGTTCACCTCCGCCTTCACCTCGGCGCGCAGCTGCTCCTCGCGCTCGTCGCTGAGCACTCCGGAGGCCCGTAGCTCGTTCGCGAAGCGCGGGATCGGGTCGCGCTCCTTGAGCGCGTCGACCTCGTCCGGGTCGCGGTAGCGCCGCTGGTCGTCGTCGGACGAATGGCTCGTGAGCCGCACGACGTGCGCCTCGATGAGCGTCGGGCCCTCGCCCCGTCTGGCTCGTTCATGCGCCTCGCGCGCCGCTGCGAAGCAGGCGAGGACGTCCCCACCGTCCACGTCGATGCCGGGCATCCCGTAGCCGGCTCCACGGGCCGACACCGACCCGCCGGCGACCTGGCGCTCGAGCGGAACGCTGATGGCGTAGCCGTTGTTCTCGCACACGAAGATCACCGGCAGCCTGTGGACTCCGGCGAAGTTCATCGCCTCATGGACCTCGCCCTGGTTGGCGGTTCCCTCGCCGAACTGGGTCATGGCGACGACGTCGTCGCCGCGCACCCATGCCCCCATGGCGATGCCGACGGCGTGCAGCACCTGCGTTCCCACCGGGCTCGACAGGCTGACGATGTTGAAACGCGCGCCGCCGTAGTGTCCGGGCATCTGCCGCCCGCCCGAGCTCACGTCGTCGCTCTTGGCGAGGTGCGCGGTGATGATGTCCTCGGCGCTCATGCCGAAGGTCATGGTGCTCGCGATTGAGCGGTAGAAGGGCGCCATCCAGTCCTGGCCCCGGCGCATCGGCCAGGAGGTCGCGACCTGCGCTCCCTCGTGGCCCTGGCCGGAGATGATGAAGGCGATCTTGCCCGCGCGCTGCATGAGCCACATGCGCTCGTCGACGGCACGGGCGAGGAGCATGGCCCGGTACATGGCCAGCACGTCCTCGTCCGAGAGCCCGAGGTCGTGGTGGCGGGGCCGCGTCGTCGTCTTCGTATCAGTCACCTGCTCCTCCTCTGAGGCAGCGTCACACGTGGATGGCCGCGCCGTCCACCGCGAGCGCCGCCTCGGCCAGGACCTCGGTGAGCGTCGGGTGGGCGTGGACGCTCATCGCGATCTCGGCGGCCGTTCCCTCCACGAGGCGTGCCAACGTGGGCTCCGCGAGGAGGTCGCCGGCATGCGGGCCGATGATGTGGGCGCCGAGCAGGGCGCCCGTGTCCGCATCGGCGACGAACTTGGCGAACCCGTCGACCTCGCCGACGATCGTTGCCTTGCCGAGCGCCCGGAACGGGAAGGAGCCGGTCTTCACGTCGTGCCCGGCGGCCTTCGCCTCCTCCTCGGAGAGGCCCACCGATCCGATCTGCGGGCGGCAGAAGGTCACCCGCGGCATGAGGTCCATGCGCACCGGCTCGGGGTCGTGCCCGGCGAGGTGCTCGACCGCCACGACCGCCTCGTGGCTGGCGACGTGGGCCAGCGCGAAGCCCGGGACGATGTCGCCGATCGCGTACACCCGCTCCGCCCCGGTGCGCATGTACTCGTCCACCTTCACGTAGCCACGGTCGAGCTCGATGCCCGCGACGCTCTCGAGGCCGATGCCCTCGGTGAGCGGCCGTCTCCCGACCGCGACAAGGATCACGTCCGTGGCGACGTCCGTGCGCTTCGACCCGTCCTTGGTTGCCACCTGGAAGGCCACCTCCCGGTCTCGAGTCCGGTCGACGGTCTCCGGGTCGATGGTGCTCGCCGTGTGGATGGCGATGCCGCGCTTGCGAAAGACGCGCGTCAGCTCCTTGCCTATCTCGGGATCCTCGAGCGGCACGATGCGGTCCGCGAACTCGATGAGCGTCACTTCGGCGCCGAAGTCGCGGTACATGCTGGCCCACTCGACCCCGATCGCGCCGGCGCCGACGATGGCGATCCTGCGTGGAACGTCGTTGCGGGTGAGCGCCTCGTCGGAGGTGATGATGAGCTCGCCGTCGGGCTCGAGCCCGGGCAGCGACCGCGGCGCGGAGCCCGTGGCCAGGATGAGGTGCCCGCCGCTCGCCTCGACGTCGCCCGAGGAGCCGCCGCTCACCCGCACCGTCGTAGGGCCCGTGACCACTCCCTGGCCGTTCAGGACGGTGACCCTGTTCTTCTTCATGAGGAACTCGACGCCCGACACGTGCTTGTCGACGACGGCGTCGCGGCGCCTGGCGAGCGCGGCGTAGTCCAGGCTGACATGATCGTTTCCGGCGAGTCCGAACTCGGCCCCCTGCTCGGTGACGCGGTGCAGGAGGTCGGCGGTCTCGAGCAGTGCCTTCGACGGGATGCAGCCGCGGTTCAGGCACGTGCCGCCGAGCTTGTCGCGCTCCACGAGGCCGACCGACAACCCCAGCTGCGCGGCGCGGATGGCGCCGACGTAGCTCATCCCGCCGCCGAGGATCAGGACGTCGAACCGCTGCTGATCGGCCATCGCTGCGCGCCCTCAGCCCGCGGCGGCCGCGGCCGGCCGCGGCGCATCGGTATCCAGGGCGCGGCCCTCGTGCTCGGCGATTCGCGCCCGCCACTCGTCGGGGACGGGAATCGGCGCGGAGGCCTCGTAGTCGTACGCGACGAGCACTGTCCGGACGTCACCCACCAGCCGGCCATCGGCTCCCGCCGTCATGCGGTGGCTCATGCCGAGGCTCGAGCGACCGATGCGGTCGACGCGCGTCTCGACGGTCACCTCGTCGCCGAAGAAGATCGGGGAGCGGAAGTCGAGCTCGACGCGGGCCAGGATGAGCGGAAGCCGATCGAACGGCTGGCCCGACGCCAGGACGTCGAGCAGGTACCGGATGCGCGCCTGCTCCACGTAGCTGAAGAAGACCGCGTTGTTCACGTGCCCGAACGCATCGATGTCGCGGAATCGCACCTGGAGCGAGGTGCGGTGGCGGAACTCATCGGTCACGGGAGGCCATCCTAGAGCGCCTCGCCGATGCGCGCCATGAGTCCGGCGAGCAGCGTCGTGCGCGGCACCACGCTGCCGAGGTCGAGCCACTCGTCCACCGAGTGGTCGTCGCCGCCGATGGGGCCCAGGCCGTCGAGCGTCGGCAGCCCCGCCGCCGAGGTCGTATTGGCGTCGCTCGCGCCGCCGGTGGTCGCGTCGCGCAGCTCGAATCCGAGGTCGCCCGCGATCGAGACGGCGAGCGCGACGAGGCGCGCGGAGGCCTGGCCCTTCTCCATCGGCGGGTGGCCGGCCGAGCGCCGCAGCTCGCTCCGGATGCCCTCGACGTGCGTCGCGTCAACGATGCGCTGAACCTCGGCGGTGGCGGCGTCGAACTCCTCGACCGTCGCCGCCCGCACGTCGACGTGGATCTCACAGCGCTCGGCGACGACGTTCGGCCGCGTGCCACCGCGGATGACGCCGGCGTTGACGGTGACGCTCGGCCAGCGGCCGTTGAGCGCGTGGAGGGCGAGGACCTTGTGCGCCGCCTCGACGATGGCGCTCCGGCCCTTCTCAGGCTCGACGCCCGCGTGCGCCGCGCGTCCGGTGAACGTGACGTGGAAGTCGGCGATCCCCTTGCGGGCGCTCACGATGTCGCCGTTCGCGCGCGCACACTCGAGCACCAGGGCCGCGTCGTGCTCCGGCACGAGGCGGCGGATGTGGGCCGAGCTGAACGGCGAGCCGATCTCCTCGTCGGGATTGGCGACGAACGTGAGCGACGGCCGCGCGCCCGTGGCGCGCAGTGCCTGGACGGCATGGAGGCCGGCCAGCAGGCCGGACTTCATGTCGGTGACGCCGGGTCCGAAGGCGCGCCCACCGTCGGACCGATACGGGCGCGCGGCGGCGGTCCCCGGATCGAAGACAGTGTCCATGTGCCCGATGAGCAGCAGCCGCGGCCCGGATCCGGAGACGCGGCCGATCACGAGGTCGCCGAGCTGCTGCTGCTCACCGGTCGGCCGGTGCGGGATGCGCTCGACGTGCGCCCCGATGGCATGCAGCGCATCGGCCACGACGTCGGCGACCCGGTTCACGCCCTCGGGCGTGTACGAGCCGCAGTCGACGTTGACGAGCTGCTCGAGCGTGGCGAGGTAGTCGGGCAGCTGCGCCTCCACGCGCTCGCGCAGGGCGGCCAGGTCGGGCATGGGCGCCAATATACTCACGGCCATGCCGCACGAGGCCGACGCGCCCGGGTCGGGTGTGGAGCTCGTCGAGCTCCGCGTCCTCGACGGCCCGAACCGCTTCTTCACTCGCCCCGCGGTCCAGATCGAGTTCCGCGGCGACGTCCCCGGCGACGCGCACGCCGTGGCGCGGGCGGCCGCGGCGGCGGTCCGTGCGCTGCACGTCCGGCTGGACCTGCCCTCCCCCCGGACGACGGCCCGTCATTCCGTCGATCGGCGTCGTACGACGATGGCGTTTCCGTGGCGCCGCCGGGCAATCTCGCAGGCCATCGGCGCGGCGGCGGCGCGCCTGGCGCTGGGCCGCTCGAGCGAGCGACGCGAGCTCGCCGGCCTGCGCGTCGTGGCCCTGGGTCCGCTGCCGGACCTGCCGCGGCCGCGCATCCCGATCGTCGCGGTCACGGGGACGAACGGGAAGAGCACCACGACGCGCCTCATCGCCCACGTCGCGAGCGCCGCCGGCCTCAGCGTCGGGATGACGAACTCGGACGGGATCCACGTGCGCGACGCGCTCGTCGAGGCGGGGGACTGGACGGGCTTCGGCGGCGCCAGCCGCGTGCTCGCGGAACCGGGGCTGGACCTCGCGGTCCTCGAGACGGCGCGTGGCGGGATCCTGCTGCGTGGCATCGGCTACGCGGCGAACGACGTGAGCGTGGTGACCAACGTGAGTGCCGACCACCTCGGGTTGCAGGGAATCGACACGCTCGAGGAGCTGGCGGACGTGAAGAGCGCCATCGTGCGCATCACGCGGCGCGCCGGCTGGGCGGTCCTGAACGCCCAGGATCCGCTCGTGTGGGACATGCGGCGGCGGACCCACGCCCAGCTCTACGCGTTCAGCCTCTCGCCGCGCGCGGCGGGGGTGGCGGAGGCGCTCGCGGAGGGCGGGCGCGCCGCGGTGCTCGACCGCGGTCGGCTCGTGCTGCGGGCCGCCGGACGACCCTCGCGGGGCCTCGGGGCCGCGGCCGACCTGCCGGTCACGGTGGCCGGGCTGTCGCGATACAACATCGCCAACGCGCTCGCGGCGGCCGCCGCCTGTGACGCGCTCGGGCTCGACGCCGCGCAGATCGCCGACGGCCTGCGATCGTTCGGCGCCGACACACAGGCCAACCCGGGCCGCCTCAACCTCTTCGAGCGGCGCGGCACGTTCGCGGTGATCGACTTCGCGCACAACGAGGCCGGCCTCGTCGGGCTCATGGAGGTGGCCCGCGCCGTCGCCGGCCGGCACCGGTTCCGGCTGGCCTTCGGCACGGCCGGCGACCGGACCGACGAGATCCTGCGCCGGATCGGCGTCCTGGCGGGCTCGGCCGACGACCTGGTCATCGCCGAGAAACACCACTACCTCCGGGGCCGCACGCTCGAGGACATGAACGAGATCCTGCGCCGGGGCGCGGTGGAGGGCGGCTACGGTGACGAGATCCCCGCGGAGCCGACTGAGCTCGCAGCCCTCCAGGCCCTCCTCGGCCGAGCCAGGCGCGGCGACGTCTGCGCGGTGATGGCGCACGTCGAGCGCGGCGAGCTGTTCGGGTGGCTGACCTCCCAGGGCTTCCGCCAGGTGACCGCCGGCCGCCTGCGGACGGTGCTCGGCCGCCGGTGATCAGGTCTCGATCTCGACCTCGTCCGCCTCGTCGTCGATGCCGATGACAGCGCGCAGACCGTCGGTCTCCGCGGCGGCCCCGTGCTCCCGGCGCTGGAGCTCCTTCCAGACCTGGTTGGCATGGTCGACACAGACGACGACCACGTCACCCTCGTGGGCGACGCCCAGCGCGTGGCGCGTCGCCTCCAGCTCGTCGAGCACGGTCGTCACCGCCTTCACCCGCGACGTCCCGGCCGGGGCGCCGCGGATGCCCTCGTCGATGAGCGACGCGGTGCCGCCGACCGGGCGGCCGCGATTGTTCGAGTCCTCGCGGATGACGATCTCGTCGAAGTAGCGCGCCGCGGTCCGCCCCAGGTCGCGGATGTCCTCGTCGCGCCGGTCGCCCGCGGTGGCGATCACGCCGATGCGCCGCCCCGTGACCTGTGGCCGCGCCCCGCCCGACGACGGCTCGGTCAGCCGCTCCACGAAGTCGCCCAGCGCCTCGAGGGCGGGCGGGTTGTGCGCGTAGTCGACGATGACCCGGTAGCCGTCGAGCTCGAACATGTTCAGGCGGCCCGGCGCCATGAAGTAGCTGGTGGTGAAGGTGCGCAGCCCCTGGCGGATGTCGTGCAGATGGGCGCCGGCGGCCCAGGCGGCGGCGGTCGCGGCGAGCGCGTTCTGGACGTTCATCCGCGCGCGTCCCTCGAACGTGGCCGGGATGAGGTGCGTCCAGACGAGGTTCATGCTCTTGCGGCCCTGCCGCAGGACGATCATCTCTCCGTTTCGCCCGGGCTCGATCGTCACCGCGCGACGGCCGCGTGAGGCCTGGAACTTGATCCGCTCGTTCTCCGGATCGAGCGAGAAGTAGATGACCGATCCCGACGAGTGCCGCGCCATGGCGACCACCAGCGGGTCGTCTGCGTTGAGGACCGCGACCCCGTCGCGCGGCACGGCCTCGACCACCACGCGCTTGACCTCCGCGAGCTGCCTGATGCTCGTGATGCCGCCGAGGCCCAGGTGGTCGCCGGTCACGTTCAGGACGACGGCCACGTCGTTGCGGCCGTAGCCGAGCCCCTCGCGCAGGATGCCGCCGCGCGCGACCTCGAAGACCGCGAGGTCGACCGTCGGGTTCTGGAGCACCATCGACGCGGAGCGCGGGCCGGAGGCATCGGCCCGTCGCACGATCCTGCCATCGACGTAGATGCCATCGGTGCTCGTCAGGCCGACCTTGCGGCCCATGCCCTTGAGGATGTGCGCGATCATCCGCGCCGTCGTCGTCTTGCCGTTCGATCCGGTCACGGCCACGATGGGGATGCGGGCGGGCGTACCGGGCGGGAAGAGCATGTCGATCACAGGCTTGGCCACGTACTGCGGCTCGCCCTCTGTCGGGTTGGTGTGCATCCGGAAGCCGGGCGCCGCGTTGATCTCGACGATGCCGCCGCCGGTCTCTCGGATCGGCACGCCGATGTCGGGGCACACCACGTCGATGCCCGCGATGTCGAGGCCGACGACGCGCGCCGCGAGCTCCGCGATCTCGACGTTGTCCGGATGCGCCTCCTCGGTGCGGTCGATGCTGATGCCGCCGGTGCTCATGTTGCCGGTCCGCTTCAGGTACACCCGCTGGGCACGGGGCGGGACGTCGGACATCTCGAAGCCCTGCTCGCGCGCGTAGCTCACCGACTCGTCGTCCACCAGGATGCGGGTGAGCACCTTCTCGTGGCCGATGCCGCGGCGCGCATCGGCATTCGTGATCTCGACCAGCTCCGCGAGGGCCTTCCGTCCGTCGCCGTCGACGTGCGCCGGCACGCGCTGCGCGACGGCCCGCAGCACGCCGCCGATGACCAGGCAGCGGTAGTCGTTCCCGACGAGGTACGACTCCACGACGACCCCGCCGCCGCGGCTCTGCGCGCGGGCCAGGCGGTACGCCTCGCGCACGGCGGCCTCGTCGGTCAGATTGAGCATCACGCCGCGGCCGTGGTTGCCGTCGAGGGGCTTGACCGCCACCGGATAGCCGATGCGGGCGGCCGCCTTGACCGCGGCCTCCTCGTCGCGCACCAGCTCCGAGCGCGGGACCGGCACGCCGGTCGCCGCGAGGAGGCGGTTGGTGAGCTTCTTGTCCCCGGCGATGTCGACCGCCAGGGCTCCCGTCCCGGAGCTCATCGTGGCCCGGATGCGCTTCTGGTGGATCCCGTGGCCGAGCTGGACGAGGGACTGCTCGTTCAGGCGGATGTAGGGGATGTCGCGCAGCGCCGCCTCGTCGACGATGGCCTGCGTCGACGGGCCGAACGCCGCGCGCTCGGCGAGGAGGATGAGCGCCTCGAGCTCGACACGGAAGTCGAAGCTCGGGTCGACCTCGATGAGGTGGTTGACGAGCCGAACGGCGAGCCGGCCGGCGGCGAGGCCCACCGACTCCTCCGCGTAGGAGTACACGACGTGGTATCGCCCGGCCTCACCGGTGCCGCGCGTCTTCCCGCGCCCGACCTCGGTGCCCGCCTCCCTCTGCAGCTGGAGGGCGACGTGCTCGGCGACGTGGCCGACCCAGGTGCCGTCGCGCAGCCGCTGCTCGAAGCCGCCCGCCCGCCCGGTGCCACAGGTGTGCTGGCCGACCCCTGGAAGCATGTCGAGGAGCGCATCGACGAAGCCCGGGATGGTGTTCGAGGGAAACTGCTCCAGGATGCCGAGGTCGACGATGAGCTTGATCGCGGGGTCGTAGTTCCAGTAGTTCGGGCCGCGGTAGACGCGGGTCTCGAGGATCCTCAGCTCCGCGTGCGGCGCCAGGCCGGCGGGGGCCTCACGCGTGCGGCGGGCGTGGGCGGCGGCCGGCCGCGGCTTGCCCGCCGTCGTCACTCGCTCGCCTCCTCCATGCGGCGGGCGCGGAGCGCGCGGCGCTGCGCGCGCAGCGGTGCCGTGTCGTCGGCCCCCTCGGCCGCGATGCGCTGGATCAGACGGCGCGTCTGGTTCGTCGCCGCGCGCAGGCTCGCGAGCTCACGGTCGGTGGCGCTGACGGCGCGAAGCGGCGCCATGAGGCGTCGCCGGCGGAGGTCGAATCGGTAGCCCGAGGGCAGCGAGTGGAGCACGACTCCCGAGACCATCATCGGCCGATGGCGCTTCACCTCGTATGCGTCGGTGTGGAGGTGAGCCGGGTCGAGGATGGTGACGGATCCCTTGCCGAGGACCTCGAGGATGCCCTTCGGGCTGACGAGCGCGGCGGTGTCCTCGTCGACCCCGATGCCGAGAAGCGACGGCGACTGCGCGATGAGCGCAAGGAGGCGGCCGAACCGGTTGCGCTGCTCGAAGTGCTGGTCGATGAGCACGCCCGGAAGCAGGCCGAGCCCGGCGCTCATCTGGGTCATGCGCTGCTTCGGCGTGGCGCCGCTGGTGCCGAACGCGACCATGTGGCTGGCGATGGCCGATGCGCCCGCACTCGTGCCCGCGACGATCGCCCCGTGGCGATGCCGCTCGACGATGGCTCGCCCGAGCGCCGTGCCGCCGATCACGCTCGACAGGCGCAGCTGGTTGCCACCGGTCATGAAGATCGCCGTCGCGTCCTCGACCAAGGCCACCAGCCGCCGGTCGTTGGCGTCCTCGCGGACGAGGGGCCGCATGCCGCGGACGTCGGGGATGCCCATCTGGCGGAAGAGCGAGATGTAGAGCTCGGTCGCCTCGTCGCCGAGCGACGAGGCGGTGGAGATGACGACGACGCGTGCCTCGGGCCCACCGGCGAGCGCCACGAAGCGCGTCAGGATCTGGCGCTGGCGAAGCTTCTCCTCCGCCCCGCCGATCATGAGCAGGTGGCCGGCCCGGGCCTGCCCGGGGCTGGGCGTGGCAGGCATGGCGAGAGCATAGCGAACTGCACTCGCGGCCGAGCCGCGGCGCTAGACTCGACTCCGTATGTCCGCCATCGAGCGCCCCCGCACCGAGACACGGGATTACTACGAGGTGCTCGGGACGGAGCCCTCCGCGTCGACGAGCGAGCTGCGCAGCGCGTTCCGCGAGGCGGTCCTGCGCCATCACCCCGACCGCGCCCACAGCTCCGAGGTCGCCACGCGGCGCACCTCCATCCTCAACCGTGCGTGGACCGAGCTGCGCGACCCCGTTCGCCGGCTGCACTACGACTACGACGTCGAAGCGGGCCGGCAGGCCACCCTCGAGTGGCCGCTGGACGACGGCGAGGCCCCGCGCGCGCCGCGGCGGCCCCGGCTCCGCCGTCTGGAGCCGGCGGAGGCGAGCCCGTGGCACCAGCCGCAGTGGCGCTCGGTGGCGGGCTTCCGGGTGCCGGCCGAGGTCTTCATGGCCGGTCCGGCGGCATCGGAGCGCTGGATCGTCGAGCACCACATCTCCGGGGAGGACTGGCGCGAGCACGACGAGCGCTACTGGCTGCGCTTTGCCGCTCGCCACTATTCCGAGCGCGGGCGGACGGACGACTGGATCGGGGCACTCGAGCGAATGGTCGCCCTGCGGCCGCCGTTCGCCGAGGTCGTGGACGCGCGGCTGCGGGAGGCATACCTCGCCTCGGGGGAGCAGCTCCGTGGCGCCATGCTGTTCGCCGGGATCGCCGACGCGCAGCCGGACGGATCGACCGCGCGAAGATGGGCGCAGCGTGAGATGCGTGCCCTGCTCGGCGAGTACCGCGATCGTCACGTGCGGCGCGGCCGGCCCGCCCAGCGGGCCGAGAACGCTGAGCTGCTCCTGAACTTCCTGGAGTCGATCGGCATCGAGCCGAGCTTCACCGACTATCGCGCCGCCATCGTCGCCCACCGCCGCGCCGGGCACTCCGGCCGCGCCGCCGAGCTCGTCGAGCGGGTCATGGCAGCGCCCGTGAGCGACCCTGGCCGATTGTTCAGCCTGGTCCAGCTGCTCACCGAGGCCGGACAGCTCGACCGCGCCTCACTCCTGCTGGCCGCCATCGCGCGAGGCGACCATCCCCGCGCCCTCGATGCCAGGGTCGTCCACAATCCGTGGCGGCGCATCGCCGCCGCACGGGCGCGGCTGGCCGCGGCACGCCGCCGCGGCCGGAACGGTGCCGATTGAGCGGTCGCGCGGTGCTAGGCTCCCGACGGAGATGATCATCCTCCGGGCAAATCGCTCGGCCGCGCTCGGCGCCCTCCTGGGGGCAACCGTGACGGTGGTCGGTGCGCTGACGTCCGGCCCTGGCGGCGACTACCTGCCCTACGCGGTCCTGCTGGTGCTCACCGTCGCCGTCATCGGGCTCGTCCTCGGCGCGGCGGCGGCGGCGTGGGCCTATGCGGCCGCGGCCCTGGCGCTGCTCGTGATCGCGATCGTGGGCGGTGACGCCATCCGCCCGGGGGTGGCCGACCTCGTGCGCCTGGCGATCTTCATGCTCGGCTCGCCGGTAATCGTCTTCCTCGTGCTGCGCCTCGAGCACACCCGCCGCCAGGTTGCGGAGGCCCTCGACACCAGCGGCGCAGCGGCAAGGGATCTTGCGGCCGAGCGCGAGCGCAGCGAAGCCGCCCGACGGGAGCTCGACGCGGCGCTCGCCGCAGCCGAGCGTGAGCGAAAGCGGCTGGAGGAGGTTGCCGAGGCCATCCCCGAGCCGCTCATCGTGTACGACGACCAGCTCCTTGGCACGTACGGCAATCGAGCCGCGCTGCGGCTCTTCGGCCGAAGCTTCGTCGAGCGCGCCCTCGACGACTGGGGGCGCGTGGCACTGCCCCGGGACGAGCAGGGAGACCTCCTCGAGCGCGAGAACTGGCCGCAGGTCCGCGGACATGCCGCGGCATTCAAGGGCCGCCTCACGTTGCGGGTGCCGATGTCCGGACGGGACCTGATCGTCGACGTCGAGGGCACGCCGGTGCCGGGTGGGGGGACCGTGCTGCTCCTGCGGGACGTCGGCAAGGAGGAGGACGAGCGGCGCCGGCTGTCGCGCTTCGCGAGCTTCGTGGCGCACGAGCTCCGCAATCCACTCGCGGTCGCCAAGGCGCGCATCGAGCTCGCACACCGCGACCCGAAGCTTGCGAAGCGGGCGCAGGGGCACGTGTCCCGCGCCCTGGAGTCGGTCGACGCCGCGATCGGTATCCTCGAGCGCCTCGAGCTCTACTCGCGCGCGGACAGCGGCCGGGTCGAGGCCCGCCGCGAGGACTTCCCACTGGCGCTCGCGCTGGACGAGGCCGTCGAACGGCTGCGCGCGCGAGGCGGCGATCGCGACGTGAAGGTCAGCATGCCGCCGCACCTCGTGGTCGTCGGTGATCGCCACCTCACTGAGCAGGCCATCACCAACCTTCTGACGAATGCCGACCGCTACGCGACCCCGGGCACGCCGATCCACGTGGAGGTGGAGGAAGGCGAGACGGTGACCCTGCGCGTGCGGGACGAGGGGCCTGGCGTCGCGGACGACATCGCCGAGCGCCTCTTCCGTGACCGCGTGGCGGCGGGCCGTGGCCTGGGACTCGGCCTCTACCTGGTGCACGCGACGATGTCGGCCATGGGTGGAACCGTCGAGCTGGAGCAGCGCGCGCCGGGCGCGGTCTTCGCCCTCCGCTGGCCGACCCCCGGCGCCGCGGGCGAGGCGACCGACGCCCCCGGTGAAGCGCACGAGACTGCCGCGGAGCCGGCAGACCGCGTGGCCGAGGCCTAGGGCGCGGCGATCACCCTGAGCGGGCCGAAGGCGGCGCGCTCGAGCTCCTCGCGCACGCGCGACGCGTCCCCGGTCAGCAGGATGAGCGCCTCGTCGGGCCGGACGAGCTCGCGCGCAACGGCCTGGACGTCGGCGATGCGGACCGCCTCGATGTGCTCTCGGTACGTCTGCCAGTAGTCGTCGGGGAGCCCGTAGACGGCGAGCGGCTCGATCGCGCCGGCGATGCCGGGCGTGGTCTCGAACCGGAGCGGGAAGACGCCGATCAGGTAGTCGCGCACCTCGGCGAGCTCCGTCTCGCCGGGCGCCTCGTCGCGGATGCGGTCGAGCTGACCCAGGAGTTCCCGGATGGCGCCCGCCGTCACCTCGGTCTGCACCGCGGCGGTGGCCGTGAACGGACCCGCCGCGCGCCGTGGGTCGAACGAGCACCGCGCCCCGTACGTGTAACCGAGGTCTTCCCGCAGCCGGAGGTTGAGGCGGCTGCCGAACACCCCGCCCAGGAGGGCCGCCATCACCGTGGCCGGGAACATGCGCGGGTCGTGGCGGTCGATCCCCAGGTGGCCCACGCGGAGCTCGCTCTGGACGGAGCCCGGGCGGTCCACCAGGACGACGCGGCGTCCGGCACGCGTGCGCGGCTCGATCGTCCGATGGCCGCTGGCTGCGCCGCGCCAGTCGCCGAGCTGCCGCTCGATCGCCGACAGCGCATCGGCCTCGTCGAATGCCCCGGCCAGGATGAGGTGTGCGGTGCCGGGGGCATAGCGGGTGGCGTGGAAGGCCCGCGCGTCGTCGACGGTGAGGCCCTCGACGGTCTCGGGCGTGCCACCCGAGACCCGCCCGTACGGGACTCCGTCGGCGAAGAGCTCGCGGAGGAAGCTCTCGTCCGCGAGCCTGCCCGGATCCGCCCGCGACTGGAGGATCTCGTTCAGTCGCTCGGCCTTGAGCCGATCGAACTCGCCGTTGTCGAGGCGGGGCGTGCGGATCATCTCGGCCAGCAGCGCAAGCCCCGCCTCGAGGTGCTCGCCGAGTGCCACGAACCCGGCGCGCGCGCTGTCCCACGACGACTCGCTGCTGACCTCGATCCCGAGGCGTTCGGTCGTCTCCGCGAAGGCGGACGCGTCCAGCCGCTCGGTGCCGGTGACGAGCAGCTGCGCCGTGAGTGCCGCGACCCCGCCTGCCGGCTCATCCTCGGCGGCGGCGCCCGCATCGGTCAGGAGCTGGACGCTGACGAGCTCACGGTCGCGAAGGGGGACGAGCCAGACGGACAGGCCGTTGTCCAGACGGTGGCGAGCGAAGTCCGGGAACCGATACGGCCGCGGGGCGGCGGCCGGAGGTCGCGCGATCACGGCGCCGCCTCGGCCGGCACGTACGTGAGCGTCAGCCGGTTGCGGTCGTGGACGGATGCCTGCATCGCGTCGCGGACGCGGCCGGCGTCCACGGCCCGATAGCGCTGGACCTCGGTGCGGATGCGCTCGGGCTCGTCGAAGAGGCAGGCGTACATCGACAGCCGATCGGCCCGCTCGCCGATGCGCTCGAGCATGCCGGCCCCCTGCGCCGAGCGCAGGTTCCGCACCCGCTCGAGGTCCGGCTCGGACGGGCCCTCCGCAGCGAGCCGGTCGATCTCGACGCGCAGTGCGGCCTCCAGCGCCTCGGAGCCCACTCCCTGCCGCGCGGTGGCCCACAGCGCGAACATGCTCGCGCCGCCGACGATCGGAAAGGCGAAGACGCTCACGTCCTGCGCCAGGCGCTGCTCGCGCACGAGGCTCCCGTACAGCCGCGAGGCGCGTCCCGAGCCGAGAACGTCGGCGGCGACGTCGAGCGCGTCAAACGCATCGGTGCCGAAGACCGGCGCGCGGTGCGCGAGGTAGATGCGGGGCAGCGGGACCTGGTCGGGGACCGTCTCGCGCAGCTCGCGTCCCAGGGTCGGTTCGACGCTCATGTCGGGGGCGGCGGGAAGCGCGGGGTTGCGCGGGATCGGGCCGAAGTGGCGCTCGACCATGCGCAGGGCGTCATCGGCCTCGAAGCCTCCGGCGACGGTGAGGACCGCGTTGTTCGGCGCGTAATAGGTGGCGAAGAACTCGCGCACGTCGTCCAGCGAGGCGGCCGACAGGTCCTCCATCGAGCCGATCGTCGAATGGTGGTACGGGTGCGTCTCGGGGTAGACGAGCGCCTGCATCTTCTCGTCCCAGGTCCCGTACGGCTGGTTGTCGACGCTCCAGCGGCGCTCGTTCTTGACCACGTCGCGCTGGTTGTCGAGCTTCTCCTGCGTCATGGCCGGCAGGAGGTTGGCCATGCGGTCGGCCTCCAGCCACAGCGCCAGCTCGAGCTCGTGCGCCGGCAGCGTGTCGAAGTAGTTCGTGCGGTCGAGCCACGTGGTGGCGTTGAGCGTCCCGCCGGCGGCCTGGATGAGGCTGAAGTGCTGCCCCTTGTCCACGGTCGCCGTGCCCTGGAACATCATGTGCTCGAAGAGATGCGCGAAGCCCGTCTTTCCCGGCTTCTCGTGCTTGCTCCCGACGTCGTACCAGAGGTTGACGGCGACGATCGGCGCGGTCGAGTCCCGCGACAGGATCACCCGCAGCCCGTTGTCGAGCGTGTGCCGTTCGATTGGGACGTCCGGCACTCAGGTGGCCTCCGTGCAAAGACCGATGCGGAGACGCGCGGCGGCGGCGCGTCGGTTGGAAGGACGTGGTGGTGAGCGCCCAGGGATTCGAACCCTGAACCTAGTGATTAAGAGTCACTTGCTCTGCCGTTGAGCTAGGCGCCC
>DASWGW010000027.1:0-10727 GCA_036393435.1 Candidatus Limnocylindria bacterium | reverse complement strand
GCCGATGCGCACGAGCGTCCCCGGGCCGGCGCCGGCGCGGCGCAGCTCGGCGTCGATCCCCATCCGCTCGAGGAGTCGCCAGAAGCGGTCGCGCGACTCCTCGTTCTCGAAGTCGGTGCGGGAGGCGGTCGTCTCGATCCGCCGCCCGCGGACGCGCAGGCCGTCCCCCTCCGCGACGACCTCCCAGCCCTCGGCGAGCGGGTCGAAGCGGTGGACGCGCACCTCATCTGCGGATGCCTTCGCCTTCGCGCTGGATGCGGCCGCGTCCAGGGCCGCGGCGAGTGCCGTGCGCAGCTCGTCGAGCCCGGTGCCGTCGTGCGCGCTGACCGCGAGTGGCTCGTGCCCGCCCGCGCGCAGCGCGGCGCGCACCTCCGGCCACCGCTCGCGAACCGCGGGGAGGTCGAGCTTGGTGACGACGAGGGTCATCGGGCGCTCGGAGAGCGTCGGATCGTGCAGACGCAGCTCCTCCGCGACGGCCGCCCACTCGGCGACCGGATCGGCGGCCGCCCCGTCCACCACGCCGACGAGCGCGCGCGTGCGCTCGACGTGGCGCAGGAAGTGGTGGCCGAGCCCGCGTCCCTCGTTCGCGCCCTCGATCAGTCCCGGCAGATCGGCGATCACCGCGGTCCGCTCCTCGCCGAGCGTCACCACTCCGAGGTTCGGGCTGATCGTGGTGAAGGCGTAGGCGCCGACCTCCGGCCGGGCCTCGGTGAGCGCCGCCAGCAGGGTCGACTTGCCGGCATTCGGCGCCCCGACGAGGCCGATGTCGGCGATGAGCTTGAGCTCGAGCTCGATCCAGGCCTCCTCGCCGGGCGTCCCCTTCTCGGCATGCTTCGGGGCCCGGTGCGTGGCGCTCGTGAAGTGGACGTTGCCCCTGCCGCCGCGTCCGCCGCGCGCGACCACGAGCCGCTCGCCGGCGCCCATCAGCTCGCCGATCCACTCGCCCTCGGGGTGCGACCTGACGACCGTGCCCGGCGGCACCTGGAGGACGAGGTCGCCGGCGCTCCGTCCGTGGGCGCGTCGGCTCATCCCCTTCCCCCCGGGCGCGGCTCGGTAGTGCCGCGTGCGGCCGAAGTCGCCGAGGCTCGTCATCCCGGGGTTCACGGCCAGGATCACGCCGCCGCCGTGCCCGCCGTCGCCGCCGTCGGGTCCGCCGCGCGGGACGTGGGCCTCGCGCCGGAACGTCGAGGCGCCATCGCCACCCGCGCCGGCCGCGACGAAGATGCGTGCTCTATCGGCGAACATCGGGCCGAGGATAGCAATGGCCGCTCAACGCGGACCGCAGGGGCGCGGCGGGGGCGAGAGAAGGCGAGGGCCGTCTAGAAGTAACGCTGCGGGTTGTCTATCACCCCGTTCACGATGACCACGAAGTGCACGTGCGGACCGGTGCACAGTCCGGTGCATCCTACGCCGGCGATCCCCTGTCCCGCGAAGACCGCCTGGCCGGTCGTGACCCAGATCGAGCCGAGATGGTTGTATTCGGTCTGGATGCCGTTTCCGTGGTCGATCGAGATCACGTAGCCGCCGCCGTTGCTCCGCCAGCCGGCCGAGGTCACGACCCCGTCCTGTGCCGCGAGCACCTGCGAGCCGTAGTCGGCGGCGATGTCGATGGCCAGGTGACCGGCGTGGAAGTACTGGGTGATCGAACCGGCCGGGACGGGCCACACGAGGCCGCCAACGGCCGGCGCAGGGGCGGCCGCCCGCGTCGTGGGGACGGACGAGGTGACGTTGCCGGTGGCGGTGGCGGGGGCGCCGCCGGGCGCGGGAAGCGGTGTGGCATTGGGGTCGAGGGGGACGGGCGTCGGCATCGGCCCGATCCGGGCGACCGCGGGGGGCGCGCCTCGGTCCAGGAAGGCCGCCTCGTCCGCCGGGAGGACCTCGAAGCTCGAGCTTGCGTCCGGCAGCGGCTCGTCTCCGGCGCCACGCACGCTCGAGACGAGGTTCAGGAATCCGGTGTCGTCGGTCGGCGGCTCCGCGCCTGCCGAGGCGTTGACGCCCGCGAAGGAGGCGACCGCGACGAGTGCGACGACGATGAGGTGGGCGACCAGCCGACCGGGCAGTGCACTGTCGGCGATGCGTCGGTAGATACGTCGTGGATTAGGCAATAGCCGTCAGAGCTCCACTATGGGGGCCGATGATCGTACGAGCTTCTCAACTGCCCCCGGTCTCCTGGACGTCGCTTCCACTGCCCGCGGGTTCGTCGGACCGATGCTAACAGTGCCGGAGACGGCGGGTCAAACGAAAACGCGCAGCGCCACCCAGTACCAACGGGGTGGTCGGCACGGTGTGGTCCGCTGCGGCTCACGGCGCTTGGGTGGAGAGCTGAAGCGCCGGCGAACCCGCCTCGGCGAGTATCGTTTGCCCGCTTCGTAGCGAGAACCATGCCACCGCCCGGCGAGTTTGAGGTGACGGCAGGGCGACCCGAAGCGAAACCGACTCGCCGGGGCCCAGCGCGGGGATCTCCTCCCCGAGCGGCGTCAACGAGGCGGGGGCGGCGCCGAGGTACGGCTGGTCCGTCGCCTCCCAGCCGAAGACGAGCTCGACACCGCGCGGCCACCGCGACGTCCCCGTGTTCGTGAGACGCAGCTCGACCGCGGACGGGTCTACGACCGGGGCCCAGAACGGAGGACCGGTGCCCGCAACCGCCTCCGGCACGCCTCCGGGTTCCGCGGCGGCAAGGGCAACCCGCCCGCTAAACGGTCGGTCGGCGAAGTACGCCGCCAGCCCGTCGAACAGTCCGGCGGCGACCGACTCCTGGCCCTCGGCCGACGCGAGCAGGTCGTGCTCCGCGCGCAGGGTGATCGAGCCGACCTCGGCCAGCACGACCGGCATCTGGCCGCCGCGCGCGGGCTGCGCCAGCGGGTTCGGACGCTCCTCGGTCGGCTCGTCGAGCGGCGGCGCGACCAGGTACAGGTTGTGTGCGGTGATGCCCCGGTCGCCGCGCTCGTACGTCGCGACGACGTCGAGGCTGGCGGCCACGCCCGACTGGACCGCCTCAGCCAGCCGGGCCGTGGCCGGGCCCCACGAGGTCTCGTCGGTGTAGTAGGTCTCGCTGAAGGCGATCTCGATCGTCTCGCCGCCCTCCGACGGCGAGTTGACGTGGATGCTGACGAGGACGTCGGCCTGCGCGAGGTTGGCGAGGTCGAGCCGCGCCTGCAGCTCGTCGCGGGTGCGGGTACCCCGCGGGAGGTCGTCACCGAAACCGACGAGGCCGTCGCCGTTCACGTCACGCCACGGCGCCCCGTGACAGTCGAGGGGCGGGTGATCGTCGCCGGCCAGCGCCACGTCGCCGTCACGAGTCATGACCACCGAGATGCCGTCGGCGACGAGCCGGTCACGCAGGCGACGGGCGATGGCGAGCGTGAGCGCCTTCTCGGAGAGCTCGACGCCGCGTACCGACGGGTCGGGCACGCCCCAGTCGAGGCAGCCACCGTGGCCGGGGTCGATGGCGACCACGATGGCGGCAGGGTTCGGTGCGTAGACCCGGCTCTGCGAGCCCTGGGCGGCGTCCACCGCGCCGGCGGCGGCTGACGCGAGCACCGGCGGCTCAGTCGCGGAGGCGGCCGGGACCGATTCGGCGGCCTGGCCGCCACAGGCGGCGGCGGCCGCCGCGAGGATCAGGGCGCCGGCGATTCCACCACGTGCCGGCGACGCCATCGGTCTACGCCGAGCGTATCGGTCAGGTGCGCTCGGAGGATTCGACGCTCTTGGAGAGTGAGACGAGGAACTCGGCGTTGCTCTTGGTCTTGCCGAGGCGCTGCATCAGCAGCTCGATGCCTTCGTTCGGGCCGACCGCGCTCAGCATCCTGCGCATCGTCCAGACCATCCGCAGCTCGTTCTCGTCGAGCAGCAGCTCCTCGCGGCGCGTGCCCGAGCGAAGGACGTCGATGGCCGGGAAGATCCTCTTCTCCGCGAGCTTGCGGTCGAGGGCCAGCTCCATGTTGCCGGTGCCCTTGAACTCCTCGTAGATCACGTCGTCCATGCGCGAGCCCGTGTCGACCAGGCAGGTCGCGATGATCGTCAGCGACCCGCCGTGCTCGATGTTGCGCGCCGCGCCGAAGAAGCGCTTCGGCGGATAGAGCGCGACCGGGTCCACGCCGCCGGAGAGGGTCTTGCCGGATGCCGGCAGGGCGAGGTTGTAGGCGCGCGCGAGCCGCGTGATCGAGTCGAGCAGGATCACGACGTCGCGGCCGGTCTCGACCTGGCGCTTCGCGATCTCGAGGCACATCTCCGCCACGCGGGTGTGATTCTCGGTCGGCTCGTCGAACGTGGACGAGTAGATCTCGCCGTCGACGCTGCGCTGCATGTCAGTGACCTCCTCTGGACGCTCGCCGATGAGCGCGACCATGAGGAGGGCGTCGGGACTGTTCTGCGTGATGCCCGCGGCGATGTGCTTGAGCACGGTCGTCTTGCCGGCCTTCGCCGGCGAGAGGATGAGGCCGCGCTGGCCCTTGCCGACCGGCGCGATGAGGTTGATGAGGCGCTGCGTGAGGTTCTTCTGATCGGTCTCCAGGTCGAACATCTCGTCGGGGAAGACCGGGACCAGCGAGTCGAAGTACGGGCGCCGCTTGGCGACCTCCGGCTCGACGCCGTTCACCGTGTCGACGCGCAGCAGCCCCCAGTACTTCTCCTGGTCCTTGGGCGGCCGTGTCTGGCCCGCCACGCGGTCGCCGGTCCGCAGGCCGAAGCGCCGCACCTGCGTCGAGCTGACGTAGATGTCCTCGTTCGACGGCATGACGCCCCGCACGCGGAGGAAGCCGAAGCCCTCCTCGACGAGCTCAAGGATCCCCTCGGCGACGCCCGGCTGGCCGTTGCGGTCGCGCGGCTGGGCGGGCGAGAGCGGCACCACGTCGAGCAGCTTCAGGATGAGGTCGGAGTGCTCGAGCTGCTCGTGGCCCTCGATCTCGTGCTCGGCGGCGAGCTCGCGCAGCTCCTCGATCGGCTTGGATTGCAGGTCGGCGAGGTTCAGCCCCTGCTCCTCGTCCGTGTCCGAGGCGAAGGGACCGGAGTAGATGGAGGAATAGCCGCCGGGCGCATAGTCGTTGCGGCGTCGCGGCATGAAGCCGCGCTGCGGTGGTCGGCCGCGGCCCGAGTCCGGGCGTCGGCGGGAGCGGCGGCGCTGCTGCTGCGGTCGGGCTTCGTCGTTCATCGACGAGCCGCCTGGGGGATGTGCGTCATGTAGGGGATGACCTCGATGGGGGGCGTATCCACCCCGCGCCGCTCACGTGGTGAGCCGGCCTCCGGGCGTGCGTGCGGTCACGATCAGACCTTGCGGGTCCCGGCACGGGTGGTGATGTTGGGCCCGCCGTAGCCGCTCATCTCGCCGATGAGTCGCGTCCGGATCTGACGCAGGACGGGCCTCCAGTCGAGGACATCATACCCGAGATGCGCAAGCGCGTCGTCGATGTTCCGCGCTGAGCCGAGCTCGGCGATGAGATCGCTCCCCGCCGGGGCGCGCCACCATGCCGGGCCCATCCGGCTTTCGAGCACCTCGGCCAGCGTCGCGGCGAGCATGAGCACCCGCAGGCGACGAGCGCTCGCGAGCGGCGCCGCGATGTCGCGCAGGTATGCCGCCTCGGGGACTTCGACGCCGGTGGTGTGGCCCACGATCCCGGAGTAGTAGGCGCGGAGCAGCGCCGGATCGTCCTCGCGATAGAGGCGCAGCTCGTAATGCAGCACGGCCAGCGCACGGCGGAAGCGCCAGAGCCGGACGAAGGCGACGAAGTCGGCGAGGGGCGCCACCTCACGGGAGGTGACTCCGAGCTCGGTCTCGAGCCAGTGAGGATCGCCCGGAAGCGCCGCGTACGTCTCGCTGATGGCGGCCGCCACGGTGGGATCGGTCCCGGCAGGGGCGCCGTACAGGAGGGCTTCCGCGGAACGCCAGCCGTCGAGATCGAGCGCGGCGGCGGCGGCCCGACCCGCGGCCGCGACCGCGCGTCGGGTCTCGCGCTCCCCGAACCAGTGGCTCCAGCTCACGCCGCGCGTGATGTGCCACAGGTCTGCGATGGTGCCGTCGCCCTGCTCGATATCGACCAGCGCCAGGTAGCGCCGGAGCGCCGCGAAGTACGGCGTCTCGGTGTGCACGCTGAAGCGCTCGAGGTCGATCGCCAGCGCCCGCGGGTCGACGCCCGTCTCCGCGGCCGCTCCCAGCACGTCGGAACCGGCGGCCGCCGCGAGGGTACGCCACCGCTCGCGGCGCTCGTCGTAGAGCGGGTTGACCGCCTCGGCCGCCTGGATGTACCCGTCGAGGTAGAGATCGCGTTCGTCGCGGTTCGAGATCCCGGCGATGCGCTCCGGGACCTCGGCAAACGGAACGTGCTCGCCGCGCCAGACAACGACGGCCGAGGCCTCGGCCCGAGCGATCGCCTCGTCGAGCTCCGGGGTCTGCAACGCGGGCGGGGCCATCAGATCGCGCTGCGACACTGGGGCGGTCATCCCTTGGTCTCGATCGGTACCGAAGGCCGCTCGGAGGCCGTGGCGGGCGCCCCACCCGGCGCGCTGCGCCGCCCGCGGCGTGGCTTGACGACCACGCCCCGCGCCGCCGCGCCCACGAAGTCCCGGAAGAGCGGATGCGGTCGGTTCGGCCGGCTCTTGAGCTCGGGATGGGCCTGGGTCGCCACGAACCATGGATGGTCGCGGAGCTCGACGTATTCGACGAGGCGCCCGTCCGGCGACACGCCGCTGAACCACATGCCTGCGGCGGAGAGCGGCTCACGGTACGCGTTGTTCACCTCGAAGCGGTGGCGATGCCGCTCGTATGCGATCTCCGTCCCGTACGCCTCACGCACGCGTGACCCGTCCTCGAGGCGCGCCGGATAGAGACCGAGCCGCATGGTCCCGCCCTTGTCGGTGACGTCGGCCTGGTCGGGCATGAGGTCGATGACCGGATGTTCGGTGAAGACGTTGAATTCGCTGGAGTTCGCGTCCTCGGTGCCGAGCGCCTCGCGCGCGAACTCGATCACCGCGCACTGCAGCCCGAGGCACAGCCCCAGGAACGGCACCCGGCTGCGACGGGCCCAGCGAATCGCGCGGATCTTGCCCTCGACCCCGCGGTAGCCGAACCCGCCGGGGACCAGGACGCCAGTCACGCCGGCGAGCTCCTGCGCGACCTGCTCGGGGTCCACGCGCTCGAGGTGCTCGGATCGGATCCAGCGCACCTTGACGTCGACGTTGTGATGCAGGGCGGCGTGCTTCAGCGCCTCCGTGACGCTGATGTAGGCGTCGGGCAGCTCGGTGTACTTGCCGACGACCGCGATCTCCACCTCCGGCCGTGGCGCGCGGATGCGCGTCACGAGCTCATGCCAGTCGGCGAGATCCGGCTCACCGCCGGGCAGCTCGAGCTCGCGGGTGATGAGCTTGCCGAGGCCGGCCCGCTCGAGCTGGATTGGCACCTCGTAGATGCTCCTCGCCGTCTTGAGCGGGATGACCGCGTGGACGTCGACGTCGGTGAAGAGCGAGATCTTGTCGAGGATCTCGTCGTCGATCGGCTCGTCGCTGCGCAGGATGATGATGTCGGGCTGGATGCCGATGCCGCGCAGCGTGCTGACCGAGTGCTGGGTGGGCTTCGTCTTCAGCTCGCCGGTGGCGCCGATCTGCGGCAGCCAGGTGACGTGGACGTAGAGCACGTTGCGGCGCCCGACGTCCTTGCGCATCTGGCGGATGGCCTCGAGGAACGGGAGTGACTCGATATCGCCGACGGTGCCGCCGACTTCGACGATGACCACGCCGTGTGCCGCCAGGCCGCCGGTCGCCACGCTGCCGGTCCCCTCGCGCGCGACGCGCGCGATGCGCTCCTTGATCTCGTTGGTGATGTGTGGGATGACCTGCACGGTGCCGCCGAGGTAGTCGCCGCGGCGCTCCTTGGCGATCACGCTCTGGTAGATGCGCCCGGTCGTGACGTTGCTGGCCTGCGACAGGTTCTCGTCGATGAAGCGCTCGTAGTGGCCGAGGTCGAGGTCGGTCTCGGCGCCGTCGTCGGTGACGAAGACCTCGCCGTGCTGGTACGGCGACATGGTGCCCGGGTCGATGTTGATGTACGGATCCAGCTTCAGAATGCTGACCGGCACCCCGCGCGCCTTGAGGATGCGGCCGATGCTCGCGGCGGTGATGCCCTTGCCGAGCGAGCTCGTGACGCCTCCGGTCACGAAGACATACTTCGGCACAGTTACCTCGGCTCGTGGCTGGAGCGCCGGCCCCGCGGTGTGCGCGCGCGCGAGTAGAAACGCCTTGGTCTACTCGGGGGCCAATCATAGTGCAGCCGCGGCGGTACGGCACAGCTACGGCGACCCGTGAGGGGGTCTCCTTCAAGGTTGACATTCAGGTGACTTGAAGGTTTAGGGTACCTGTTTCCGGAACCCCACTACACTCCCGTAGAGGTCCGTCGACCGATGGACGTCTGTTGACGAAGGGAGAGCCGGTTCGAGCCGCACATGGCACGACGGAGGGCATCGGCAAGGGCGAAGCGCGCATCTGCGTCGCCGAATCCATGGAGCGGGTCCAGCGCCGTATCACCCGGGGTGCGTGGTGCTGGGCCGTCTCCCGACGACGGGGCGGCGGCCAAGGGGACCGAGCCCCAGGCCCTGACCGTCACACACTGGTTCGACTCCGGTCAGGACGGTGAGCCGTACGCCGCCACGGTCCGATTCCGCGGAGTGAGGATCGGCGTCCGCGGGAAGCCCACGCCGCGAGACACCTTCGTGAAGGACGAGCTGATCAAGGGGGTCGTCCCGGGCAGCGGGCCGGTGGCGGTCACCACCAACGTCCACGGGCTGGGGCCCGGCGCGTGGACGGTCACGGCCGAGCTCGTTCGCTCGCCGCGGCCCGGCCAGCAGAGGCGAAACCCGGCGGGCGGGCAACCCACCGGCGGTCACACCCTGCCGCGCGCCTCGTGGTCCTGGCGGCGGTGGGCGCTCTCCTCCGGCTCGTTCGGGCCGGTGCGGACTCGCTGGGCGCCACTCGCGCGCCTTGTCAGCCCGCCGGCGGTGATACCCGGCAGCTGGTCCGGCCTCGTGGGCCTGGGGGTCCTCGTCGGGCTCGGAATCCAGTCCGCGCTGCTGGCGCGCGAGCAGGTGCCGATCATCGCCTCGCTGACCGTCACGCTCGTGGCGCTCATCGCGGGCCTGATCGGGGCGAAGCTGCGGTACATCGCCATGCACCCGGATACGTGGCGAAAGTCGCCCACGGAGGGCTGGGGCGTGGACGGGTTCCTCGTGGTCATGCCGCTCGTCGCACTCGCCGGGTTGCTCATCCTCCAGCTGCCGATCGGCCTTTTCGTCGACGCCAGCACGCCCGCCCTGTTCTTCGGCGTGGCCATCGGGCGGCTGGGATGCTTCTTCACGGGATGCTGCGCCGGACGCTGCACGACCTCGCGATGGGGTATCTGGTCCTCGGACCGGCGGGTCGGCGCCAGACGGATTCCAACGCAGCTGCTCGAGTCGGCTGCGGGGCTCGTCATCGGCGTCACGACGCTGGTGCTCTTCCTCTACTTCCGACCCCCCGTCGATGGGATCATCTTTCTCGGCGCGCTGGCCGCCTACACCCTGATCCGGCGGGTCCTCCTGGCGTTGCGTGCCGAGCGCCAGGTCAAATCCACGGATCGCGCGGGCGACCTCGCTTCAGGCCGGCCGATGACGCAGCCGCACTAGACTCGTCCAGCAGATCACGAGCCGGGAGCGTGACATCGAGCGGGCCGACTGACCGCCCGTGAGCGCGTCAATGAGACGGGTGCCGCCGCTCTCAACCGGCCGCTCGGCCGAGGCCATGGTCCCGAGCCCACCCCGGCCGCCGGCGCGTGGCGATCGGCCTCGATCTCGAGGTGGGCCAGGCGGCGCTCAATCCAACGCCGCTCGTCCGGTCAGGCGACCGCGTACTCCGCCGGCTCCTGGTCGAATGCGCGCGCGCACGACTCGTTGCAGAAGTAGTAGGTCTTGCCCTCGTACTCCCGGCTGGGAGAGGTGGCGGTGCTGACCTTCATCTCACACACCGGGCAGATGGCGTCGCCATCTGCATGATGGTGATCGTGGTGCTCGTGATGCTCGTGATGCTCGTGGCCGTGGTCACCCATCGATCGTGTCTCCTCGTGAGGGGTCCTGTGGGTCGACGCGGATCGTCGATGTGAAGCCGGTCCGCAGGTGGCTGCTGTCGCAGAACGGCTTGTTCTGCGACTGGCCGCAGCGGCACAGAAGCACCGTGCGGCGTACTCCGAATTCGAAGGCCTGACCTTCGCCGTCGACGACGCGGATCTGGCTCAGGTCACCCCGCAGCTGCAGGGGCCCGTCGTCCATCACCTTCAGCCGCAACGGCGGCGGCGCTGCCTCGTTCATGGATGCCAACTACATCGACGGCGTGTAGTCGGCCGACAGGAAGCGCTGGGGATCCTCCTTGAAATCGAGCATGCAGCCCTTGCCGCAGAAGAAGTACGTCCGCCCGTCGTGCTCCGCGGTCAGGTCCTTTGCCCGGGCCTGGGCCGGGTCGACCTGCATGCCGCAGACCGGATCGGGCGCCATCTCGTGTGCCATCGGTGCTCCTTGGTGCTACTCGCGTGGGTCGCTGGCCAGCCCGCTGCCGGCCAGCTGATCAATCTCCAGTACGAACCCCATCTCGCCCACGTCGGGCATTGGCTGGGGCGTCTGATGTGCCGGGTTGGCCAGGACGAGGGCCGCGCCGCCGACGATGACGGCGACGACCGCGACGCCGGCCAGGAAGCCATACTCGCGCACCCGCTCGAC
>DASWGW010000026.1:0-5542 GCA_036393435.1 Candidatus Limnocylindria bacterium | reverse complement strand
ATGCCGCGCAGGCCGAAGACCACCACTTCGGCGATGGTGTCGCGCGGCATCCATTCGGCCAGGGGCGGCGTTCGCGGGCTTGCGCCGGCCGTGGCGGTCGCGCCTGGATCCGCCGGCGGCATTGGCGCAGTGCCGGTCACCCTCAGGCCGTCGCGGTCCGCCACCAGCGCGGCCGCCAACGTCGTGAACGCGCCGGTGGGGTCGGTCGTCCCGCCGCCCGCCGCGAGCATGGCGGCGTCGACGAACGCGGACGCGAGGTGATCCGCCGGGATACGGCCCATCGCTTCGCGGAAGTCCCCGCGCGATGCCAGGTTCGCCGCGCCCGACTGCGTGTCGATGACCGCTCGAACCCCCTCCGGGGTGTCGCTGACCACGAGCATCTCCGCCACAACGGCGTACGTGGTGGCGGTCCCGACGTGGAGTGCCACGCCGCCGTACGTCTCCTCGGCGAACGACTCGCCCTGACGCTCGGCGAGGTCGGCCAGCGCCGACTCCATCGCGGCGGCGTCCTTGACGTCGGCGATCGCGACGGCGTGCTGCACCGGCGTCTCCTCGTCGCCGAACCACGCGGCCACCGCGACCTGGTCGCCGACCCACGGCTTGAGGTCGGTCCGGTAGTCGACGCCGAGCCCGGTGAGGAGGTTCTGGGCGATCTGGTCGACCTTCTCGTCGAGCGTCGCCTCGTCGGCGAACCCGGGGAGACGGCCGATCAGACCCGAGAGGTTCGCCTGCTGGCCCGCCGACGGCTGGAGGTAGACGTTCACGTAGACCGCGGCGTTCGCCGGGACGAGAGGCGCGGCGCGATCCGCCGCCCCGGCGAAGAGGAGGTGGTATCCGAGGAAGACCCCGCCCGTGAGCGCGAGGAACGTGGTGAGCGCGATGACCAGGCGGTGCATCGGCCTACCGACCGAGCAGGGCGCCGAGCCCCGCGCCGGCGCCCGGCAGCTTCCCGCCCTGGATCATCTTCATCATGCGTTGCATCTCGGCGAACTGCTTCAGGAGCCGATTCACGTCGGCCGGCGACGTCCCGCTGCCCGTCGCGATGCGACGTCGTCGGCTGGCCTTGATGAGCTCGGGGTGCCGGCGCTCGTCGGGCGTCATCGAGTCGATGATGGCCTCGATCCGTTTGAGCTGGCCGGAATCCACGGCCTCCTGTGCGGCACCGGCCATCTGGCCTGCGCCCGGGACCATCTGGAGCAGCTGACCGATCGGTCCCATGCGCTTGACCTGCGTGAGCTGGGAGCGGAAGTCCTCGAGCGTGAATCGGTTCTGCATGAGGCGCTCGGCGGTTCGCTCGGCCTCCTCCTGGTCCACCGTCTCCTGGACGCGCTCGACGAAGCTGAGGATGTCGCCCATGCCGAGGATGCGCTGCGCGAGCCGATCCGGATGGAAGGCCTCGAGGCCGTCGGTCCGCTCCCCCGTCCCGAGGAACGCCACGGGCAGCCCGGTTGCGGCCCGGATGCTGAGCGCGGCGCCGCCCCGAGCGTCGCCGTCCATCTTCGTGAGCACCAGCCCGGTGACCGGCAGTCGCCCGTGGAACGCCTCTGCCACCCGCACCGACTCCTGCCCGGTCATGGCGTCCACGACGAGCAGGGTCTCCGACGGCGTCACGCGGCCGGAGATACGGACGAGCTCGTCCATCATCGCCTCGTCGACGTGCAGGCGGCCGGCGGTGTCCACGATCACCACGTCCAGCCCGCGCTGCCGCGCGACCTCGAGCCCAGATCGTGCGACCTCGAGCGCGGGCGTGCCGACCGGGCGGCTGTGCACCTCGACGCCGATCTGGTCGCCGAGCTGGACGAGCTGGTCGACGGCGGCCGGGCGGTAGACGTCCGCACCCACGAGGAGGGGCCGGCGACCCTCGCGACGCAGGCGCACCGCGAGCTTCGCGGCGGTGGTGGTCTTCCCCGAGCCCTGGAGCCCGACCATCAGGATGACCGAGGGCCGCCCGTCGAGCTTCAGCTGGTGTCGCTCACCACCCAGGACCGCCACGAGCTCCTCGTGCACGACCTTGACGATCTGCTGCCCAGGGTTGAGCCCGCTGAGCACGTCGCTCCCGACGGCGCGCGCACGGACGCGCGAGACGAACTCCTTGACGACCTTGAAGTTGACGTCCGCCTCGAGCAGGGCCAGGCGGATCTCGCGCAGCGCCGCATCGAGGTCGGCCTCCGTGATCCTGGCCTTGCCACGCAGGCGGCCGGCAATCGTCTGGAGGCGCGCGGAGAGAGATTCGAACATGGATGGACCGATGCGGAGATGGACCGATGCGGGGGTCAGCGTCGGATGCTGCCCGCCGGCAAGGGGCTGCCCATTCTATGCGGGGCCGTGGGACGGGGCAATGGCGCTAGTCGGCCAGCAGCCACTCCACGAACGCCTCGGGCTGGAACGGTGCCAGGTCGTCGAGCTCCTCCCCCACCCCGACGAAGTGGATCGGGATGCCGAGCCGCTCCGCGACCGCCAGCGCGACGCCGCCCTTTGCGGTGCCGTCGAGCTTGGTGAGGATGACGCCCGTCACCCCCACCTCGCGACTGAAGGCCTCCGCCTGCACGAGCCCGTTCTGGCCGGTCGTGGCATCCAGGACGAGCAGGACGTGGCGGGGCTGGCCGGGCATCCGTCGCTCGATGACGCGGCGAATCTTCGCGAGCTCGTCGATGAGCTGCTGCTTGTTCTGGAGGCGGCCGGCGGTATCGACGAGGACCGCGTCGATATTCCGAGCCTCGGCGGCGGCCACCGCGTCGAACGCCACGGCGCCAGGATCGGCCCCGGCACGCTGCGCGATGACGGGGACGTCGAGCCGTTCGCCCCAGATCCTGAGCTGCTCGATCGCGGCCGCGCGAAAGGTGTCCGCCGCCGCGATGGCGACGGTGCGTCCGTCCGCCTTCAGACGCGCGGCGAGCTTGGCGATGCTCGTCGTCTTGCCGGTCCCGTTCACGCCCACGACGAGGATGATCGACGGAGGATCCCCGAGCTCGAAGCGCGAGCCGCTCGTGCGGGCCAGGCGGTCGCGGATCTCGGTGGAGAGCGCCCGCCGCGCGTCGTCGCCGCTCCTCCCGCCTGCCGCCGCGAATCGCCGCCGGGCGGCCTCGACGAGCTCCAGCGTCGCCGAGCCACCGACGTCGGCCGCGATGAGCGCCTCCTCGACCTCGTCCCACGTGCTCTCGGTCGCCGATGTCCCGGCTCCGAGGATGGCGCGGAGGCGCGTGCCGAGGCCCGAGGGTGGCGCACGCAGGCCCATCCCGGCCGGCGCGCGTCCCGGACGGTCGACGGTGGTGGGCCGTGCCTCGGGCTCGCCGGTGGGCGGCTCGGGAACGGCCGCCGGCTCTTCGCGCCGGCGCCGGAACACTAGGCGACGACCTCCGCCGGGAGATCGGCCAGTCGGAGCGACAGGACGCGGCTCACCGCCGCATCGGTCATGGTCACGCCGTAGATCGTATCGGCGACCTCGATCGTCGCCCGGTTGTGGGTGATGACCACGAAGTCGATCGACTCGGAGAGCAGGCGGAGCGCCTGGGCGAAGCGCCCGATGTTCGCCTCGTCCAGCGCGGCGTCGACCTCGTCGAGGATGCAGAACGGGACCGGGTTCACGCTCAGCATCGCGAACAGCAGCGCCACGCCGGTGAGCGCGCGCTCGCCGCCGGACAGCATGCCGAGACGCTGGAGCCGCTTGCCGGGCGGTCGGACGACGATCTCGATGCCGCCGGGCGCGTCGCCATCCTGCTCGTCGCCCATGCTGATGGAGCCCGTGCCGCCGGCGAACAGCAGCCCGCAGTACTCGTCGAATCGCTCGCCGATGGCCTTGAAGGCGGCGTTGAACTGGCCGGCGATCTCGGCATCCAGGCGAGCGATGAGCTCCTCGGTCGAGGCGATCGCCCCGCGCAGGTCACGCTCCTGCGTCGCCATCTCCTCGAGCCGCACGGCGACCTCTCGATGCTCCTCCACGGCGAACGGGTTCACCGACCCGATCTGTGACAGGACGCGGCGGACCCGGCGCAGCTCGGCATCGAGCGCCTCGTCGCCGAGCGCGTCGATTTCATCGGTCGGGGCGTCCCCGTCCGCCTGTGGCAGGCCCTCGAGCGCCAGCTCACGCTCCCGCGCAAGCGAGGCGAGCGCGTCGTCGCCACGGGAGGCCTCGATGAGCGCTGTCTGCGCGGCACGCTCGAGCTCGGCCAGCTCGCTCCCTCCGCCGCCCTGGCCCCGCTCGCGCTCGAGCAGCTCGGCCCGGCGTGCGGCCCGCGCCTGCTCCGACGCCTCCAGGCCCATCGACACTGCGGCGTCCGCGGCCCGCGCCTCGGTCAGCGCGTCTGCGACGGCGTCGCGCTCGCCGGCCATCGCGTCCGCAGCGGCCTGCAGCGACGGGACCGACGCCTGGAGCTGCGCCACGCGCGCCTCGCGCGCGGCGCGGTCGCGTCGCTGGCCGACGGTGAGCGTCTCCGCGGCGTCCGCCGCCGCCCTCGCCCGGGTCCACCGCTCGCGCGCGGCGTCGCGCCGCACGGCGAGCTCGTCTCGCGCTGCCCGCGCCTCGCGCGCGGCGACCTGCAGCGATGTCAGCTCGGCCGCTTCGGGGGCCGGCGGCGGCGGCTCGGCTTCGGCTGCGAGGCTTGCGAGCTCGTCGGCCAGTGCCGCCATGCGCTCCTCGACCCTGCGGACGGCCGCCATCGCAACCTCCTGCTCGTCGCGCGCGGTGCGGACTCCCCGCTCGGCGTCGTCGGAGGCGTCGCGTGCCGCGAGATGCGCCGCACGGGCGACCCGCAGCCGCTCCGTGGCATCGTGCGCCGCACGTTGAGCCGCTGTCGACTCACGCTCGAGCTGCGCGAGCAGCTCGGAGAGCTCGCGCCGGCGTGCGTGCGCGCGGGCGGCAGCGCCTCCCGGCGGGTCTGCGCGCCCCCGAAGCACGACCACGCCGCGCGCGTCGGCGACGTCTCCCTCGGCGGTGACGGCCATCCAGCCAACGGGCAGGCGACGCCAGCCATCAAGCATGGCCTGCAGGTCGGGGGCGACGACCGCGCGGCGGAAGACGCTCGGTCCGTCGACACGCCCGAGCCACTCGTCGAGCGTGCGCTGCGCCGATACCGCCTGGAGGGCGGCGCGTCGGCCGGCCGCGTCCTCATCGGGCCCGGATGCCAGCAGGCGAGCCGATCCGCGGGCGCCACCGAGCTGCTGGCTCGGATCGCCATCGGCCCAGAGCATCGCGCCCTCCAGCTCCCCGCCGACGACCGCCTCGATCGCCGCCCACGCCGATTCGGGTGCCTGGATCGCGTCCAGGAGCACGGGCCAGCCCGCCGCGGCCAGACGGCGCCCGAGCCGGCTCGCCGAGTCCTGCCCGGAGATGGCCTCCAGCTCGCCCCGCGCGGCCCGCAGTCGCTCGGTGAGCTCGACGACGAGCTGCCGGGCGGCATCGGCCTCCCGCTGCGCTTCGTCGCGGGCGCGCTCCGCGGCGTCGAGCGAGTCCGATGCCGCCGACGCCGCGGCTGCGGCGGTATGGAGCCCCTCGGCGGCACCGTCCAGGCGGCGCCTGGCATCGGAGAGCTCCTGCGCCGCGGCG
>DASWGW010000025.1:0-4669 GCA_036393435.1 Candidatus Limnocylindria bacterium | reverse complement strand
CGAGAAGCTGGCGGTCATCGTCGAGGGCTACACCGACGTGATGGCCGCCCACCAGGCGGGATTCACGAACGTGGTGGCCAGTCTCGGAACGGCCCTGACGCAGGGCCAGGTCGAGCTCGCGAACCGATACGCCGATGCGGTGGCGCTGGCCTATGACGTCGACGTCGCGGGGGAGGCCGCCACCCAGCGCGGCCTGCTCGAGGAGCTCGGGCCGGTCGTTAGCAAGGTGCGCGTCATCCGCATTCCGGCCGGCAAGGATCCGGACGAGCTCATCCGGACCGATCCCGATGGCTGGCGCACGGCCGTGGCGGAGGCGGAGGAGCTGCTGCCCTACTTCATGCAGCGAGCAGCTGCCGAGGTCGACATGCGAGGGCCCCAGGGCCGCAGCGGCTACACGCGCCGGATGCTGGACCTGCTGCGGCGTATTCCCGACCGCGTGGAGCAGGACTCGTACGTTCCGCGGCTCGCGCAGCTGGCCGGGATCGACGAGCGCGTCCTCAGGGACGAGCTGGCGCGGGGCGGACGACCGATTGCGGTGCGGCCGATGGGGTCCGAGACGCCCGACGCCGCCGAGGGTCCGCAACTCAGCAAGCCCGAGCGAGAGGCATTGGAGCTGATGCTCCTGAATCCCGGGCTGACCGCCGAGCTGCCCGGTACCGACCGCCTCCCGTTCCGCGACGAGTCGGGGGCAGCGCTCGCCCGCGCGTGGGGATCCGCCGTCGCCGGCGCCGAGAACGGCCGCCCCGACCTCGAGGCGTTCGTCGCCGGACTCGACGTCGGCACCGCCGGCCTGGCGCGCGCCCTGCTGGCGTCGCTGCGGGCCCGGGGCGTGCGGCCCGACGCCGAGACGGACCGCGAGTCGCTGCGCGTCTCCCTCGTGCGCATGCGCGTCGAACGGGTTGAGGAGCGGCTGTCGGATCTCGAGTCGCTCATCCGCGCCGCCGCCGACGAGACGGAATCGAATGATCTACGCGACCTGGAGCGTCAATTTCAGGAACTCACGCAGGAGCGTGAGCAATTGATGAGAACGATGAAAATGCCGGCCCTGGTGGCCGCTCAAGGAAGGAGCTGAACGTGGCCACGAAGACCACGCTGCCGCCGAAGGCCACGCGCAAGCCGGCGACGACAACCACGACGAAGGCCGCCGCCTCGAAGCCGAGGACCGCACCGGCCAAGGCCCAGGCGCCCGCAAAGGGCGTCGCGAAGCCGGCGGCGACCGCCGCCAGGCCCTCCACGCCCAAGAAGCCCGTGACCAAGGCGAACGCGCCCGCAAAGGCCGTCGCGAAGCCGGTAAGGAGCCCTTCGAAGGCGGCCGCAGCGAAGCCGACCGCGAAGGCGGCCGCGCCAGCGAAGGCGACAACGAAGGCATCGGTGGCAGCCAAGGCACCCGCCACCAAGCCGGCTAAGGCGACGGCCCCGGCGAAGCCGATGACGAAGGCCTCGGTGCCCGCCAAGGGAGCCGCGGCCGCGAAGCCGACGAGGGCGACGGCTCCCCCGAAGACCGTCGCCCCAGCGAAGGTCGCCACGAAGCCGACGAAGGCGGCCGCTCCTTCAAAGACGACCGCGAGCGCAAAGCCCGCCGCGAGAGCCGTGCCCGCCAGGGCGCCATCGGCCAAGGCGTCGGGCAAGGCCGAGGCTGCTCCGAGCCGCCGTCCGGCGCCGTCGAAGCCGGCCACACCGCGTCCCGCGCCGGCGTCGAACGGCGACGTCGGTGGCGACGGGGCATCCGACGATGCGCTGGCCGCGCTGCTCGCGAGGGGCCGCGAGGACGGCTTCATCACCCACGACCAGATCCTGGAGGCGTTCCCGAACCCCGAGACCCAGATGAGCGCGCTCGAGGAGCTGTACGCCGCCGCCGAGGAGGCCGGGGTCGAGGTGCTGGACGCAGAGAACCAGCCGACGCTCATCGGCGAGGTCGAGGAGGAGGAGGCGGACGAAGAGGAGGCTGCCGCCCCCGCGACGGCCAAGGCGAAGGCGGAGGGGGAGGAGGACCTCGAGGCGCTTGCCGCGGACCTCATCGGCATCGACGACCCGGTCCGCATGTACCTCAAGGAGATCGGCAAGGTCGCGCTGCTGACCGCGGAGGAGGAGGTCGTCCTCGCCAAGGCGATCGAGCTCGGCGAGCTTGTCGTCGAGGACCCCGCGCGCGCGCTCGTGAACCTGTACACGTGGGTCACGCTCGACACGGAGCCCAAGGCCCGCAGCATGGCGGCGATGCGCGCCTTCGACCTGCCGAAGGAGTCGGCTCGCGTCACCGGCGACGCGATCGACTGGTGGACCGGGCGCAAGCGCAAGACGATCGAGCCGCTGGTCATCAAGCTCTCCAGGGCACGGAAGGCCGGGAACCTCGACGACGAGGCACGGACCCGCCTCATGGAGGCGGAGTCGTACCTCAAGGTCCTCGCCGCGGACCCGACGCAGGGCCTCAAGGACGCCATCCTGTTCGGCTCGACGTACCGATTCCGTGCGGTCACCCATGCGGGCGCCACGGAGCTCTACGAGCTCGAGCGCTGGGCACGCGAGACGGCGCAGCAGATCGTCCGCGACTACATCGCGGCCGGCAATGACGCCGAGTACCTGCTCACGCTCGGCTATGACCCGACGATTCCGGCCGACGTGCCGCTCGAGAAGCGCACCGGACGCCTCGTCGAGCAGAGCACCGATGCGCGCAAGCGGCTGACCGAGGCCAACCTGCGGCTCGTGGTCAGCATCGCCAAGAAGTACATCGGTCGTGGCATGAGCTTCCTGGACCTCATCCAGGAGGGCAACATCGGCCTCATCCGGGCGGTCGAGAAGTTCGACTACGAGAAGGGCTTCAAGTTCAGCACGTACGCCACGTGGTGGATCCGGCAGGCGATCACGCGCGCGATCGCGGACCAGGCGCGCACGATCCGCATCCCGGTCCACATGGTCGAGACGATCAACCGCCTCATCCGCGTCAGTCGCACCCTGCTCCAGGAGCTGGGCCGCGAGCCGACGGTCGAGGAGATCGCGCGGCGCATGAGCCGCGACGAGGTCATCCGCGAGCTGCGGGACAAGCTCCAGCGAGAGCCCACCGAGGCCGAGGTCGACGAGCGGGTCGGTGAGGGGCCGCAGACCGTCAGCCCCGAGAAGGTGCGCGAGATCATGAAAGTGAGCCAGGAGCCGGTCAGCCTCGAGACGCCGATCGGCGAGGAGGAGGACAGCCACCTCGGCGATTTCATCCCGGACCTCGCCTCGGTCGCGCCGGCCGATGCGGCCTCGCACCAGCTGCTCAAGGAGCAGGTGGAGGGGGTGCTGGACTCGCTCACGCCTCGCGAGCGTCGGGTGCTTCAGCTGCGCTTCGGGCTGGAGGACGGCCGCTCACGGACGCTGGAGGAGGTCGGCCGCGACTTCAACGTCACCCGCGAGCGGATCCGTCAGATCGAGGCCAAGGCGCTCCGCAAGCTTCGCCACCCAAGCCGCAGCCGCAAGCTGAAGGACTACCTGGAGTAGCCCGCCGCGGTCCGGCCACTCGGCGGGGATGGAACCGATCTGCCGCGGTCGCGTCTCGGTGCAATGAACCGATCCGTGACGGGCTCCCTGCTCGCGGTGGTGGTCGCCCTGGTGGTCCTGACCGCCTGCCAGCCGGTGGACCAGGTCACCGGGACCCTGCACGGCCGCGTTGTGGCGGGACCGGTCTGTCCTGTCGTCAGCGACCCGCCCGATCCGGCCTGTGATGACAGGCCGGTCGCCGGTGCGACCCTGGTGATCGAGGCTGCCGGCGCCGGCGAAGTGGGCCGGGTCGTCACGGATGCCGACGGTCTATTCGAGATCGCGTTGCCGGCCGGTCCGTACGTCCTCGTGCCCCAGCCGGTGGCCGGCCTTCTCGGGACCGCGCCGGCTCAGCCCTTCGAGATCGAAGTCGATGGGACGACGGAACTCACCGTGGTGTACGACACCGGCATCCGGTAGCGGGCTGCACCAGGCGGTCGGGGCGCGATCTACGGCGAGGGGAGCGGCAGGTCAGTCGCCGACGGCAGCGGGAGCGGCAGACTCGGGAGCGGCAGCGGCGTGTCTGTCGGCGCGGGCTCTGGCGTCAGGCTCGGCGTTGGCTCGGGCGTGGGCTCCGGGATGGGCTCGGGTGTCGTGGCGGCGACCGCAGGCGGCGCGGCAGGCGGCGGTGGCGGAGCCGCTGGGGGCGGAGGTGCCGCGACGACGGGTGCAGGGGTGGCGACGGCGGTTGGAGTCGGCCCCGGCGTGTCGGTGGGGCTCGGTGGAGGGGTCGCCGTGGGCTCGGGCGTGGTCTCGCGGGCTGACGGAGTCGGGTCCGCCTCTGACGCGGCCAGGGGAAGCCCCTCGATGGGCCGAGCCATTCCTCCGACCGCCGGCACCAGGAAGCCGATTGCGAGGAAGACGAGGGACACGACTCCATGCGCCCTGAAGCGATCCGCGGTCTCGGCGGCGCCGGTGACGAAGCGACGGGGTCGAGAAGGAATAGCGGAAGGGGATCGGGGTGGGGGAGCGGACGCTGTTGGCGACGGCGGGGCGGAGGCTTGAATGGGCAATGCGGCAGTGGGGGGCCGCGATGGCAGGGCGGAGGGCGGCCGAGATGGCGCGGGGGACGGCGGCTCGGGCCGAGCGCTGCGCGGCTCGGCCTTGTTGAAGGGCATCGCTCTCCGCGCCTGCAGGACCGGTGCCTGGAATCGGC
>DASWGW010000024.1:0-2909 GCA_036393435.1 Candidatus Limnocylindria bacterium | reverse complement strand
TACGAACCCCATCTCGCCCACGTCGGGCATTGGCTGGGGCGTCTGATGTGCCGGGTTGGCCAGGACGAGGGCCGCGCCGCCGACGATGACGGCGACGACCGCGACGCCGGCCAGGAAGCCATACTCGCGCACCCGCTCGACGAGCGGTGGATGCAGGATCTGCTCCGGGCTCTCCGGCGCGCGGAACGACCGCAGGCGCAGGGCGTTGGTGACCACGCTCACGCTGCTCATGGCCATCGCGGCGGCGGCGATGACGGGGTTCAGGAGGATCCCGAAGAACGGGTACAGCAGGCCCATCGCGACGGGGATGAGGACGACGTTGTAGCCGAAGGCCCAGAACAGGCCCTGCTTGATGACGCCGACCGTCTTCCGCGACAGCGCAATGCCCGTCACGATCGTACGCAGGTCACCGCCGATCAGGGTGATGTCCGACGCGGCCATCGCCACGTCCGTCCCGGTCCCGATGGCGATGCCGAGATCCGCCTGCGCGAGCGCGGGCGCGTCGTTGATACCGTCGCCGACCATCGCCACCGACTTGCCGCCGGCCTGCAGCTCGCGGACCTTGTCCGCCTTCTGGTCGGGCTGCACCTCGGCCAGCACGCGGCCGATCCCCGCCTGGCGTGCCACGGCGTCGGCGGTGAGCCGGTTGTCGCCGGTGAGCATCCATACTTCGAGCCCGAGCGCCTCGAGCTCTGCCACGGCCTGGCTCGACTCGGCCTTCAACGTGTCCGCCACGGCGATGATGCCCAGGGCCTCCTTGTCGGCGGCCACGAACATTGGCGTCGCTCCGTCACGCGCGAGCTCATTCGCCACGGCCTCCAGCTCGCCGAGCGCGATGCCGTCGCCATCCAGCATCGCGCGGTTGCCCACCCGCACGGTTCGCCCATCGACGCTCGCGGTGATGCCCCGTCCGGGCACTGCCTCGAAGCCTGTCGCTGCCGGAAGGTCGAGCTCCAACTCGCGAGCCCGCTGCAGGATGGCCTCGCCGAGCGGGTGCTCCGAGCCGACCTCGGCGGCCGCGGCCAGTCCGAGCAGCTCCGCCTCGGTCGCCCCGGCGACCGGCAGCACGCGGGTCACCGCCGGACGCCCTCGGGTCAGGGTGCCGGTCTTGTCGAGGACGACCGTATCGATGCGGCGCGCCTGCTCGAGCGCCTCGCCGCCGCGGATCAGGATGCCATGCTCGGCCGCCTTGCCGGTGCCGACCATGATCGCGGTCGGGGTGGCCAGACCGAGCGCGCACGGGCACGCGATGATCAGGACCGCGATCGCGACCGTCACCGCGAACACCGGGCTCGGCCCAAGGATCAGCCACGCCGCCGCCGTGAGCGCTGCCAGGACCAGAACGATCGGCACGAAGATGCCCGCCACCTGGTCGGCCAGGCGCTGCATCGGAGCCTTGGAGCCCTGGGCCTCCTCGACGAGGCGCACGATCTGGGCCAGGGCCGTATCGGCGCCGACCTTCGCCGCGCGAAAGACGAACGAGCCCGTCTTGTTCAGCGTGGCGCCGATGACCTCGTCGTTGACGGTCTTGTCGACGGGCAGGCTCTCTCCGGTGAGCATGCTCTCGTCGAGCGCGGAGCTGCCCTCGACGATGACGCCGTCCACCGGCACCTTCTCGCCCGGGCGCACGCGGACCATGTCGCCGACCACGACCTGCTCGATCGGCACGTCGATCTCGCGGCCGTCGCGGAGCACGCGGGCGGTCTTGGCCTGCAGCCCCATGAGTGCCCTGATCGCCCCCGCCGTCTGCTTCTTGGCCCGCGCCTCGAGCCAGCGGCCCATCAGGATCAGGGCGATGATGATGACCGCGGTCTCGAAGTACAGGTGGAAGGGGAAGCCCCATTGCGCCGCCAGGGTCGGCCACAGCGTCACGAACGCGCTGTAGCCGAAGGCGACGCTGGTGCCCACCGCCACGAGCGTGTTCATGTTCGTGCTGCCGTGCCGGGCGGCCGCCCATGTGGCGCGATAGAAGACGGCGCCGGCCCAGAACTGGGCGACGGCGGCCGCGATGAGCAGCAACGGCGCCACGAGCACGATGTCCAGGTTCAGCGGCAGGTACATGACCGCCATCATCGCCAGGCCCAGGCCGAGGCTGACGAGCGACTTGCGTCGAAGATCGTCGATCTCGCGCTGCCGTGCGAGGTCGTGCGCGTCGACCCCTGCGCCCGCTGCGCCGGCCACGGGCTGAGCCGAGGTCTGCGTCTCACGCACCTCGTAACCCGCGGACCGTACGGCGCCCTTGAGCGCGTCGACCGAGGTGAGAGCCGGGTCGAAGCGGATCGTGGCCCTCTCGGTCGCGAGATTGACGCTGGCCTCGGAGACGCCGTCGACCTTGTTCACGAAGCGCTCGATGCGGTTCACGCAGGACGCGCAGGTCATCCCCTCGATCGGAAGCACGACCTCGCCGGCCGCGGCTGCCGGGGCGGCGACGGCCGGAGGTGGAGCCACCGGCTGTGATCGCACGGCGTAGCCAGCGCGCTCCACTGCCTTGACGAGGTCATCCACGTCCACCTTCGACGAGTCGTAATTCACCTTCGCGCGCTCGGTCGCAAGGTTGACCGCGGCATCGAAAACGCCGTCCACCTTCTTCAGATGGCGCTCGATGCGGTTCACGCACGAGGCGCAGGTCATGCCCTCGACGTCGAGGGAGATGATGTGCATCGGCCCGTCCAGCGGCGTGGTGGTGGTCATGCTGAGATCTCCGGATTCATGAGCGGAGAAGACGCTCGATGGCGGCGGTCGCCTCGTCGACCTTCGAGTCATCGCCTTTGGCGGCGGCCTCCATCACGCAGTGACGCACGTGCTCGTCCAGGAGGCCGATCGCAACTCCCTGGAGCGCACTCGTGACCGAGGAAACCTGGGTCAGGATGTCGATGCAGTACTTGTCCTCGCCGACCATGCGCTGCAGG
>DASWGW010000023.1:0-6275 GCA_036393435.1 Candidatus Limnocylindria bacterium | reverse complement strand
GGGCGTTTCGGCCATGCTGCGGGTCCGTGGGAGTCCGGGCACGGGGAAGCGGTTGGTGATCGATGCCACGCGGCTCCGGATCCCGTCCTGGGCAGCCTCATCGCCGCGCGCCGCGATGCCGTCGATAATGAGCGACGCGATCTCGCGCATTTCGGCCTCGCGCATCCCGCGGCCCGTGACGGCGGGCGTGCCCACGCGGATGCCGGACGCGATCATCGGTTTCTCGGGGTCGTACGGAATGGTGTTCTTGTTCACCGTGATGCGGACCTCGTCCAGGGCCGCATCGGCCTCCTTGCCGTTCACTCCGAGAGGGCGCACGTCGACGAGCATGAGGTGGTTGTCGGTGCCGCCGGAGATGATGCTGGCGCCGGCGCCGGCCAGGGACGCGGCCAGCGTCCGCGCGTTCTCCACCGTCTGGGCCGCGTCGCGTCGGAACTCGGGCGTCATGGCCTCGCGGAACGCGACCGCCTTGGCGGCGATGACGTGCATGAGCGGGCCGCCCTGGATGCCCGGGAAGACCGACTTGTCGATCGCCTTGGCGTAGGCCTCGCGGCACAGGATCATTCCACCGCGCGGCCCGCGCAGCGTCTTGTGCGTGGTGGTCGTTACGACGTCGGAGTGCGGGATCGGGGAGGGATGGACCTCGGCCGCCACGAGCCCGGCGAAATGGGCCATGTCGGTCATCAGCAGCGCGCCGACCTCGTCCGCGATCTCCCGGAAGGCGGCGAAGTCCCAGAACCGGGGGTAAGCGGTGGCGCCGGTGACGATCATCTTCGGCCGGTGCTCGCGCGCGAGGGAGCGCACCTCGTCCATGTCGATCAGGTGCGTCTCGCGATCGACGTGGTACGCGACGAAGTTGTAGTACTGCCCGCTGAAGTTCACGGGCGAGCCGTGCGTCAGGTGGCCGCCCTGGTCGAGGCTCAGGCCGAGCACCGTGTCGCCGCGCTCGAGCAGCGCGTGGTAGACCGCCATGTTGGCCTGCGCGCCGGCGTGCGGCTGGACGTTCACGTGCTCAGCGCCGAAGAGCTGCTTGGCCCGATCGCGTGCGAGGTTCTCGGCGACGTCGACGACCTCGCAGCCGCCGTAGTAGCGACGCCCCGGGTATCCCTCGGCGTACTTGGCCGTCAGGATGGTGCCCATCGCCTGCAGCACGGCAAGGCTCGGATAGCTCTCCGAGGCGATCAGCTCGAGGTGCGTCCGCGTGCGCTCCTCCTCGTCGCGCACGACCTGTGCGATCTCGGGATCCTCGGTCTCCAGCGGCGCCCACATGTCCATGACGTGCATCTTAGAGCCGATGCGGTCGCGCCTATGAGCCCCGTCGTTCCGCGGGGTCGCTCGCCGGGGTCGGCTGCGGCACGGCGTCCGTGCACGCGGCCAGCGCCTCGCTCCAGCGGCTCATTGCGCCGAGGACCTGCGAGAACCGTCCGGCCTTGCCGCCATGGTTACCATGCCCACCGACCCACACCCACGGGAGCACGCCGAGATGAGTCTCTACCCCGCGATCGTCTTCATCCACGCCGCGAGCATCCTCCTCTTCTTCATCGCGCACGGCGCGTCGATGGCGGTCGGCTTCCGTCTGAAGCGTGAACGCGACCCGGCAGGCGCGCGAGCGCTGCTGGACCTCTCGTCGTGGGCGATGGGCTGGCCGACCGCGATCACCGCGACCATCGGGGTGCTGGCGGGAATCGCCGCGGGGATCATGGGCGGCTGGTTCGGCGAGCTGTGGATCTGGATCTCGCTCGTGCTCTTCGTCGCGGTCACTGGCAGCATGACGCCGATGGCGGCGTCACGGCTCCGCGCGGTGCGCGCGGCGGCAGGAACGGCACCGATCAATCCCTTCTCGCGCGTTCAGCCCCCTGCGCCCGAGGCGAATCCCGCGGAGCTCTCCCGACTGCTGGACGAGTGGAACCCGATCCCGGTCGCGCTCCTGGGGCTCATCGCGTTCCTCGTCATCCTGTGGCTCATGCTGTTCAAGCCGTTCTGACCGAGCCCTCGGCGCCGATGCGGACCTCCGCTCAGGTGCCGGACTCCTCGGCCTCGAGCCGGGCGATCTTCTCGACGCGGGCCACGTGGCGGCCGCCGGCGAACTGGGCGTCGAGGAACGCCCGGAGGCACTCCCGCGCCACCTCGGTGCCCACGATGCGCCCGCCCATGGCGAGCACGTTCGCGTCGTTGTGCTCGCGACCCAGGCGCGCGGTCACCGGGTCCGTGGCCTCCACGCAGCGGATGCCGCGCACCTTGTTGGCGACGATCGCCTCGCCCGTTCCGCTGCCGCCCAGGACGACGCCGAGCTCGAACTCGCCGCGGGCCACCGCCCGCGCCACCGGCGCGATGAGGTCCGGGTAGTCGACCGGCTCGCTGCCGAAGGCGCCGAAGTCGCGGTACTCGACGCGCAGCTCGTCCAGCAGCGTGCACAACTCGCCCTTCAGGGCGAAGCCCGCGTGGTCGGAGCCGATCGCCACCCGCATGCGCGGAGTGTAAGCGGCGGACCGACGGTCGCGGCCGGGAGGCCGCCATCACGCGATCGGCGTGGCATCGTGCTCCACGTTGGCACGCGGAAGGGCTGACGCCCGATCAGCGCGTCTCGAGGAGCACCTTGAGCGCCGTCAGCCGCTCGCGCCACATCGACTTGATGCGGTCCGCGGCGGCGGCATCCGGCAGCTTCTCGTGCCCGAGGCCGAGCTTCGTCCTTCCGTCACCCTTCGTCTCGAGGTTGTAGGCGATGAACGACGGCGGGTCGTCCCAATCGAAGCGCGCCGACTTTCCGCGCTTCGAGGTGCGGATGGAGATCGGCGCACCCGGGAGCCATCGCGCCCGGATGGACGCATCGGTGAATGCGTCCGAGATACGCGCCGGAGCCGCCCGGATCGTCCGGGTGACGCTCACGGCAAACCCACCGGGCTGGGCGCGGAGGGGCCGCATGCCGCGGGCCTTCTCGTAGCCCACCGTCACCGACTGCGCCCACCAGCCGCCGATGCCGTGCTCGGCGACGAGCCACCGTGCGATCTCCGGATGCTTCCGCTCGGAGGCGCCCCAGGCGTCGAGGATCGCGAGCCACTCGCGGATCGTCCTGCCGGAGCCGCGCTTCAGCGCCGCATCGGTCATGCCGGTGAGCTCCATGGCGTCCGGCGGCGGCGCGGCCCTGCGGAGCTGCTGCGACCTGGCAGTGGTGTAGGACTCGCCGGTCTTCGCGGCGCGCGCGCGAACGGCGCGCTTGAAGGTCTTTCTGGTCGTCATCGTCCGTTCATCCTTCGCTTGGCACGGCACGCGGGACTCACGCTCCCGAGCCCCGCGCACGAAGGCGAGACGATTCGCTCCCGAGGAATCGAGTTCCCCTTTGCCTCGTCGAGCCGGCGGCGTGAGCGCCGGGAACCGAGGTTGGGCGCGGGCCGCGCCACTGCCCTGAAGGATACGCGGCCGGTCAACCGACCGTCAGCCCGCGAGCTCTACGGACTCCGCCAGCTGCTCGCGCCGAATCGGTCCTGCTCGAAGGATGCGCGCCGGCGCGGCCGACAGGTCCAGCACCGTCGACGCGATGCCGCCCGCCACGGATCCTCCGTCGACGACCGCCGCCAGCTCATCCTGCTGCGTGGCGAATGCGATGAGCACGTCGTCCGCGCTTTCGGTGTCCGGCTCGTTCGACACGTTCGCGCTCGTCGCCAGGAGCGGACCCGCCGCCTCGATGAGCGCGAGGGCCACCGGATGGTCGGGCGCCCGGAAGGCCTGCGTCCGCCCTGCGCCGGCCGAGGACAGCACCAGGGTGAGGGGACCCGGCCAGAACCGCTCCACCAGCCGATTCGCGCGCTCGTCCACGACCCACTCCGCGCCGATCTGCGCCAGGCTGGCGACCAGGACCGGGATCCGCCGGTCGATCGGGCGGCGCTTGAGCTCGAACAGCGCCGGAAGGCGATCGGCGCGGGAGGCCGCGACCGCGACGCCATAGACCGTATCGGTCGGGAAGGCGACGATCGATCCCTGGGCCAGGAGGGCGGCCGCGCGCTCGATACCCTCGGCGGTGGCGGGCAGGCGGTCGGTCATGCCGGCAGGCGCACGACGACGACCCGGGGCACGCCGCCGATGTCCGGCAGCGCCTCGGTCACCGCGCCGGCGGGCGCCAGGCCGACCACGGCGTCCGCCTGCCCCAGCGCCACCTCGAGCAGGACGGTCGCCCTGGGCGCAACGTGGTCGGGCAGCTCGGCAAACAGCCGGCGCAGGAGCTCGAGGCCCTCGGGGCCGCCCTCGAGGGCGACGCGCGGCTCGTGGGCGAGCGACCCGGCGGCGGCGTCGACCTCGGCCGTAGAGAGGTAGGGGAGGTTCGCGACGACCACGTCGGGCCGCGGCTCCGAGCCGCCGGCGGGGGCCAGGAGATCGGCGTGAAGGAGCCTCGTCAGCTCCTCGACGCCGTGCGACGCCAGGTTCTCGGCGGCGAGCCCGAGCGCCTCCGGCGAGGCGTCGCTGGCGATGAGGGTGAGCCTGCCGCGCTCGAGCGCCTCGCGGAAGCGGAGCGCCAGGGCGACGGCCACCGCGCCCGAGCCGGTCGCGACCTCCCACGCCACCACCGGCGCGCCGTCGCGGCCCAGGCGCGTCTCGATCTCGGCCATGGCGGCCTCCGCGAGCACCTCCGTCTCGGGACGCGGCACGAGGGCGCGGGCATCGGTCAGGATGCGCATCGAGAGCCACTCCTTGAAGCCGCGGATGTAGGCGATCGGCTCACCGGTCACCCGCCGCTCGAGCGCGTTCCGAAGGGCGTCGACCGCATCGGCCTCGAGCGTCCATTCGGGATGGGCGAGCACCCAGGAGCGCTCGTGTCCGGTCGCGTGGGCGATGAGCAGCTCGGCGTCGAGCCGGGGCGTGGGCGAGCCCGACGCCCTCAGCGCGGCGGCGCCCGCCGCGAGCAGGGAGCCGAGGCTAGCCGGTGCTGCCGTCGCCATCTGCATCCAGCGAGTCGAGCCGCCGCGCCTGCTCCGCCTGGATGAGCGGCTCGACCAGCCGGTCGAGGTCCCCCTCCAGCAGCCCCGGGAGGTTGTGGACCGTGAAGCCGATGCGGTGGTCGGTGACGCGGTCATCGGGCTGGTTGTAGGTCCGAATCTTCTCCGACCGCTCGCCGGAGCCGACCTGCGAGCGTCGCTCGTCGCCGCGCTCCGCAGCGAGCCGCTGCTGCTCCTGCTCGTAGAGCCGGGCGCGGAGCACGCTCATGGCCTTGGCGCGATTCTTGTGCTGGCTCTTCTCGTCCTGGATGGCCACCACGAGCCCGGTCGGAAGGTGCGTGATCCGCACGGCGCTGTCGGTGGTGTTGACGCTCTGGCCACCCGGGCCGCTCGACCGGTAGACGTCCACGCGCAGGTCCTTCTCGTCTATCTGCACCTCGACCTCCTCCGCCTCCGGCAGGACCGATACGGTCGCCGTCGAGGTGTGGATCCGCCCGGAGGCCTCCGTTGCGGGCACGCGCTGCACGCGGTGCACGCCCGACTCGAACTTCATGCGTGAGAACGCCCCCTCCCCGCGGATCTCGGCGATGATCTCCTTGAAGCCGCCCGAGTCGCTCTCGGAGGTCGCGAGCACCTCGACCTTCCATCGGCGGCGCTCGGCGTAGCGCGCGTACATCCGGTACAGGTCCGCCGCGAACAGGCTCGCCTCGTCACCTCCGGCGCCGGCGCGAACCTCCAGGATCACGTTGCGGTCGTCGCGCGGGTCCTGCGGCACGAGCCTGACGCGCAGGTCCGCCAGGATCGCCTCCTCGCGGGCGGCAAGCCGCTCGACCTCCTCGCTCGCCATGGCGCGGACCTCCTCCTCCGGGTCGGCGGCCATCGCGCGCGTGGCCTCGAGCTCGTCGCGAACGGCCCGCAGCTCCCGGAAGGCGGCGACGATCGGCTCCAGGCGCGACATCTCGCGGCCGACGTCCGCCATGCGGCCGGGGTCGGCGGCGATGTCCGGGCTGGAGAGCTCCGCGCTCAGCTCCTCGTAGCGTGCCTCCAGCTCCGCGAGCCGGTCGATCACGGAACCGATCTCAGGGCGTGATGCCAGTCGTCGGGTCGGCCACGTCGACGGCGGGCGCAGCCGTGCGACCCGACGCCGCACGATCGGAGGCCAGGCACGACTCCAGGCTGGCGATGCTCACCTCGAGCATCGAGCGATCCGGCTTGCGCGTGGTGAGGGCCTGGAGCCACAGGCCCGGCTGGTAGATCGCGCGAACCAGCGCGTTGCCGTAGTGCCGCGCCCCGAAGCGAACGAGCTCGTATGCGAACGCAGCGATGACCGGCACGAGCACGATCCGC
>DASWGW010000022.1:0-1512 GCA_036393435.1 Candidatus Limnocylindria bacterium | reverse complement strand
CTCATCGCGCATCCCCTGGCTCGCGAACTCGACGAGCGCGACCTTCATCTTCTTCCTGGCCCGCTGCTTGCCGAGACTCGCGGCGAGCTGGCCGTCGGTCCAGTAGAAGTAGGCGTACTCGGTCGTACCCTTGCGGTGGCTTATGCGCAGCCGCCGGCGCTCCTGGAGCAGCCACGCGGCCTCGCGCCCGGCGTGGTCGGTTCGCGCGAGCGCGGTCGTGAAGTCCTGGTGAGCGCGCTCCCACACCGGGCTCCCGGGCGGGTAGCGGTCGAGGCAGACGCTGTAATCGCACGCCGCCCCCGCGTGATCGCCGAGCTTGCCGCGGATCACGCCCCGGGCGTAGTGGCAAGAGGCGATCCCGTCGCGATCGAGGTTGTGGCCCGGATGGCCGAGGATCTCGTAGCCGTCGAGCGCTCGTTGCGCGCGGCAAAGGCCGTCCTCCGGACGGCCGAGCGCGGCCTCGAGGATGGCGAGCCGCCGGTCCAGATCCAGCCCACACGCGGTGATCTCAGGGTCGTGCGGCGCCCTCATCGGGCACCCGGCGCCCACCGTGAAGGCCTCGCGCAAGAGCTGCTCGGCATCGTCGAGGTGACCGAGCAACCGGCGCTGGTACGAGCGCAGCCCGAGCACCTGCACGGTCTCGCAGGGGCCGAGCCTCACCGCTCTGTCCGCCATCTCGGCGAGGTCGCCGTCGACGGCTCCGGGCGTCGAGTTCACCGCCGTCTTGAGGGCCGCCAGATCGCCCCAGAAGCGCGCCGGCGTGTCCTCCTCCTCGTGCTCGTCTTCACCCCCGATCTCGGCGAGGCTCTCGTCCAGGCGCGCCTCGTCGCGCTCGGAAAGCCCATCGAGCCATCTCGAGAGCTCCCGCTGTGCGTCCTTGTCGCCGGCGCGCGACCGCTTCAAAGTCTCGATGTCCATGACCGCGTCTCCTCTCGGTTGCGCGGATCCTACACGAGCTCGGGGCGGCTGGCAACCGCCCCGAGGCTCACGGCTCCTCAGCCGTCGTTACCCAGGTATGGGCCGAGGCCCGCTTTCAGGGTCGTCCTGACCTTCATTATGTAGTCCTCCGCGTCGCGGTCGCGGCGGCATGCCGCGTCGCGTTTGATCACGTTAACGTGACGCGGACAGGAGATTCCGGACAATCTGTGTTGGCAGGCGGGCGGTACGCAGTGCAGGATTGTCGTGTCGATCATAACGCGGTAAGCGTCGCGGAGCTGCATGTACGGCACGGCGCTTATCTCTTTCGTCGGCTTTTTCCTTACCGCGCCGCGCTCTGCTCAGAGAAGACTCTGCATGTCGCAAATCCTGAGCAGACTCGGACTCGCTGCTTGCGACACTGCGGGTCAGGTGATATACACCGGCGGTCAGCAACCTCGCGCCGGTCATCGCCGACGCCGGCCCACGAGGGCGTCGGTTGACCCCTCCTGAAGACCGCTGGTAGAGTCGAGAAGGCCGTTTCCTTCGCCCGCTCCCGGTCCGCCCACGTCAAGAACCACGGAACGTCCCAAGCTC
>DASWGW010000021.1:0-5902 GCA_036393435.1 Candidatus Limnocylindria bacterium | reverse complement strand
GCGATCCCGGGCACCTGGACGATGACGACCGGCATCACGACGTTCAGCGACCTCGCCGTCAGCGCCTTCGTGACCGAGATCGAATGGCTGGCGGAGCGGGGCATCACCCTCGGCTGCGGCGGCGATCAATTCTGCCCGTCGGCGCCGGTCACCCGCGAGCAGATGGCGAGCTTCCTGACCCGCGCCATGCAGCTGCCCGCGGCCACCCGGGACCACTTCACCGACGACGCCGCGAGCCCGCACCAGGACGCCATCAACCGCCTTGCCGATGCCGGCGTGACCAACGGCTGCGGCGGCAGCTCCTTCTGCCCGGCCGGCTACGTGCTCCGCGAGCAGATGGCGAGCTTCCTAGCCCGGGCGCTCAACCTGCCGGCCACCGGCACGGACTTCTTCACCGATGACGAGCTCAGCGGCCACCAGTCCGACATCAACCGCATGGCCGCCGCAGGCGTGTCGAACGGGTGCGCGCCGGGGAGCTTCTGCCCGCTCGACACGGTCACCCGCGAGCAGATGGCCGCCTTCCTGTTCCGCGCCTTCGGGGGCTACTGAGCCGGGCCTGATCGCCGGGGGACCGGTGCCCGTCGGCTAGAATGGCGCCGCCCCAAGGAGAGCACATGGCCTCGCGTGCGAACACGCGCATTCACCCGACCGCCGAGGTCTCGCCCGACGCGGTCATCGGCCCCGGGTCGAGCATCTGGAACCAGGCCCAGGTCCGCGAGCACGCGCGGATCGGTGCCGGCTGCATCATCGGCAAGAACGCCTACGTCGACGTCGGCGTGGTCCTGGGCGACAACGTGAAGGTGCAGAACAACGTGAGCATCTACCGCGGCGTCACGATCGACGACGGCGTCTTCATCGGCCCGCACGTCTGCTTCACGAACGACCTCGTTCCGCGCGCTATCAATCGGGATGGGTCGGTCAAGACCGATGCGGACTGGCAGGTGAGCCCGATCCGGGTTCGGACCGGCGCCGCGCTGGGAGCGAACTCGACCATCATCCCGGGCATCACCATCGGGCGGTGGGCGATGGTCGGCGCGGGGAGCGTCGTCACGCGGGACGTGGCCGACCACGAGCTCGTGCTCGGCAACCCCGCCCGGAGGGCCGGCAGCGCGTGCGCCTGTGGCCAGCCGCTGCGAGACGCCGAGGACGGGACCGCCTTTCGCGGCTCCTGCCCCCGCTGCGGCACCCCGTTCCCGCCGGAGGATGGCGGGTGAGGGTCCTGACCGTGGTCGGCGCCCGCCCGCAGTTCATCAAGGCGGCACCCGTCAGCCGCATCCTGCGGGAGCGCAACAGCGAGGTCCTGGTCCACACCGGGCAGCACTATGACGACGCCATGAGCGCGGGGTTCTTCCGCGAGCTCGAGATCCCCGAGCCGGACCTGAACCTCGCCGTCGGCAGCGGGCCCCACGGGGCCGTGACCGGCGAGATGCTCGCCGGACTCGAGCGGGCGATCCTCGAGGCGGAGCCCGACGGCGTGCTCGTGTACGGCGACACGAACTCGACGCTCGCCGGGGCGCTCGCTGCGGCGAAGGTCGTCTACGCGGGCGGCTCCCGACCGTGGCTGGCGCACGTCGAGGCCGGGCTGCGCTCGTTCAACCGCGCGATGCCCGAGGAGCGCAACCGCATCGTCGCCGACCACCTGTCCGACCTGTCGCTGGCGCCGACCGAGATGGCGATGCGAAACCTCGATCGCGAGGGGCTCTCGGAGCGCGCGGAGCTCGTCGGCGACGTGATGGTCGATGCGTACCGCTGGGCCGTCGAGCGCGCCGCGGACCACCTCCCCACGGTCGCGCGGGAGCACGAGCGCTACGTCCTCCTCACGCTCCACCGCGCCGAGAACGTCGACGATCCGGCGACCTTCGCCCGCCTCGCCGAGGCATTGCGCGTCGACGTGCCGATCATCTTCCCGGTCCACCCGCGGACCGCGGCCATGCTCGCATCGGGTACCGTCCGCCTGCCCGAGAACGTGGTCACCATCGATCCGGTCGGGTACCTGCAGATGGTCGCGCTCGAGACGAGCGCCCACGCGGTCGCGACCGACTCGGGCGGCGTGCAGAAGGAGGCGTACCTTGCCGGCGTGCCGTGCATCACGCTTCGGACCGAAACCGAGTGGGTCGAGACGGTCGACGCGGGCTGGAATCGCGTCGGCTCCGGCCCGGGCGCCCTGGCCGCGGCCCTCGGGGACGTGAGCTTCATGCGCCGAGATCGCCCGCGGCCGGAGCTGTTCGGCGACGGCCGCGCCGCCGGGCGCATCGTCGCGTCCCTCGAGCGGCTCGACGCGCGCACGCGAGGGCGAGCGCCCGCGGAAGAGGCTCGGATCTCGTGATCCCTATCGCCCGCCCGAAGCTCGGCGAGGAGGAGAAGCAGCTCGTCTGGGAGACGATGGCCTCCGGCCTGTTGGCGCAGGGCCCACGCGTCCGGGAGTTCGAGGAGCGCTTCGCCGCGCTCATCGGGACCGCGCACGCGGTGGCCACCAGCTCCGGCACCACTGCACTGCACCTCGCGCTGCTCGGCTACGGCATCGGGCCGGGCGACGAGGTCGTCACGGTGCCGTTCACCTTCATCGCCAGCGCCAACAGCGTCCTGTACACCGGCGCGCGGCCGGTCTTCGTGGACGTGGACGAGCGTGACTTCAACATGGATCCCGCGCTCGTGGAGGCGGCCATCACGCCTCGCACCCGCGCGCTCATGCCGGTGAGCCTCTACGGGCAGCCGGCGCAGATGGAGGTGCTGGCCGAGATCGCCGAGCGCCGCGGCCTGGCCCTGGTCGAGGACGCCTGCCAGAGCCACGCAGCGTCCATCGGGGAGCGGCACAGCGGGACGTGGGGGGCCGGCACCTTCAGCTTCTACCCGACGAAGAACATGACCACCGGCGAGGGCGGCATGCTCACCACTGACGACGGCGACCTCGCCGAGCGGGTGAGGCTCCTGCGCGAGCACGGCATGAAGGTGCGCTACCACCACGACATCGTCGGCTACAACTTCCGGATGACGGACATCGCGGCCGCCATCGGCCTGGCACAGATCGAGAAGCTGGCCGGCTACAACAGCCGTCGCCGCGCGATCGCCGCCCGGTACGACGCCGAGTTGCGCGGCGTGGTGACCCCGCACGTGCGGCCGGGCGTCACGCACGTCTACCACCAGTACACGATCCGGGTTACCCGCCGTGACGCGTTCGCGGAGGCGCTGAAGGAGCGCGGCGTGGGCAGCGCCATCTACTACCCCATCCCGGTCCATCGCCAGACGCCCTTCGTCGCGCTCGGCTATGGCGGCGACTCGTACCCGGTCACCGATCTGCTGACGGAGCAGGTCCTCTCGATCCCGGTCCACCCGTCGCTCAGCGACGACGAGGTCACGACGGTCGTCGAGGCGGTCAACGAGACCGCCGCGGAGCTCGGCAGCCTCGAGGTCGGGGCGAGCCGCGCATGAGCGACCCGCGCGGCCGCCCGCTGCGCGCGGGGGTGGTCGGACTTGGCATGATGGGCCGCAACCACCTCCGCGTGTGGGAGGGCATCGAGGGCGTCGAGGTCGTGGCCGTCGCCGATCCCGATGCCGGCGCGCTGGCGCATGGCACCGCCGGTCGCGAAGTCCGCGGCTACGAGGACGCCGGGCGCATGTTCGCGGAGGAGCAGCTCGACCTCGTCAGCGTCGTGGCACCCACCAGCCTGCACCTGCCGGTGACGGTGGCGGCCCTGCGCGCGGGCGCGAACGTGCTGGTCGAGAAGCCGATCGCCTCGACGCGCGAGGAGGCGGTCGAGATGATCGCGACGGCCGAGGCGGCGGGTCGGATGCTGACCGTCGGCCACATCGAGCGCTTCAACCCCGCCATCCGAGAACTGCGCCGCCGTCTCGCGGAGGGCGAGCTCGGCCGGATCTTCCAGATCAACGCCACCCGGCTCGGCCCCTTCCCGGCCCGTATCCGCGACGTCGGGGTGGTCGTCGACCTCGCCCCGCACGACCTCGACGTCATGCGCTACCTCATCGGCTCCGAGCCCGTCCGGCTGTACGGAGAGACGGAGCGCCGGATCCACACCGAGCACGAGGACCTGTTCAACGGGATCATGAAGTTCGCGAACGGCGTGATCGGCGTGCTCGACATCAACTGGCTGACCCCGACGAAGAAGCGGACGCTCACCGTCACCGGCGAGCGGGGCATGTACGTCGTCGACTACATCACCCAGGACCTCGTCTTCTACGCAAACCCGGACGTGAGCGACCATGGCGCCGCGCCCGCATCGGTCTCGGAGGGGGAGATCACCAGGCGAATCATCCAGCGCCGCGAGCCGCTGGCGGTCGAGCTCGAGGAGTTCGCGCGGGCGGTCCGCGACGGCGGCCCGCCGCCGGTCCACCCCAGGGACGCGATGATCGCCCTGCTGCTGGCTCGCAAGATGGTCGAGTCGGCGAGCACGGGCCAGGTGGTCGCCGGGCCTGCGCTCCAAGCCGCGCTGTCGTGAGGATCGCCGTCGTCGGCCTCGGGCACATCGGCCTCCCGCTCGCCGTCCAGTACGCCTCCCGCGGCCACGACGTCATCGGCGTCGACGTCGACCGCCGCGTCGTGGACGCCATCAACGGCGGCACCTCGCCGCACGAGGACGAGCAGGCCCTCATCGACCGCGTTCCCGAGCTCGTGGCGTCGGGACGCCTGCGGGCCACGACCTGGGAGAGCCCGGAGGCCGTCCGCGAGGCCGAGGTGGCTGTCGTGATCGTGCCGGTCGTGGTGGACGAGCATCGGGCGATCGACTTCGGGCCGATCGACGCCGCCACCCGCGACCTCGCGAGCACCCTTCGGCCCGGCGTGCTCGTGATCTACGAGACAACGCTGCCGGTCGGCACCACGCGAACCCGCTTCGGGCCCGCGCTGGCGCAGGGCAGCGGGCTCGAGCTCGACCGCGAGATCTTCCTCGCCTTCAGCCCCGAGCGAGTGCTCGTCGGGCGGGTCTTCGAGGACCTGCGCCGCTACCCGAAGGTGGTGGGCGGCACGAGCGAGGAGAGCACCCGCCGCGCCGTGGCCTTCTACGAGGCCGTCCTCGATCCCGGCACGGAGGTCATGGCCGTCGCCAACGCTGAGGCCGCGGAGCTGACGAAGCTCGCCGAGACGACCTACCGCGACGTGAACATCGCCTACGCCAACGAGCTCGCGCGCTACGCGGCCCGCCGCGGGATCGACATCGGCGAGGTCATCGCCGCCGCGAACTCGCAGCCCTACAGCCACATCCACCAGCCCGGCGTGGGCGTCGGCGGGCATTGCATCCCGGTCTACCCGCACTTCCTGTTCAACGACGATCCGCAGCTGCGCATGCCGCCCCTCGCCCGCGAGATCAACGAGGGGATGGCAGCCTTCACCGTCGACGTCATCGAGGACCGTCTCGGCTCGCTTGATGGGCAGCCGGTCCTGGTGCTCGGGATCGCCTACCGGGCGGACGTGCGCGAGGACGCCTTCAGCAGCGCATTCCGCCTCCGCGACGAGCTCCTCGCGGCCGGCGCTCGGGTCTACGGCCACGACCCGTACTTCGACGCCGACCACCTGCGGAGCGTCGGGTTCGAGCCGTACGACCTCGCAGTGCCGCAGCCGGTGCGCGTGGCGGTGCTCCAGGCGGCCCACGCCGCATACCGCGCGCTCGATCCCGCGAGCCTGCCGGCGCTCGAGCTGTTCGTCGATGGCCGCAACGCGCTCGACCGCCGCGACTTCGAGCGGAACGGGATCGGGTACGTCGGCATTGGGAGCTGAGCCGGCGGCCGATCCACCCAGCGTGGGCCTGGCGGCCGGACGCGGGGTGTGGGTGGTCCTGCCGACCTACAACGAGCTGGAGAACCTCGAGCGGATGGCCTTCGCCATCCTGGGCGTCCTGCCCGAGGCTCGCATCCTGGTGGTCGACGATTCGTCGCCGGACGGGACGGGTGA
>DASWGW010000020.1:0-28068 GCA_036393435.1 Candidatus Limnocylindria bacterium | reverse complement strand
CTGCCGCCGAGCCCGATGGTGATGCGCTCGACGCCCGCATCCAGGGCCGCGCGAATGAGCTCGCCAGTGCCGCGCGTGGAGGCCCGCCGCACGCTCTCGGCGGTCCGCTCCGCGGGCGTCAGGCGGGCGAGGCCGGACGCGGCCGCCATCTCGACGAATGCGCCGCGCCCCTCGTCGACGAGCAGCCAGTCGGCCTCGATCGGCCGGCCGAGCGCATCCACCGTCGCGAGGCTCCGGCGCTCGGCGCGGTCGTCGAGCGCGGCAGCCACCGCGGCGAGCGTCCCTTCGCCGCCGTCGGCCATCGGGCGTCGCACGACGGTGTCATCGGGCCGCACCCTGAGCCAGCCCGAAGCGAAGGCGTTCGCCACGCCGATGGAGTCGAGCGCGCCACCGAAGGAATCGGGTGCCACGACCACGCGCAGCGCGCGGGTCATCGGCTCCGAAGCGACTTTCGGCGCTCGACGTATGCCGGGATGGAGACGATCGGCGGCCGGACCTCGTCGCCGATGTCGAGCACCTCGAGGTTGAACCGCTGCTTTTCGGTGTTGATGAGCTTCATCCCGCGGCCCACCTCGCTGAGCAGGTCAATGCGGTGTCGCTCCTCGAGCTTCCTGACGGCCCCCTGGAGGATGACGTACGCCATCTGGCTCAGGTTGGCGAGCGGCTGGTTGCGATGGATGCGTCGCTCGAGATCGACCTGGCCCATGCCCGAGAGGCCCGCCTGCTCGAGCACGTCGATGAGCAGGCCGATCTCCACCGCGTAGCCGGTGAAGAACGGCAGCTGCTCGAGCAGCTGCCGCCGCCCGGCGTACTCGCCCGAGAGGGGCTGGACCATCCCGGACAGCTCAGGGAAGAAGAGGTTGATGAGCGGTCGAGCCATGAGCTCGGTCACGCGGCCGCCGCCCTCGGGCTGGAGCCGATCGCCGTCGCGGATCGGCCGGCGATAGAAGCCCTTGACGTAGCCGATGCGTGGCTCGCGCAGCAGCGGCCCGAGCAGCCCGTACACGAAGCGCGGCTGGATGTTGCTAATGTCGGTGTCGATCCACGCCACGATGTCGCCGTCGAGCACGTGGAGGCTCTTCCACAGCGCCTCGCCCTTCCCGCGGTGCGACCCGGTCTCCGGCAGGATCTCCGGATGTCGGACCACCGGTACGCCCAGGTCGGTGGCGATCTGCACCGTGCGGTCCTCGCTCATGGAGTCGATGACCACCATCTGGTCGATGAGCGGGACCCGATCCATCAGCGCCGCCTTCACGCGGCGGATGACGGTGCCGATGGTCTTCTCCTCGTTGAGCGCCGGCAGTCCGACGCTGATCGTCAGGTTCTGCCGCTCCTTGAGCGCGACGAGCTTGCGGATGTCCGAGAACTCGTGGGCGTCGAACGTGTTCTCGGCGAACCAACGGTCGACCACCACCGGCAGGGAGCGCGTCGTCTCGACGAGCGCATCGGCATGCGCGAGCGTGCCCTCACTCGCCCGCAGCTGCTCGAAGGTGGCCAGGCCCAGCGCCTGCCGCGTCTTGACCACGATCACCGTCGGGCGCGCCTTGGACGCGACCGCCTCGGCCAGGGTCCCGAACAGGTATCGGCCGTCCGCCCCCGCGTTCGTGGGCTGAGCCGAGGCGCCCATCACGACGAGGTCGTGGTTCGCCGCCTCCTTGATGATCGCCTGCCGCACCGACGTTGCCTCGCGGATGATCCCGGTGCCGCGCCGCGTCCCGGCGTGCTCGCGCACGAAGGCGGTGACCGCGGCCTGCTCGCGCTCGAGCGCCCGCTCGCCGATGCCCTTCGGCACCACGTGCAGCACGACGGCCTTCGCGCCGAAGCGCTTGGCGAGGTCGCGGCTGATGCGCATGGCGAGCTCCGCGTGCGGGCCGCCGCGGACGGGGACCAGGATGGAGGCGACCTTCTCGAGGCCGCGCTGCTTGACGACCGCGATGTCGCACGGCGACTCGCGCACGACGGCGTCGATCGTCGGCGAGAAGACCGGACGCGCCTCGCCGTCGGCCCCAGCGTCGGCCCTGGGTGGTCCGCCCCAGCCGAAGATGACGAGGTCCGCTCCCTCCTCGCCGACCGCCTCGATGACGCCATCCGATGCGTGGCGGCCGATGCGAACCATCGTCCGCAGCTCCACCCCCTCCTCGTCCCCGAAATCGAGGACACGCTGCAGGAGGCGCCTCGCGGTGCGCGCGTGGACGGCGCCCTCGGAGAGGCTGACGCCCTCGGGCACCTCAACGATGCCGAGCGCCGTGATCTGGGTCGGCCTGCCATCGGCCACGCCGGCCCCGATGCGGACGAGGTCCCGCGCGGTCCGCGGGTTGGCGAGCGGCAGCAGGATGCGGTACGGCTGCTTCCGTCGTGGGGCCATGGCTAGACGCGGACCTCGCGCCAGCGCGTCACGAGGTACGGCTTGAGCTGCTCGAACTGGCGCGCCTGGTCGTCGATCACGCGCTCCGCCTGATCGGTCGTCATCTCGAGCGTCTCGCCGATGAAGCCAGCGGTGCGGCCGAAATACAGCGGCGTCAGGGCAGCCAGCATTCGCTCCCGGTCGGCTCCGGGGCGGTGGTACGCGACCAGCGCGTCGTAGAGGCAGCGGATCCACAGTTCGGCGGGGAAGTGGAAGGTGTCAGGCTGGCCCTCGACGTCGAGGGTCATGACCCGCTCCAGTTGCTCCGGGCTGAGCATCTCGGCCCACGCGTCACGATGCACCAGGCGCGCGCTCTCGAAGTTGTCGATGAGCTTGGCGTGGTCAACGTTGATGGGCTCAGGAGCCACGATCCGCTCGAACCCGTACTCGGGGATCGCGTGCGAGCCGCGGACGCGGAGCCATCGGTCCTCGTAATGGCCCGCAAGGTTGAAGAGCGTGCCGACCACCTGTCGGAACATCGGCCCGAGGTCCGACGCCGGATCCTTCGCGTCATGGATCTTCGCGCCGAGCCGTGCCTGGCATACGGCGAAGCCCTCGTTGAGCGCCGAATGCGTCATCCAGATGTCGATCCCGAACCGCGCCGTGAGCTCGTCGAACGTGTCGAGCTCGAGGTAGCGCGCGGCGAGGTCGCCGGAGATGCCGAAGTCTCCGCCGATGGGCTGTCGAATGCGGGCGCCGTACAGCGCTCGCGTGAGGGGATAGCTGATCGCATTGGTGATCGTGCCGTCGTACTTGAAGCGCGAGTACATGGGCGTCACGAAATCGTAGCCACCCTTGAGGATCGGCCCGGCGAGCAGCTCGACCCACTCGGGCACGATCGAGCGCAGGTCGGAGTCGACCATCACCATCGCCTTGACCTTGAGCTCGCGGGCCACCTCGAACAGGGCTCGCACCGCGGTCCCCTTCCCGCTCGTGCCCTGGTAGGTGAAGCTGATGCGCTGGAGCTTGTGGCGCGGGCTGACGAGGATGATCTTCTCCAGGTAGTCCGGGCTCTCGGTGGTGACCACGACCCGCGGCGTGTCGTCCGGCGAGCCGCCGTCGCTGTTGACCAGGACCGGTTTGAGCTCCGGGAAGTACTGCACCATCCCGGCCGTGGCGGCGCGCACCACGTAGCCGATGGTCTCCGCGTTGTCGAACGAGGGGATGCCGACCATCAGGTCGGCGGAGCCGATGCGCCTGACCTCGGCCAGACCCTCGTCATCGAGCGCCGATGCGCCCGTGGCAGCCGGCTGGGACGTCAGGACGGAGCCTCCTCAGTGCTGATCGTCGGAGGGGAGCTCGGGAGCCGATGCTACCACGCAGGGCGCCGCCAGCCGGGGGCTAGTCCCTGGGCCGATCCTCCCGCGGCCGGACCTCCGACCCGCGCCGGGTGGCGAGATCGATGCCCAGGAGGATCCAGCCGACCCCGTTGAGGACGATGCCGACCTGCGAGAGCGGGCCGAAGATCGTCGGGTCCTGCGCCGACACCAGCCCGAAGCGGTCGATCCCCAGGAGCGCGAGCGGTGACCCGATGGCGAGGGCGAGCGCCCCCCATCGCGCGACGACACCGATCCTCAGGGTGACGGCCGCGAATGCGGCATCGGCCAGCCACATCGCCACCCCGGCGTAGAAGAAGACGAGCCCGAGGTCGCCGGCAAGCGGCTGCGGGCGGCCTGACGCGAGGGCGATCATCGCGAGGTACCACGCGTTGGCGAGCACCGCGGGAACCGCGCCGAGCAATGCCAGCTTCGGGGCGGCGGCGGCGTGACGCCGGTGCACGGCGACGACGATCGCGATCGCGCCGAGATTGAACATGGCGAGCCGCAGGGTGTTGACGCCGGGGGCGAACTGGACGACGAAGACCGCCAGAAGGAAGACGCCGCCCAGGATCCCTGCCAGACCAAGGACGCGGTTGAAGGTCGAGGGCGACGCCGAAAGCGAGTGAGCCACTGTTCGATCCCTCCGTATGCGCTCGGACACAGACGAGACCGCGAGATCGCCGAGGCTCCCCAGCCATACTCCTGCGCGCCCCATCGCGCCGTCGGTCCTCGCCTCGCGGAGCTGGTCGCCGAACAGCTGCACCATGTCGTCGGAGAAGCGCGCGCGAAACGCGGCCGGGTAGGCGCGGAGGAGCCCGCGGTACACGCGCTCAGAACGCGCACCGCGCGGAATCACGCGACGGCCTCGAGGGCCCATGGGCGTGCGGCGCGGACGAGCGTCTCCAGGCGGCGGACCTCCGCTCCGGCCACGGCGCGTCCGGCTCCGGTGAGCCGGTAGTAGCGGCGGCGCTGGTCGTCGAGATCAGGGTCCGGACGCTCGTCGCTCTCCTCGATCAGCCCGTCGTCGAGGAGGCGCCTGATCGTCGTGTAGACACCGCCCGGCCCCAGCCGCGTCGCCCCGTCCGTGATACGCGAGATCTCGCGCATGATCGCGTATCCATGCCGCTCCTCCGGGCCGATCGCGAGGAGGACGTGCATCGCCGACCGCGACAACGGCGGGATCCGCTCCGGCTGCTCCGTGGTGTCCATGTACCGGACTATATCAAGGTCTGATGCATTGTCAACGGATAGATGCAGACGGCACCGCCGTCAGCCGGCGTCGTAGAGGTTGAGCTGCCCCTCCTCGACGTTCGCGCCGACCTCGGAGCGGATCTGCTCCCACGCGTCGAGGTCCCACTCGCCCACGAAGGTGATCCCGGTGCCTTCCTTGCCCCCGCGCGCGGTCCGGCCGATGCGATGGACGTAGGTGTCGGCATCCTCCGGGATGTCGTACGAGACGACGTACGGCAGGTCGGTGATGTCGAGGCCGCGGCTGGCGACGTTGGTGGCGATCAGGAACTGGATCTTGCCGGCCCTGAAGGCGGCCAGCGTCCGGTCCCGCTCGCGCTGCGAGAGCCCGCCATGCAGCCCCGCCACGTTCTTGCCGCGCCTGGCGAGCGTGGCGGTCAGGCGGTCGACGCCGATCTGGGTGTGGCGGAAGACGAGCAGCCGGTCGAACCCGAACTGGTCGGTGATCTCGATGAGCGCCTTGACCTTGTCCTGCTCGGCGACGAAGTACACGACCTGTCGCACCGTCTCGACCGTCTTGAGGTCCGGCCGCACCGTCACCTGGGCCGGGTCGCGCTTCATGAACCGGTCGCAGATGCGCAGGATGGCGTAGGGCATGGTGGCGCTGAAGAGCGCCGTCTGGCGCTGCCGCGGGCTGCGGGCGAGGATGGTCTCGACGTCGACGATGAAGCCCATGTCGAGCATGCGGTCCGCCTCGTCGAGGATGACGGTGTTGACGCGGTCCAGCCGCAGCTCGCCGCGGCGAATGAGGTCGAGCACGCGACCCGGGGTGCCGACGACCACCTGCGCGCCCCGCTTGAGCCCCTCGATCTGCCTGTCCATCGAGGAACCGCCGTAGATGGCCACGGTGCGCACGCCGCGGAACTGGCCGATGCGCGCGATCTCCTCGGTGACCTGAACGCACAGCTCGCGGGTCGGGGTGAGGATCAGCGCCTGAACGTGCTGGCTCGACGGGTCGATCTTCTCGACGATCGGGATGCCGAAGGCGGCCGTCTTGCCGGTGCCGGTCTGCGCCTGGCCGATGAGGTCCTTCCCCTCGCGCAGCGGCGGAATGGCGCGCGCCTGCACCTCGGTCGGGGTGACGAACCCCATCGACTCGAGGGCCCGCGCGATCGTCGCCGGCACCACGATCTCGCCGAAGCGATAGCCGCCCGCCTGGGCCATGGCCGTCAGCTCGAAATCGGTCGGCGGCCCCCCGTCGGAGGCGATCTCGGCGCTGCTCCGCTCGGCGGACCGCCTCGAAGTGGGCTGGGCGCGTGGAATTTCGGTATCGGACAAGCGGGACTCCAGCGAGGGCTACACGGTCGGCTGCCATGCGCCGGCGCTGGGACGACTCGACGACGGGGCGGGGACGCGACCGTCGAGCGCGGCTCAGCCGCGCGACATAGGCGATCTTGGACTTGATGCTAGCACCTCGCCCTCCTCAGCCTCGTGCGCGTGCCCCGACGGAGGATCGATTGCCGGCGCGGATGCGCCGTGCTGCGGGTGGTGCCGCAGCCGATGAGCAAGCAGCCCATGCGAGGGCGAGAAGACGAACGCGACGAGGAAGACGACGGTCATGAGCAGCACGATCGTGGCACCCGACGCGGTCGCGAAATGGAAGGAGACGTAATAGCCGACGACGCCGACGACGGCGCCGATGAGGGCCCCGAGCGCAAGCATCGGTCCGAATCGGTCGGCCAGAAGTCGCGCCGTCGCGGCGGGAGTGACGAGCATGGCCAGGACCAGGATGATGCCCACGGCCTGGATCGAGACCACGATGGTGATCGTCAGCAGGACGAGGAGGAGCAGGTCCAGGCGGAAGACCGGGTACCCCAGGGCGGAGGCTAGCGTCCGGTCGAAGGACGCCATAAGCAGCTCCTTGTGGAGCACCGTCAGCACGCCGATCACCAGCAGCCCGGTGCCTGCGCTGACGAGGATGTCAACCACCGAGACGCCCTGAAGGTTGCCGATGAGGAACCCGGTGAGGTCGCCCTGATACGTCTGCCGCGTGCTGATCAGGACGATGCCGAGCGCGAACGCGGCGGCGAAGAAGATGCCGATGGCCGTGTCCTCGCGAATGCGGCCGCCACGCGCCACCCAGCCGATGGCCACCGCGGTGAGCAGACCGGTGACCAGTGCGCCGAGCGCGATGCTCGCCCCGGCCAGGTAGGCGATCACGATCCCGGGAAAGACGGCGTGGCTGATGGCGTCACCGATGAAGGCCAGCTGCCGCACCACGACGTAGGCGCCGATGGCACCGCAGGTCGCTCCGATGATCAGCACCTCGGCCAGCGCCCGGAGCACGAAGTCATAGCGGAGGGGATCGGTCAGCCAGTCCATCGCCTCGCGTCCTACGCCGTGCGGCCGTCGTCACCGGAGCCATGGTGCCCGCCGGCGTGGACGTGGCGGTGGTCACCCGACTCGACGATGAGCAGCTCGCCGCCGAAGGTCGCATGCAATATCGGCGGGGTGAAGGTCTCGCTCGGGGGACCGAATGCCACGAGCCGACGATTCACGAACGCGAGCCGGTCGCTGTGCTCCGCCGCCCACTCGAGGTCGTGAGTCGTCTGGACGATCGTCGCTCCCTCCTCGCGCAGCTCTCGCAGGAGCGCGACGATCGCCTCCTCGGTTGCCTGGTCCACCCCGGTCATCGGCTCGTCCAGGAGCAGGACCGATGCGTCCTGGACCAGCGCACGCGCCAGGAAGACGCGCTGCTGCTGCCCGCCGGACAGCGCGCCGATCTGACGCTCGGCGAGGTTCTCGATGCCCATCCGGCGGAGCGCCTCCAGCACCCGGCGTCGGTCCTGCGCGCCGGGGCGGCGCAGCACGCCGAGGCTGGGGTAGCGCCCCATCATCACCACGTCCCGCGCGGTGATCGGAAAGCTCCAGTCCACCGCCTCGCGTTGTGGCACGTAGGCAACCTGCTGACGGACACGGTCGGCCGGGACCCCGTCGACGGTCACGCTCCCCGTCACGACCGGCGTGAGCCCGAGGATCGCACGCAGCAGCGTGCTCTTGCCCGATCCGTTCGGACCGACGACGGCGGTCAGCGATCCCCGCGGCAGGTCGAGATCCACGCCCTGCAGCACGAGGCCGTCGCCGTAGCCGGCAGCCAGGCCGCGCAGCTGGAGCCCAGCCAGGTTCGGTGCCGCCTCGACCGCGTCCACGTGTGCTTCGGTCACGCCAACATGATACGCAGTCTCGCCTGTGCTACGGTCATGCCATGACCGATACGACCGCAGCCCGCCTCACGGCCGCCGGTGAGCGGGTGACGCAGCAACGGCTCGTCGTCGCCGAGACGCTCGCCCGCGCCGGGCGCCAGCTGACGGCGGGCGAGCTCTACGAGCGGGTGCGCGACGCGCAGCCATCTCTCGGCCGCGCGACGGTCTTCCGCACCGTCGAGCGACTGGTCGAAGCAGGGGTCGCCCGCCGCCTGGAGCTCGACCGGCACGTCTATGCGTACGTCGCCTGCCAGCCCGAGCACCACCACCATCTCTCGTGCACGAGCTGCGGTCGCGTCGAGGAGATCCCGGAGCTGTGGGTGCAGTCGATCGCCAGGCGCGCGACCGAGGACCTGGGCTTCGAGATCGACGATGCGCGACTCGACTTCTACGGGCGCTGCAGCGCGTGCCGCGCCGCTTCCTGAGCGAGGGCTTGCGACCGGCCGTTCGACTCTGATACCGTGTCTCATATGAGATCGAGTATCAGCGCCCTGGCGCTCGGTGGGGTCCTTCTGGCCGTCACCGGTTGCAGCGGTGACGCCGCGAGCCCGGGAGGAGGGTTGCGCGTCGTCGCCACGACCACCCAGCTCGGCTCGATTGCCTCCGAGATCGGAGCGGATCTGATCCAGCTCACGGTGCTCCTCTCCCCCGGGGCAGAGGCTCACGACTACGAGATGACGCCGGCCGCAGCGGCCGCCGTGGAGGAGGCGGACCTCATCCTGCGCAGCGGCGCCGGCCTCGAGAGCTGGCTCGACGACGCGCTGCAGACCATTGGCGGCGCCGCGATCGCGCGTGACACGAGCGAGGGCATCACGTTGAGCGCGCCGCCCGGGACGGGGGATGCCGCCAACGGCGAGGTCGATCCGCACTACTGGCTCAGCGCCCCGAAGGCGGTCCAGATGGTCGAGAACGTGCGCGACGCGCTCGCCAAGGCGGACCCGTCCAACGCACCGGCCTTCGCCGACCGGGCCGCCGGCCTGATCGACCGCCTCGAGGCCGCCGATGCCGAGATCCGCGCGCTCATGGCCGAGATCCCCGAGGAGCGGCGTGGCATCGTGACGAACCACGACGCGCTCGGGTACTTCATCGACGAGTACGGGCTGCGCTTCGTCGGCTCGGTCTTCCCGAGCCTGGATGTCGCCGCCGAGCCGAGCGCGGCCGAGCTGGCGGAGCTCATCGAGACCATCCGCGCGGAGGGCGTGATCGCCATCTTCGGCGAATCCGCGGTGAGCCCCGAGCTGGCCCGTGCGGTCGCCGCGGAGACCGATGCGAAGGTCGTCGACGAGCCGCTCTACACCGACTCGCTCGGCCCCGAGGGCTCGGGCGCTGAGACCCTGGACGGCATGTTGCGCCACAACGCCACCGTCATCCACGACGCCCTCACCGGCCGGTGAGGTCGGGTCAGCCGGCGGTGGCGGCCACCCGCTCGCCTTCGCGGGACGCACCGTTGCCATCGGCCGAGGCGCCATCCGCGTAGCCGGCGGGATGCTTCTCGCGCCAGGCCCAGGCGTCGGTGAGCATCTGGTCCAGCACCGAATGGCGCGGCTGCCAGCCCAGTTCGCGGCGGGCGCGCCGTGACGACGCCACGAGAACCGGCGGATCGCCCACGCGCCGCTTGACGACCCGGGCCGGGATCCCGCGACCTGTGATGCGGCGCGCGGCCTCCACCACCTCGCGAACCGAGAAGCCCGCAGCGGACCCCAGGTTGTAGACCTCGAGCGAGGGATCCCCCTCCCCGGTGGCCTCGAGGGCCAGCAGGTGCGCGTTGCCGAGATCCCGCACGTGGATGAAGTCGCGGATGCACGTGCCATCCGGGGTCGGGTAGTCCTGGCCGTAGATCTGGACGTGGCTCACGTCGCCTGCCGCGACACGCAGGACGAGCGGCATGAGGTGCGTCTCGGGGTTGTGGTCCTCGCCGTTGAGCTCGGTGGCGCCGGCGACGTTGAAGTACCGCAGCGAGATGGCGCGGAAGTCGTGTGCCGCACAGAACCAGCGCATCGCGCCCTCGAAGGCGAGCTTCGTCTCGCCGTACGGATTGATGGGCTGCGCGCGGTCGGCCTCGGCGATCGGCACGCGACGCGGCTCGCCGTACACCGCGGCCGTCGAGCTGAAGACGAGCCGCTTGACGCCGGTGCGGTTCATCGCCTCCAGCAGGGCGACGCCGCCCGAGACGTTGGTGCGGTAGTAGAGCCCGGGGTCCGCCATCGACTCGCCCACCAGCGAGCGCGCCGCGCAGTGCAGGACGGCGTCCACTCCGTCGGAGAGCACGCGGTCGAGGCCACCGCCGTCCCGGATGTCGCCCACCACGAGCTGGGCGCCGGGAGGGACGGCCTGCGCGTGGCCGCTCGTGAGGCTGTCGTACACCACGACGTCGTGCCCGGCGTCGATGAAGCTCTCGACGCTCGTGGAGCCGACGTAGCCCGCGCCACCCACGACCAGGATCTTCAATCCGCGTCCTCCGACGACGTCTAGTTCGCGGCGCCGGCGACGGCCGCCGGTTCGGCGCCCAGCGTGGCCAGCGCGAGGGTCAGTTGAGTGGAGACCCGGGTGGCACCGGCGCGCACCGCCTCGTCGATCTCATCGACGCTGCGGAACCGCCCGGCGGCCTTCACCCCGATCCGCGGTCCGACGCTGTCGCGGAGCAGGCGCGTCCGTGCAATGGTGGCACGAGCGCTCCCGCGGCCCGTGCCTGTGACCACGTAGTCGGCGCCGGCGCGCTCGGCCAGGCGACAGGCGCGGCGCACGAGGTCGTCGCTGAGCGGTGCGGGCTCCAGGATCACGCCGGCCGAGGCGAGCGCCGAGTGCGCCATGTCCACCACGGCGACCATGTCGCTGAAGACGGTCTCGTCGTTCCCCGACACGAGCGCGCCGGCATTGAGCACGAAGTCGATCTGCGTCGCGCCCTGGTCGAGCGCGGCCGACGCCTCGAACGTCTTGACGCTCGTCAGCGCGGTACCGTACGGGTAGGCGATGACCGTGCCGATCGGGACGCGCGACTGCCCCAGCGCGCGCTTCGCCGCCTTCACCAGCCACGGATTGACCGTCAGGGCGGCAAGCTCGTGGTCGGTGGCCAGCGCCACCGCGGCCTCAAGGTCGGCGAGCGACGCGTTGGGCTGGGTGAGCCGGTGCTCGAGCCGGACGGCCCGACGCACGCTGGCTGTCATCGGTGCGCGGTCCCTCCGCTCGTGACGACGTCGATGGGCACCCGGACCGGGGTCCGGACGGCCGATTGTAGCAGCGCCATCCCGGATGTCAGCCACTCTCGTAGGGACGGCGGCCGGGGCCGGTGCGCGCTGTCAACGGCCGCGGTCGTCACCGGTCCGGCATCTCGCGCGCCAGGTCGAGGAGCGTATCGCGCTCGTTTCGCGACGGGTCGTCGAGCACCGCCTCCATCAGCCTCGCGAGGATTCGACCGATTCCGGGGCCCGGCGCGAGGCCGAGCACGCGCTGGAGATCATGGCCGTCGATCGCCAGCTGCCGTGTCTCGACCGGCGCTCGACGTTGCTCCGCGATGCGCGCTCGGAGCTCGTCCATCCCGCCAGAGGTCGGTTTCCCGGCCCCCGAGGCCGCGCTGTCGGCCTCGCGCAACGCGAAGAGATCCTCAAGCCGATCGAGCCCGACGCGCGCGATGAAGCGGCGCACGGCCGCATCGGTCCACGACGGCCGGTAGCCGAACATGTGCCCACGCACGAGGGTCGTCACGCGCTCGACGTCGCGTTCGGGGAAGCGCAGGCGACGCATGACCCGTTCCGCCACCTCGGCGCCAACCTCCTCGTGACCGATGAAGTGGCCGTCCGCCAGGGTCGTCGCCTTGCCGACGTCGTGGAGCAGCCCGGCCAGCCGGAGCACGGGGTCGGTGGCGGGCAGCGCCTCCGCAGTCCGGAGCGAATGGTCGAGGGCGTCGCCGGCGAGCCGCTTGCCCTGCGGCACCCCGCGCAGCGCGGAGAGCTCGGGCAGGAGCACGCTCAGCAGCCCGAGCTCCTCCCAGCGTGCGAAGGCGACCGAGGGCTGGATGGACGCGTCGCCGACCAGCCGCAGGAGCTCATCGCGCACCCGCTCGGCGGAGAGGGTCGCGGCGGACGGTGCGGCACGACGGAGCGCGGCCTCGGTCCGAGGCTCGATCGCGAAGCCGAACCGGAGGCTGAAGCGCACCGCCCGCAGGAGCCGGAGCGCATCCTCTCCGAATCGCTCGTCCGGATCGCCGACCGCGCGGATGACCCGCGACCGCAGGTCCTCGATGCCGCCGTGCGGATCGACCAGGATCCCGTGGCCCCCCGCGAGGTCGCCCGGACGCCAGGCGACCGCGTTGATCGTGAAGTCGCGCCTGCCGAGGTCCCCGGTGAGCGAGGCGCCGAAGGCGACGGCATCCGGCCGCCGCCGATCGCGGTATCCCGACTCGGTGCGGTACGAGGTGATCTCGACGAGCGGCGACCCGGGCAGGGTCACCGTTCCGAATCGGTTCTCCCAGTGCGAGCGGGGAAACAGCTCGCTGACCGCCTCCGGCGGAGCCGCAGTGGCAAGGTCCCAATCGGTCGCGCCGCGCCCGGTGATCTCGTCCCGAATGCACCCGCCGACCAGGACCGCCTCGTGGCCGGCCTCGATGAGGGTGCGCAGCGCGGCCCGCGGCTCCTCCGGCAGCGGGTCGATGGTGTAGGAGGCGCCGTCCCTCAGGCCGGCGTCCGGGCCGGATCGCCCAGGAAAAGGTAGCTGCGCCACGCGTCGTTCCGCTCGTCCGCGAGGTAGTTTCCGAAGAGGTAGCGCAGGTCGGCGCGCGGCGCGCGTGGCTCCCGCATCAGCTTCATGCGCGCCTCCATGAGCGTCTTGCCCCCCTTGCGGTGGTTGCAGCTGCGACAGGCGGCGACGAGGTTCTCCCACTCGTGGCGGCCCCCGCGGTGCTTCGGCATCACGTGGTCCAGGGTGAGGTCGCGACGCACGTCCCCGCAGTACTGGCAGGCGTGGCGGTCGCGCGTGAAGACCTCGCGGCGGCTGAGCTTGACCCGTGGCTGCGGCCGCTTGACGTGGTACTGCAGGCGGATGACCGACGGCGCGGGGATGGCGATCGTCGGGGTGTGGATGACCTGGTGATTGCGCGCGAGGAGCTCGGCCTTCGACGCCCCGAGCAGCCTGAAGGCGCGCCTGATGTCGCAGACGTTGAGCGGCTCGTAATTCTGGTTCAGGACCAGGACTGCTGCGTTGATCAACTGCCGATCGCTCCTCGCGCCGGATCATAGCCGAAAAATCGTGGAAACACGCCTCCACGAGTAGAATGCGTGGTCGAATGACGACCATCGAACGCAGCACATGGGTCACCAAGGTCGGGCTCGCCAGGATGCTCTCCGGCGGCGTGATCATGGACGTGGTGACCGCCGACCACGCGCGCATCGCCGAGGAGGCGGGCGCCGTGGCCGTCATGGCCCTCGAGCGCGTGCCATCCGACATCCGCAAGTTCGGTGGCGTCGCGCGCATGAGCGATCCGAAGCTCATCGAGGAGATCAAGTCCGCCGTCACGATCCCGGTGATGGCCAAGTGCCGCATCGGTCATTTCGCCGAGGCGCAGATCCTCCAGGCGCTGGAGGTCGACTACATCGACGAGTCGGAGGTCCTCACCCCGGCCGACGAGGAGCACCACATCGACAAGCACCGCTTCGACGTGCCGTTCGTGTGCGGCTGCCGGGACCTGGGCGAGGCGCTGCGCCGGATCGGGGAGGGCGCCGCCCTGATCCGGACCAAGGGCGAGGCGGGCACCGGCGACATCGTCGAGGCGGTGCGCCACATGCGCGCCGTGCAGCGGGGCATCCGACAGCTCCAGACCATGCGCACCGACGAGCTGTTCGCGGCGGCAAAGGAGCTGCGCGCGCCGTACGACGTCGTCAAGGCCACGGCCGAGGGCGGCTCACTGCCGGTCCCGAACTTCTCGGCGGGCGGCGTCGCCACGCCGGCCGATGCGTCCCTCATGCGCCAGCTCGGCGCGGAGGCCGTGTTCGTGGGCAGCGGGATCTTCAAGAGCGAGAACCCGGAGCGCTACGCGCGCGCCATCGTCAAGGCGGCGACGCACTACGACAACCCCGAGATCCTGGCCGAGGTGAGCGCCGGCCTCGGCGAGCCGATGCGCGGCACTGCGCTTGGCGAGATCCCGCCCGAGGAGCGCCTCGCCGTTCGCGGCTGGTAGGACCGGGTCCGCATGAGCAGCGAAGAGAGCGAGCGCCGGCCGAGGGTCGGCGTCCTCGCGGTGCAGGGAGCGGTCCGCGAGCACGCGGCCGCGATCCGAGAGGTCGGCGGCGACCCCGTGGAGGTGCGACTGCCGCGTGACCTCGTGGACCTCGACGCCCTGATCCTTCCCGGCGGCGAGTCGACCACCATGCGCAAGCTGATCGACGAGTACGGCCTGCGCGAGCCGATCCTGTCGCTGGCTCGGGCGGGCGCGCCGCTGCTCGGCACCTGCGCCGGGATGATCCTGCTCGCCGACCGCAGCGCCGACGGCGACGAGCCGCTCTTCGCGCTCCTCGACATCGAGGTCCGGCGCAACGCCTACGGCAGGCAGCTCGACAGCTTCGAGGCGGACCTCTCCGCCCCGGCGCTGGGCGACACTCCGCTCCACGGCGTGTTCATCCGCGCGCCCGTGGTGACCGCCGTGGGCCCCGGCGCGGAGGTGCTCGCCACCGATCCGGACGGTCGACCGGTGGCCGTTCGCCAGGGCCGCGTGCTGGCGACTGCCTTCCACCCCGAGCTGACCGGCGACCGGCGGCTCCATCGGCTCCTCGTGGAGCTCATCGGGGAGCGAGCCGGACGAGCGGCATGATCGACGCGAACGAGACGATCCGAGGCGCCCGGCTGAGCGATCGCCAGGCGCTCTCCGAGCTGTCGCGCCGCGTCCATGCGTCGGAGGACGCGCACCGCCGCAGCCTGGGCGTTCCCGCCCCCACGCTCCAGGCGCCGCCGATAAGCCTCTCGGCCTTCATCCCGTCCTGGCTCCCGCTTCGGGCTCCATCCGTCCACCTAGTGGCCGAGCTCGACGGTCGGCTGGTGGGCTCGTGCCGCGCGATCGAGGAGCCACGGCGCGACGACTGGGTCATCACCGAGCTCGACGCGGAGGACGGGCCGTGGGCGTCCGAGATCCGCTACAGCCTGCTGGCCGCGCTCGTCGAGGCGGGCGCCGGGCGCGACGTGTCTCGATTCCACGCGGCATGCGCCGACGTCCGCGAGAACCTCGAGCTCTTCGGCCAGGCCGGGTTCATGGCCTACGCCCAGGAGGAGATCTGGTGGCGGCGGCCGGGACCGGCGCCGGGCGCGCGCTCCTGGCTGCGGTCGCTGCTCTCCTCGAACGGACGCCGCGCCGCCGGATCGCGGGCGGACGCGACGGCCTCCGACGCCCCCGAGCTCCAGCCGGCCGGTGCGCCCGACGCCTGGCACGTGTTCGACCTGTGGACGCACGCGACGCCGCCGGCGATCGCTCGCGTGGAGGGATACGGCGCCGCGGACTGGGAGTCGGTCGGGCACGAGGCCATCGTCCCGCGTTCGAGCCTGAACCCGCTGCTTCACTTCGCCCAGGTCGAGGCCTGGCTGCTGCCGATGGACCAGCGCGTCGGCGGCTTCGCGCAGCACGGGGCGACTCGGTCCGGGCCGCATTACCTGCGCTTCCTGGTCCGCGACGGCGCCGACGGTGCCGGCTTCCTGCACGCGGTGCTGGGCAGGATGGGGGGCGACGCGATCGCTGCAGGCATCCTGTCACCGGTGCGAACATACGAGTCGGCGGGCACGCGCGCTGCAGAGGCCGCGGGCTTCGAGCCTATCGGACGGGTGACGCTCCTCGTACGAGAGGTGCGTGCGCGGGTCCGTCAGCCGGCGCTGGTCCCGGCGACCCACTGAACGAGGCAGGAGTGAACCCAGACGTGGCACGCCGCGAGACGACCGACGACCTCGACGCGATCATGGAGGCGCTGCCGCCCGAGATCGTCGAGCGCCTGCGCTCGTTCGCCAACCGGCAGGATCTGCTCGAGGTCGTGATGGACCTCGGCCGGCGGCCGGAGGCGCGGTTCACGCACGGGGAGGAGGACCTGCTCGACCGCGAGATCACCGACGCGGACATCGCGCACGTCATCGACCACATCGGCGTCTTCGGGGACGACAACCGCGCCGGGATCGAGCGCACGCTCCACCGCATCAGTGCCATCCGGAACCGGTCCGGCAAGGTCGTCGGGCTGACGTGCCGCATCGGCCGCGCGGTCTTCGGCACCATCGACATCATCCGCGACATCGTGAACGGCGGGCGGTCGATCCTCATCCTCGGCCGTCCCGGTGTCGGGAAGACGACGATGCTCCGCGAGGTGGCGCGTGTGCTGGCGGACGACCTCGGCAAGCGGGTCGTGGTGGTCGACACGAGCAACGAGATCGCCGGTGACGGGGACATCCCGCACCCCGGCATCGGCGATGCGCGGCGCATGCAGGTCCGCACCCCGACCGAGCAGCACTCGGTGATGATCGAGGCGGTCGAGAACCACATGCCCGAGGTGATCATCATCGACGAAATCGGAACCGAGCTCGAGGCTGGAGCCGCGCGCACCATCGCCGAGCGCGGCGTGCAGCTGGTCGGAACCGCCCACGGCAACACGCTCGACAACCTGATGCTAAACCCGACGCTGTCGGACCTCGTCGGCGGCATCCAGCCGGTCACGCTGGGTGACGAGGAGGCTCGACGGCGCGGGACCCAGAAGACGGTCCTCGAGCGCAAGGCGCCGCCAACCTTCGACGTGCTCGTCGAGATCGTGGACCGCGACAACGTCATCGTGCACCGCAACGTGGCCGAGACCGTCGACGCCATCCTGCGCGGGCACATGGTCCCGCCGGAGGTCCGCTACCGCGACGAGGCGGGCGAGCTCAAGGCGACGACGAAGTACGACTACCGCATCAGCGAGACGGCGGCGGGCAACCCGGCCTTCGCTCCCCTCGAGCCGACCGGCGGCTTCGGCGCCTTCAGCCGCAGCGGTCGAACTGCCGGAGGCCGATACGAGCGCGGCGGCCTGCGGCCGCTGCCGGGCGGCAGTCCGGGAACCGGCGGCGAGGCGACCGGCCGGGCGCAGCGGACCCTGCCCGGAGAGCGCATCTCCGGCGTCCGTGGCACGGCGGCGGCGCCAGATTCATCCCGGCGCGAGCTCGAAGAGGCGATCGCCGACATGGAGGCCCCGGCGCTCGATCGGCCGGTCGGAGCGACACGGCCCGGAGGCGAGCGCACGGGATCGCAGCGCTCGATGAGCGTCTTCCCGTTCGGGGTGAGCCGCAAGCGTCTGGAGCAGGCGGTCCGCGAGCTCGGGGTACCGGTCGGGGTGGCACGCGACCTCGACGAGGCCGACGCGGTCGTCACGTTGCGCAACTACTACAAGCGCAAGCCGTCCGCTCTGCGCGACGCCGAGTCGAACGGCGTTCCGATCTACGTCCTCAAGACGAACACCATGCTCCAGATGGAGAACATGCTCGCTTCCCTCTTCGACCTGCGCGCCGACCCGCAGGAGGCGGCGCTGCGCGAGACGGCGGAGGCGATCGGGCTGGTCCAGGCAGGTGGCCGGCCGGTGGAGCTGGCCCCACAGAACGCCTACGTCCGGCGGCTCCAGCACCAGATGGCGGAGCGCAACGCGATCATGAGCCGATCGCGCGGCTCCGAGCCGAACCGGCGCGTCGAGCTGATCCCCGAGGAGGGGCGGCCCTGGCGCTGAGCCGCGGGCGCTTCATCACCGTCGAGGGGCCCGACGGGTCCGGCAAGACGACCGCCGCGCGGCACCTCGCCGAGTGGCTCCGTGGCCGCGGCATCGACGTGGTGCTGACCCAGGAGCCGGGTGGGACCCCGCTCGGCGACGAGGTGCGCCGGCTCGTGTTGCATCTTCGCGGCGTCTCCGACGCGCTGGACCCGCGCGCCGATGCGCTCCTCTACGCGGCCGCCCGCGCGCAGCACACCGCGTTCGTCATCCTCCCCGCCCTGGAGCGCGGGGCGTGGGTCGTGTCCGCCCGCTACGCCGACTCCTCGTTGGCCTACCAGGGCGACGGCTACGGCAACGACATGGCGGAGATGCGGCGACTCCAGGAATTCGCGACGTACGGCACGCGCCCGGACCTCACGCTCCTCCTGGACGTGCCGGTCGAGGTCGGCCTGGCGCGCAAGCGACACGGCGATTGGAACCGATTCGAGGACACCGAGGGCGCTGCCTTCTTCGAACAGGTTCGCGCCGGCTACCTGCGCCTCGCGGCGGAGGAGCCGGATCGCATCAAGGTCGTCGACGGCTCGGGATCGGTCGCGGAAGCCGATGCCGCCATCCGTGAGGCGGTGGCGGGGGCGTTGCTCGACGGCGTCAGCTGACGCGGACCGAGCCTACGCCGCCCTCGACCTCGATCTCGACCCGGTTCTCGGCGCTCGCAAAGCCAGGCGACTCGTAGACGTCGCCCGACCGAGGAAAGCGCGCCTGGTCCACGACCGTGCTGCCGAGCGCCATTCCGGAGCGGATCCGCGCCGCCACCTCGGCCGGCACTTCGATCGTCACCGACGCCGCTCCCGCCTCGACCTTGACCGACGTCAGGCCCGCCGCTCGCGGAAGCGCCACGCGGGCCTGGCTCGCCCCGGTCTTGAGCTCCAGGCGGCGCAGCCGCAGCTCGCCGGCGTCGATGGACGAACGGCTCGCGCCGGTCTCGACCCGCAGGACGAGCGGGACGTCGGCGGTGACCCCAGCGTCCCAGCGAAGCTCGCCGTTCCACGGCCATCCGCCAGCCCCGGCCGCCTCGATCTCGACCGCTCCCGGACGGATGATCCGATGCGTCACGCCGCCGATGAACGTCCCGTCGATGAGCATGCCCGGCCTCGCGGCATGCAGGTCGAGCTGCCCGCCACCGAAGCGGAGACGAACTTCAGCCTCCGTGGCATCGTCGAGCGGGATCGTCAGCGACTCGGTCGCCGGCCGCCGCCACGGCCAGACCGCGGCTACGAGGAACCACAGTCCGATCCCGACGAGCACCAGCGGCCACCCGCGCGTGACGAGCTCCATCGGCCCGAGCGCGAGCACGCCGGTGGTGCTGAGCAGTAGGAGCACACCGACGGCGATCCACGCCAGCGGCCATACGAGCGACCAGGCGCCGACCGCCATCCCGCGCGGACCGGCCACCGCGCCGACGAGCGTCCCGACGCCGACCAGCACGATGAAGAGCGGCCACGCCTGCCCCCACGACATGCCCGCGAAGTCCCGCACGAGGAAGATGAGGCCGAGACCGATCAGCCAGGTGGCGGCGATGACAGTCCCCGGGCGGGCCCGAGCGCGATCGGGGCGCATCACCCGCCGCCAGGTGCGGCTGGCGGCCGCCGGCCGAGCCCGAACACGAGGAGCAGGACGCCGAGCGCAACCAGCGCAAACGGCCACAGCCGGTCGAGGTCGAACGCCGGCACGTACTGTTCGAGCAGCAGCCAGATGCCCACGAGGACCAGCAGCCCGCCGATGATGAGCGGGCCGATCCCGGGGCCACGCTCCACCGGCCGGGCTGCGCGAGGCTCAGCGGGACCGTCGAGCGATCCGGCCGTGGCGCCGGGGGCGAGCACGTCGTCCTCTTCCGGCACCACGATCGCCATCACGATGTAGACGAGAAGGGCCAGACCGCCGGTGACCGGCACCAGCACGACCCAGACGATGCGCAGCAGCGACGGGTCCAGGCGCCAGAGCTCGGCGAGGCCGCCGGCCACGCCGGCGAGGAATCGGTCGCGGCGCGATCGGTAGAGGCGGGGCGTCATTGACATCCTCCCGACGGGTTGAGGTTGAAGCTGGCCGCGTTACCCTCGATCCGCAGCTGGATCGTCGCACCGGCGCCGTCGCGCCGCCAGGTATCGCCGTCGCGCTCGAGGTCCTCGTCGCCCAGGTTTGTGGCGAACGCAAACTGCTCCTCGAGGTCGAAGGCGAGGGCCGCGTCGTCCGGGACGCAGAGATCGATGGAGCCTGCGTTCACGTTCAGCGATCCGACCACGTCGCCGTCCAGCGCGAGGGTCACGCTGCCGGCGTTCGCGCGAACGTCGAGGTCGGCGATCGAGGACTCGTCGGCGCTGAGACGCACCGAGCCGGCGTTGGACTGAATCGCCAGCGCCTCGAGCTCCACTCCGTCAAGATCGAGCTGCGCCTCGCCGGCGTTGGTGGTGACGCTCAGCTCGCGCAGCCGCTCGGCCGGGAGGTCAACGCTCCACTCCTGGCGCCCGGCCCCACTCGGCGCGGTGACCGACAGGCGGTCGTCTCCGGCCTGCACGTCGGGCGGATCATCGCGGTAGGCGGCGTCAAGGCTCCACTCGTGGCCCGCAACGACCTGCGCCGCGAGGGACCCGCAGCTGAGCTCGAGCAGGACCGACGCGTCGGCGGAGAACGCTCCCCGCTCGGCCGCGCGCTGCATGTCGCCGCCGGGCGCACAGCCGCCGAGGCCGAAGATCCAGCCGCCGCCGTAGGCGAGCGCTCCACCGGCGACCCCGCCGAGGACGACGGCGGCCATAACCGAGCCCACGAGCGCGAGCCGGGTGCGCGACACCAGGATCGCGACCCCGACCGCGATGATCGCCAGGGGCCACAGCCGCCACACCTCTCGCAGGTCGGCGGCATCGATCCATCCCAGGCGATCGGCCAGCGGGATCGCGCCGAGCAGAACGAAGAAGACTCCCCAGAACAGGTGGCCCCGATGGATCCGCATCGCCCGTCCAGCATGCACCGCCGCCGCAACAGGACCCGTGCCGCACGTCACGACCTCGCGGGCCGGATGTCACCCGACGCGCGGGACCCGCTCGAAGCGACGCCCCGCGGTCACCGGCGGGGACGCATTGGCGGGTGGCCCCCGGTCGCTCCCCTGCGCCATAATCGGGCCCGGCCTGTCCGAGCCTCGCCCAATCCCCGAAGGAGCCGCCGCCGATGAAGCTCGTCACCGCGATCGTGCACAACGAGGACGCCGGCACGCTGGTGGATGCCCTCCTCGAGCGCGAGTTCCGAGCGACGCGATTCAACTCGTCCGGCGGGTTCCTCAAGCAGGGCAACGCCACCATCCTCGTGGGCGTGGAGGATGGTCAGGTCGACGAAGTGCTCGAGGTCATCAGCGCCAACTGCCACTCGCGCAAGCAGTTCGTGAACCCGATGCCGCCGATCATGGAGCCCGGCGAGTTCTACATGCCGTACCCCGTCGAGGTAGAGGTCGGCGGGGCCACCGTCTTCGTCCTGCCGGTCGAACGCTTCGAGCGACTCTGAGCTCGGCGCGCGCCCGGACCGGGCCTCCGTTTGCCCTCCAGCGGCAGTAACTACGAGGCAGGCCGGTCCAGTTGTCGGCCGATTGCCGCACGGCGCAAAACGCGGGCAAGCTGACTCCTCTTTCGGGACCGTTCTGAGCCCACACTCGTAGTTAGTTGCGATCGGTGGCAAGTTGGCGAGAGGCCATACTTCGCGGCATGACGTCGACGACGCGGCGCGCATGGCTGGCCGACCTCGAGCCCGATGCGCCCGATACGATCGCGTGCTGGCGCGCAATCGATGGGGGCTACTCCGGGCTGAAGCGCCTGCGGCGCGAGCTCCGGGCGCGCATCCACGAGGGGGGCGCGCCGCGCATCCTGGCCGAGCAGGAGGCGATCGGCGCGGCGCTCGAGCGGGTGATCTCGACGCTGCCGGAGGAGCTGCTCCGAGCGCCCGGCGAGGAGGAGGACTGGAACGTGGCCCAAGCCTTCGCCCACACCACCGCCGCTCGCCGCTTCCTGGCCGCATGGGCCGCGCTGGATGCCGCCGGGGAGTGGCCGGAGGACGACCCACCGGTCGTGACGCCGTCGATCCCGGGGCCCGCGGACGCCTCGCGGGACCGGCTGCTGTCCCTGCTCGGCCGCTCGGCAGAGTCGCTGCGGGAGTCGGCCGCCCGCATCGCCGGGCACGAGACGGACCGCTGCCGGATGCGGCACCCCCTCATCGGCCACCTGCGCTGCGGCGACTGGCTCCTGTTCGTCGGGGTGCACGACCTGATGCACCTCGAGCAGCTCCACCGACTCGCGGGCTCGGATGCCTGAGCGGCCGGCGCCGCTCGTCCTGGTCACCACGCCTCGTGAGGGGCAGGCGTTCGGCTCACACTCGGCGATCGCCGCCGCCGGGCAGCGCCTGCTGGCGGCCGACCTGTCGCACCGGCTCGGCAGGCTGGGAGCGGCCGTCGCTCCGTTGCCGGCGGTGGCACCGGACGAGGGCGGCTTCCACTGGGGACGCTGGTTCGCCGGCGCGGCTCGTCTCGCTCTCGACAGGACTCCCACCGTCGACGCGATCGGCTACGCCGGAGGGAGTGCCCTCGCGCTCCTCGCCGACGACGACCTCGACGACCTTCTCGCGCCCACCCACGGCGAGGTCGTCGCGAACAACCGCTTCAGCGCGGATGCCTTCGTCGTCGCCGGCGACGGTCCCACGCTCGACCGCGCGCTCGCGGCGCTGGACGGCTGCGACTCCGACAACGCCGCGCCGCGTCGCCTGGAGGACGCCGGGTTCCGGTCACGCGACCTGGGCGCCGCCCCCTGGGCACGGTTCGACGTCGACACGACGCTCGATCTCGCTCTGCTGCGGCTGTCGACCCGGCTGCCGAGCATGCGCCCTCTCGACGGCTCGGTCGGAGGCTTCCTCGAGATGGCGCGGCTCCCGGGCGGCGGTGCCCTGGAGGTGCCGCACCTCGAGCGCATCGGCGAGGTCGTCAGGGACCGCGACTCCGAGCTGGTGGTCGCCGGCCGCGTGCCCGCATTGGTCTGGCAGCACCTCGAGACCGAGACGGCCTGCAGGATTCGTTGTCTCGTGGAGGAGCGTGGCATGCGCTCCGCGCGCGAGAGCGCCCCGCGCTCGATCCTGGCCGCGCTCATGCGCCGCGCGTCGCCGGCCGCGCTCGTGGAGGAGCTGGGACGGCTCGGTGACGCCGTGATCCTCGACACGCGTGTCCTGATGGCGTCGCTGGCCGAGTCCGCGAACGCCGGCGACTGGCCACCGGAGGAGGAGCGCTTCGCCTCCGACTTCGGCGATCACGCCCGGATCGAGACGCCGTGGCTGCGGGAGCTGACCCAGGCCGCCGCGTCCTCTCCGGTCCCGTTCCTGTTCGGCGGCCACGCCCTGGTCAGCGACGGGCTCCGGCTGCTGGTGGCGGCGGCCTGGCAGGGGCACTGATGGCGTCGCGTCGCTGGGTCGATGAATCGGCGGAATCGCACCCGCCGATGACCGCGCCGCGTTGCGCGATCGATTCATCGGTACCAACGTCACACGGTGGCGGTGAACAGCCGGTGTGCGGTGAACCTGCGACCGATGAAGCGGACAGGCGACACGCAGCGGCTGGTCTCGCGCGTCGAAACGTCGGTTCATCGAATGACCAGAGGTTCCAGGCAGTCAGGGGAGAGCGACCTCCCAGCCGGTGCGCGGAACGCACGGGAGGCGGCTGCTAGACTGTCGTGAGGGTGGCGAGCGTCGCTCGCGGCCTGAGAACGCAACCATGAGAATTCATCCTGTTGGGCGCGACGCGCGCGACGCCACGCGGCACCGCGGGACGCTCCAGGAGAACCCGGCACCAAGAGGGTGCCAACCGGAGTGGAAATGGATCCGACCGGCCTGCTCTACGTCATCGGCTTCGGGTTCGCGACGACGACCTTCGTCTTCGGCACGATCCTGTTCAGCTGGCTCATCACGCATCGGCGCAGGCGCCCGCAGAAGGGGCTGCCGTACGAGTCGGGCATCGACACCATCGGCGACACATGGAGCCGATTCGGGCTCGCCTTCTACCTGTACGCCCTGCTGTTCGTGGCGTTCGACGTCGAGATCATCTTCGTCTATCTCTGGGCGGTGACGGTCCGCGCGCTGGAGATGCAGGGGATCATCCTGATCGGCATCTTCCTTGCGATCCTGATGTGGGGCGAGTTCTACGCGTGGAAGAAGGGGGACCTCAAGTGGCAGTGATGGACCCGAACACCGGCCTGAACCGCGCCGAGGCGCCGATCATCGTCCCCGACGGGGCGCCGGACGACGAGCTGCTCCGCGAGTTCGGCATGGAGGAGCATCCGCAGGGCGGCTTCCACGGCCTGCTCGAGGTGATCCCGACCAAGGCCGATTACATCCTGGACCTCATTCGCGCCAACTCGCTGTGGCCGCTCCTCTCGGGGCTCAGCTGCTGCGCGATCGAGATGATGAGCACGGCGACCTCGGTCAACGACGTCGACCGCTTCGGGATGTTCCCGTTCCGCGCCTCGCCGCGCCAGGCCGACGTGCTCATCGTCGCCGGCACGCTCACCACGAAGATGGCGGGGCCGCTCGTGCGCCTGTGGGAGCAGATGCCCGAGCCCAAGTGGTGCGTCGCCATGGGCACCTGCACCACGTCCGGCGGCCGCTTCAAGCGCAGCTACAGCGTCGTCCAGGGCGTCGACCGCGTGATGCCGGTGGACGTCTACGTCCCGGGCTGCCCGCCGCGACCGGAGGGGCTGATCTACGGCCTCATGAAGCTCCAGGAGCTCGTCAAGCAGCGCCGCGGGCAGTGGAGCACCTACGTCGACCGAGGGCCGCAGCGCACCCGCTGGGAAGGGGACGTCCGCTGACCACGACCGTCGCGGTCGGGCCCCTGGTGCGCCTTCTCACAGAGCGCCTGGGATCGACCGCACGCGACCTGTGGACCGACGAGGACACCGTCGAGATTCGGATCGACGGCTCGGCCAACGTCGAGGTGCTCCGCACGCTTCGAGACGACCCTGACCTCGACTTCTACTTCCTGGCCGATGCGGCCGCCGTCGACTACGGCGTGGACGCCCACTTCGAGGTCGTGTACCACCTCTTCAGCACGAAGCACCCGGCCTGGCTGCGCGTCCGCGCGCACGTGAAGCGCGACGATCCGCACATCCCCTCGATCACCGGACTGTGGGAGGGGGCGATGTTCCACGAGCGCGAGATGTACGACATGATGGGCATCGTCTTCGACGGCAACCGCGACCTGCGCCGCATCTACATGTCGCCCGACTATCGCTCGTTCCCGCAGCGACGCGACTTTGTCCTGCCGGATGACGCAGCCGACTCGGCGGCGGCCGGCGTGAACCCGCTCGAGCGCCCCGAGACGTGGGACCTCGACCGGTTGAGCCGGCCGCGATGACCGCCACCGACCGACCGCCGCGCATCCCGGACCCGATCGACCTCGACCGGGCCGAGGAGGCACGCCTGCGCGCGGCGGCCGGCCTGAGCCTCCCAGCACCCCTGAAGCAGGGCGAGTACGCCGGCTTCGAGGACATCGGACTGCCCGACCGCCCGCCGCAGACCGAGCGCGAGGCCGAGGTCTACAGCCTCGAGGAGGGCGAGATGCTGCTGAACTTGGGGCCGCAGCATCCGTCGACGCACGGCGTGATGCGGCTCGTGGTGAAGCTCCGCGGCGAGGTGATCGTCGACATCGATCCGGTGCTGGGCTACCTGCATCGGGGCATCGAGAAGCTCTGCGAGAACGCCACGTACACGACGGTGCTCACGTACGTGGACCCCATGGACTACATCTCGGCGATGCACAACGAGCACGCGCCGGCCATCGCGTTCGAGAAGCTGTACGGCATCGAGGCGCCCAGGCGCGCCGAGTACATCCGGGCGCTCGTGGTCGAGCTGAACCGGGTCTTCAGCCACGGGCTGATGATGGGGTTCCTGGCCCTCGACATGGGCGGACTGACGCCGATCCTGTACGCCTTCATCAACCGCGACGAGATCGTCGACCTGCTCAGCGCGATCAGCGGACAGCGGATGCTGTTCAATTTCTTCCGCGTCGGCGGGGTGAACTTCGACGTCAACGACGAGTTCCTGAGCCGCCTGGGAAAGTGGCGCAGCAACGTGCTCAAGAACATCGAGATGAACGAGCACATGATCACCGACAACGAGATCTTCCGCGGCCGCACGATCGGCATGGGCGTCCTGAGCGGCCGGGAGGCCGTCAGCCTCGGGGTCAGCGGCCCGAACCTGCGCGCCTCCGGCGTGCCGTTCGACGTGCGCAGGGCGCACCCGTACTCGATCTACCCCGAGCTCGAGTTCGACGTCATCACCCGCCCGGAGGGCGACGTCTACGCGCGCTACCTGCTGCGCATCGACGAGATCAAGCAGAGCATCCACCTCATCGACCAGATCATCGACAAGATGCCGCACGGGCCGGTGCAGGCGCAGGTGCCCGGCATCGTGCGGCCGCGGCCCGGCCGGGCGTACGCGGCGGTCGAGTCGCCGCGCGGCCTGTACAGCGTCTACGCCATCAGTGACGGGGGGCCGAACCCGTATCGGTTCCGCATGCGCGATCCGTCGTTCATCAGCCTCCAGGCGATCCCGAAGCTCATGCCCGGGCACCTCGTCGCGGACACGATGGCGGTGATGGCCAGCTTCGACCCGGTGATGGGCGGCGTCGACAAGTAGCCATGGACATCGAGCTGCTCCTTGGGCTCGGCCGCTTCCTGCTGGCGACGACGCTGCTCCTCCTGCTGACGGTGCCGACCGCCTTCATCGTCATCCAGATGGAGCTCAAGGTCATCGCCGGCATGAACCTGCGCCTCGGTCCCAACCGGGTCGGTCCCGGCGGCCTGTTCCAGAGCACGATCCACGGCTTCAAGGTCCTCGCCAAGGAGGACACCATCCCCGACCAGGCCGACAACGCGACGTTCACCATGGCGCCGTGGATGGTCTTCATGGCCGCGGCGATGAGCATGCTGGTCATTCCGTTCGCGCCGGGGGCCATCGCGGCCGACTTCAATATCGGCATCGTCTACTTCTTCGCGGTCATCGGCCTCTCTGTCGTCGGAATGCTGGTCGCCGGGTGGGCGAGCTACAACAAGTACTCGCTGCTCGGCGGCCTCCGTTCCGCGGCGCAGATGGTCAGCTACGAGATCCCGCTCACCCTGTCCGTGGTGGGCGCGGTGGTGCTGGCGGGCACACTCAGCTTCAGCGAGCTGATCACGTGGCAGCTCGACAACGGCTGGCTGCTCGTGTGGCAGCCGGTCGGGCTGGGGATCTTCTACGTCGCATCGCTGGCGGAGATCAATCGCACGCCGTTCGACATGATCGAGGCGGACAGCGAGCTCGTGGCCGGCCCGTTCACCGAGTACTCCGGGATGCGCTTCGGGTTCTTCTTCTTCGCGGAATACGTGGCCCTGTTCATCATGAGCGGCATCCTGGTCAGCCTGTTCTTCGGTGGCTGGCTGGCGCCGTGGCCGTTCCCGGCGCAGCTGGGGGGCTTCGCAGGAACGCTGTGGGGCGTCTTCTGGTTCTTCCTGAAGACCTACATCTTCGTCTTCATCGCGGTCTGGCTGCGGGCGACGCTGCCCCGCGTGCGCGTCGACCAGCTGATGGGGCTGGCGTGGAAGGTCATGCTGCCGGTCGCACTCGTCAACCTCTTCATCACCGCCATCGTGGTGGTGGTCCTCGACCTGTAAGGGAGCGCGAACGATGGCCTTTCCAGGTGCCGGCATCGCCAAGGGCATGGCGACGACGTTCCGGAACTACTTCTCCCCCAAGGTCACGCGCCAGTACCCGGAGGTGCGCCCGGACATCCCCGACCGCTGGCGCGGCCGCCTCGACCTCATCTACGACCCGTTCGGCGAGCACAAGTGCGAGGTGTGCTTCCAGTGCGCGCAGGTATGCCCCGTCGAGGCGATCGACATGAGCGGCTTCGACTCGGAGGGCAATCGAATCCGCTACGGCATGCCCGAGATCTACGACGAGCGCCGCGACGCGAACGCATACCGCCGAGCCGGGCTGCCGCCGAGGCCGATGCGGAACCCGGCACGCTGGGATGAGGCGATCGACGGCGCCTTCATCGACGAGGTGACCGAGGCGTACGGCCTCAAGCCCGAGGCGCTGGTGGCGGTCTTCCGCGCGGTGCAGGACCGATACGGCTACCTGCCCGAGCGCGC
>DASWGW010000019.1:0-14322 GCA_036393435.1 Candidatus Limnocylindria bacterium | reverse complement strand
GACGAAGACCTCGATCTGTCGCATCCCGTGCTCCATGGCGCGCTTCGCGGCGCCATCGGCGGTCTGTGCCGCGGCGTACGGCGTGCTCTTGCGCGAGCCCTTGAACCCGACCAGCCCGGCGCTGCCCCAGCTGATGACGTTGCCGGTCATGTCCGTGATGGTCACGATCGTGTTGTTGAAGGTCGACTGGATGTGGGCGTGCCCGGTCGGCACGTTCTTCTTCTCGCGCTTCTTGGTGCGGGTCGCCTTCTTTCGCTCAGCCATGGAACTCCTGTGACGCTACTTCTTGCGACGAACGCCGACCGTCTTGCGCGGACCGCGCCGCTGACGAGCGTTCGTCTTGGTGCGCTGACCGCGCACCGGGAGGTTGCGTCGATGGCGAATGCCCCGATAGGAGCCGATCTCCATCAGACGCTTGATATTCATGCTCACCTCGCGGCGGAGGTCGCCCTCCACCTTGAAGCGCTTGTCGATCACCTCGCGGAGTCGGTTGACCTCCTCCTCGGTGAGATCGCGGACCCTGGTCGCCTCGGCCACGTTCGCCGCGGTCAGGATCTTGTGCGACGAGCTCGGGCCGATCCCGTGGATATAGGTCAGCGAGATGACGACCCGCTTCTCGCGGGGAATGTCGACGCCGGCGATGCGTGCCATCGAACTGCGCTATCCCTGCCGCTGCTTGTGCTTGGGGATGACGCAGATGACCATCACCACGCCGGAGCGCTTGATGACCTTGCAGCGCTCGCAGCGCGGCTTCACGGACGCGGAAACCTTCATCTCATCCTGTACGTGATGCGACCCCTGGTGAGGTCGTAGGGGGAGAGCTCGACGCGTACGGTGTCACCGGGCAGGATGCGAATGAAGTTCTGGCGGAGCTTCCCCGAGATGTGCGCGAGCACCTCGTGCCCGTTCTCCAGGCGCACCTTGAACATCGCGTTGGGCAGGGGGAGGACGACCTCGCCCTCGACCTCGATGGCATCCTTCTTCGGCAACCGACGCGCAACCTCGTTTCAAGACTTCAACAGGGGTGGAATGACACACGAAAAGGCCGCCGCACAGGGCGACCCACGGACCGCGCAGTATACATGAGCGAGCACGGCCTGTAAAAGGCGCTCATCGGAGCACGGTGAGCACGTCCGGGGCCCCCTCGGTGACCGCGATCGTGTTCTCGAAATGGGCCGAAACGCTGCCGTCGGCAGTTCGCACGGTCCAGCCGTCCTCCTCCACGAAGACCTCGTCGCCGCCGAGGTTGAACATCGGCTCGATGGCGAAGCACATGCCCGGCTCGATGAGGAGTCCGGTCCCGGGGCGGCCGTAGTTCGGGACCTGTGGCTCCTCGTGCATCTGCTGGCCGATCCCGTGTCCGACGAAGGGACGCACGACGCCGTAGCCGTGCCGCCGGGCGACCGACTCGATCGCGTGGCCGATGTCGCCGATCCGGTTCCCGGCAACCGCCGCGGCGATGCCGGCCTCCATCCCCACGCGCGTCGCCTCGACGAGGTCGCTCACCTCACGCGGGACGCGGCCGACGGTCCAGGTCCTGGCACAGTCCGCGTGCCATCCGTCGACGATGCAGCCGATGTCGACGCTGATCAGGTCGCCGTCGCTCAGTCGCCGGTGGGGCGAGGGGATGCCGTGCACCACCTCGTCATTGATGCTCGCGCAGATCGAGCCGGGGAAGGGCGGGTTGCTGCCGTAGCCCTTGAACGAGGGCACCGCGCCGGCGTCGCGAATCATCCGCTCGGCGATCGCGTCGAGGTCACCCGTCGAGACGCCCGGTCGCAGCTCGACTCGCAGCACCTCGAGGATGCCGGCGAGGATCGTTCCGGCCTGCCGCATCCGGTCGATCTCCGTTGCTCGCTTGACGGTCGCCGTTCCGGGGCTTCGCATCGGCTTCCTCAGCTCGCCGCCGGCAGGCCGATGCTCGCGCGGATGGCCTCGGTGACCGACTCGATCGGCTGCGTGCCGTCGATCCGGTCGACGATTCCCGCGCGCTCGTAGTGGTCGACCACGGCCAGCATCGGCGGCACCTGCTGCGCCAGGCGGGCTCGGACCACCTCCGGGCGGTCGTCGTCGCGCTGCCGCAGCGGGGTGCCGTCGCGGTCGCAGACGCCCGGAACGCGTGGCGGATCGCTGTCCTCGTGGTAGGGCGTGCCGCACAGCGGGCAGATCCAGCGGCCTGCCACGCGGCGGACGAGATCCTCGATGGGAACCTCGATGTAGATCACGCGGCGGACCCGCTCCCCGGCCGCCGCCAGCGTCTCGTCGAGGACGGTCGCCTGCCGCACGGTGCGCGGAAAGCCGTCGAGGATGACGCCGGCCCGTGCGGCCGGGCTGCGCAGCGCCTCGGTCACCATGCCGATGGTGATCTCGTCGGGGACGAGCTCGCCGCGCTCCATGTACTGCCGCGCCGTCTGACCCAGCTCCGTTCCGGCGGCGAGCGCGGATCGGAAGAGGTTGCCCGACGCGAGGTGCATGAGGCCGAGCTCTCGCGAGAGCGCCTTCGCCTGCGTCCCCTTGCCGGCGCCGACCGCGCCGACCAGCAGCAGGATGAGGCGTGCGTCGTCCAGGCGCGGGCCCCGCGGCCCGCGGGGCCCATCGGTCACCGTGTGAAGCCCTCGTAGTGGCGCATCAGCATCTGCGCCTCGAGCTGCTTCATGGTTTCCACGACGACGCTGACCACGATGAGGATGCTCGTGCCTCCAAGCTGCAGGTTGGCCGTGCCCGGGATGAACGCCGACACGATGTACGGCAGCACCGCGATGAATCCCAGGAACAGGGCGCCGCCGAGCGTGATGCGGTTCGTCACGCGCGCGAGGAACTCCTCCGTCGGACGCCCCGGACGGATGCCGGGGATGAAGCCGCCGTTCTTGCGAAGGTAGTCCGCGGTCTGGTCGGGTCGGAACTGGAACGCCGTGTAGAAGTACGTGAAGAAGACGACCAGGACGAAGTACAGCGAGCCGTACAGCGGGATGTTGTTCGTGCCGTTCAGGTTCGTGGCGATGAAGTTCGCCGCGTTCGCGACCCAGTCGACGTCGCTGGCGGTGAAGTACGTGGCGATCTGGGCGGGGAAGAGCAGGATGCTGACCGCGAAGATGATCGGGATGACGCCCGCCATCGTCACCTTCAGCGGCAGGTACTGGGTCTGAGCCTGGGTCATGCGCCTGCCGCGAATCCGGCTCGCGTACTGGACCGGGATGCGCCGCTGGCCCTCGTTGATGAACACGACCGCGGCCACGACGACGATCGCCACGATGACGAACGGGATGAGCCGCGTGATGGCGTCCGGTCCCGAGGCGATCGGTCCCACCTGCAGCGGGATGCTGCCGACGATGCCCGCGAAGATGATGAAGCTGATGCCGTTGCCGAGCCCCTTCTCGCTGATGAGCTCACCCAGCCACATGAGCAGGATCGTGCCGGCGGTGAAGCTCAGCAGCAGGCTCAGCGTCTCGATGCTGAACAGCGGGTTGGCCGGGATGACGCCGTTCGCGCTGAGCAGGACGCTGATGCCGTAGCCCTGAGCGAAGGCGAGGGGGACGGTCAGCATGCGCGTGTACTGGTTGAGCCGGTTGCGGCCGTACTCGCCCTCGCGCGAGAGCTCCTCGAGCGCGGGGATCACGCCGCGCATCAGCTGCATGATGATGCTGGAGTTGATGTAGGGGTTCACCCCCAGGCCGATGATCGACGCGGCCGCCAGGCCGCCTCCCGAGAAGATGTTCAGGATCCCGAGCAACGGGTTGTTCGTGAACAGGTCGGCCAGCGCCGCGGTGTTCACGTTCGGCACCGGGACGTTCGTCAGCGCCCGGAAGATGAGCAGGATCCCGAGGGTGAAGAGCAGCTTCCGCCGGATGTCCGGCGCGCGGAAGGCGGTGACGACCGATTCGATCAAGCCTGCGGCTCGCTTTCGCCCTCGTCAGCGGCTGCGGGCCCCTCGGCGGGCTCGGCTGCCTCCCGCGGCTCGTCCGATGCGGCCGCCTCGGCTCGCTCCGGCGCCGTCTCCCCCTCCGCCTCCGAGTCGGCCGACGCGGCGGCTGCGGCCGTGGCCGCTCCCTTCGAGGCGCCCTTCTTTCGCTTCGCCTGACGCGTTCGGTTCCTGGCGGCGGTCGCCGCGGCGACGGCCGCCTCGGCCTCCACGTCGACCGGCCCGTTGTCCGGCCACGTGATGAGCTGGGCCGTGCTGCCGGCCGCGGCCAGCTTGTCGGCGGCCGTCCGGCTGAAGCCGTGCGCGTTGATCGTGACGCCCTTCGGCGCGTCGCCGATGCCGAGGATCTTCACCGGCCGCTTCGTGTCGTTCAGCAGGCCGTCGTGCAGGAGCACGTCGGGCGTGACGAGCGTGCCCGCCGGCACCTCGCTGAGACGCGCGAGGTTGATGGGGGCGTACGCGACGCGGCCGCGGTTGCGGAAGCCGTGCAGCTTCGGGGTACGGATGTGGATCGGGGTCTGGCCGCCCTCGAACCACGCCGGGATCTTGCCGCCGGCCCGCGACTTCTGGCCCTTGGTTCCGCGCCCGGCGGTCTTGCCTCGCCCGGAGCCGTGGCCACGGCCGACGCGTCGGGACGTCGGGCGCGAGCCCGGCGTCGGACGGAGATCGTGGAGCTTCACTTCGAATCCTCGTCGCTGGTGGTGCCGCGTCCCGCCGGCTCCTGCACGTCCAGCAGGAACGCGACGCGGCGGAGCATGCCGCGGGTCTCCGGCGTGTCGGCGACCTCCACGGTCTGGTTGAGCCGATGGAGCCCGAGCGCGCGGATCGTGCCGCGCGCCGCGGCGTTGTGCCCGATCGTGGAGTGCGCCCAGGTGACCCTGATGAGCGGTCCGGAGGGCCTGGCGCGCTGCCTAGCGGCCACGGCCGCCTCCGGGCCCGGAGGACATCGACTCGCGTCGCTCGGGGATCTCGTGCGGCAGGCGTGCCGCCTCGGCCGCGCGCCTGCCGATCAGCGACTCCGCCGTTCGGCCGCGCAGCGCGGCGATCTCGTCGGCGGAGCGAAGCGCCGCCAGGCACTCCATCGCGGCGCGCACGACGTTGATCGGGTTCGTCGAGCCCTGCGCCTTGCTCAGCAGGTCGCGGATGCCGGCCGCCTCCACGACGGAGCGCACGGAGCCCCCGGCGATGACGCCCGTGCCCGGGCTGGCCGGCTTGAGCATGACGTTCGCGGCGCCGAAGCGGCGGTGCACCTCGTGCGGGATGGTCGTGCCGACGAGCGGCACCTTGATGAGGTGCTTCTTCGCGTCCTCGACGCCCTTGCGGATCGCCTCGGGCACCTCGCCGGCCTTGCCGAGGCCCGCCCCCACGGTGCCGTTGCCGTCGCCCACCACGACCACCGCGCTGAAGCTGAAGCGGCGGCCACCCTGGACCACCTTCGCGACGCGGTTGATCTGGACGACCTTCTCCTCCAGGTTGAGCTTCGAGGCATCGATGCGTGCCATGGGTCCCTTACTCCTCGTTCGCTACAGGTTGAGGCCGCCCTCGCGGGCGCCCTCGGCGAGCGAGCGGACCCGCCCGTGGTACTGGTATCCGCCCCGGTCCAGGACGACGGCGCTCACGCCCGCGGCCTTCGCACGCTCGGCGACGGCCCTGCCGACCGCACGCGCGGCGTCGATCTTCGTCGTGCCACCGAGGTCGGACTCTCGGCTCGATGCCGCAGCGAGCGTCCGCCCTGTGGTGTCGTCGATGACCTGGGCGTAGATGAACCTCGTGCTGCGGAAGACGGACAGCCGCGGCCGATCCGTGCTGCCCGTGATGCGCAGTCGAAGCCGTGAATGGCGCTTGCGACGCAGGACGTCGCGGGATGGGTTCGTCATCGGTCCGATCAGCCTCCGACCTTGCCGGCCTTGCCGGCCTTGCGGAGGACCTGCTCGCCCGCGTAGCGGATCCCCTTGCCCTTGTAGGGCTCGGGCTTGCGCTGCGAGCGGATGTGGGCGGCGATCTGGCCGACCAGCTCCTTGTCGGCCCCGAAGACGGCGAGCCGTGTCGGCGTCTCGACCCGGAACTCGATGCCGGCGGGCGGGTCGACCTCGACCGGGTGCGAGTAGCCGAGCGCCAGCACGAGCTTCGCCCCTTGCAGCTGGGCGCGGTAACCGACCCCCGAGATCTCGAGGTTCTTCGTGAAGCCGGTCGTGACGCCGGTCACCATGTTGTTGACGAGCGTGCGGGTCAGGCCGTGCAGCGCCCGGTGGCGCGGCTCGTCCGTGGGGCGCACGACGCGCAGGACGCCGTCGTCGCGCTCGAGCTTCATCTCCCCGTGCAGCTCGCGCTCGAGCGTGCCGAGCGGACCCTTCACGCGCAGTCGCCTCCCCTCCTGGGTCACCTCCACTCCGTCGGGGAGCGGAACCGGCATTCGTCCGATACGGGACATCGGTCAGTTGGCTCCTTACCAGACGTAGCACAGGACCTCGCCACCGAGGTTCTGTTTCCGGGCATCCGACCCGGTCATGATCCCGTGGGAGGTTGAGAGGATGGCGAGGCCCAGGCCGCCGAGGACGCGCGGGATCTCGGTCTTGCGCGCGTAGACCCGCAGGCCCGGCTTGCTGATGCGCTTGAGCCCGGTCACGACCGGCGTGCGGCCCTCGACGTACTTCAGGCGCAGGCTGAGCATCTCCTGGATGCCCTCCGTGGCCAGGTCGTACGACTCGATGAACCCCTCGTCGGTCAGGATGCGCGCGATCTCGCGCTTCACCCGAGACGACGGGAGCGTCAGCTCCTTGTGCCGCGCTGCGCTGGCGTTGCGGATGCGCGTCAGCATGTCGGCGATTGGATCGGTCACGTTCATGTCGGTTCTATCGGTCTCCTCGGCGGCGGTTCGCTCCCGGCACGACCCGGGTGGCGCCTACCGCTGATGGCGGCCGCCCGCGGTGGGCGGCCATGGGTTTTCCCAGAGCTACCAGCTCGACTTGGTCACGCCGGGCAGCTGGCCCAGCAGGGCTCGCTCCCGGAAGCAGATCCGGCACATCGCGAAGCGGCGCATGTAGCCACGCGGGCGACCGCAGACGGCACAGCGGTTGTGCTGACGGACCGGGAAGCGAGGGCTCCGGCGAGCCTTCGCGATCATCGACTTCTTTGCCACTGGTCTTCTTACACCTTAACGATCTAGGTTGCCTGGAACGGCATGCCGAGGAGGTCGAGGAGCTTGCGCCCCTCCTCGTCGGTCTTGGCCGTGGTGACGATGCTGATCTCGAGGCCTCGCAGGCGATCGATCTTGTCGTAGTCGATCTCCGGGTAGACGAGCTGCTCCTTGAGGCCGACGCTGAAGTTGCCGCGGCCGTCGAAGGAGCGAGTGGGGATCCCACGGAAGTCGCGGATACGCGGGAGCGCCAGGTTCATGGTGCGCTCGAGGAAGTCGTACATCCGCTGGCCGCGCAGCGTGACCTTCGCGCCGATGGGCATGCCGGTCCGCAGCCGGAACTGGGCGATCGATCGCTTCGCCCGGGTGACGATCGGCTTCTGACCGGTGATGGTGGCGAGGTCGCCGACCGCGGCGTCCAGCGCCTTGGCATTGGCAATCGCCTCGCCGAGGCCGATGTTCACGACGACCTTGTCGAGCCGCGGGATCTGCATGGTGTTGCCGTAGCCGAACTCGCGCTGCAGGGCGGGCGCGACCTCGTCGCGGTAGCGCCGGCGCAGCCCTGCGTACTCGGGCTGCCGGTATCCGCCGTTCGAGCCAGCGCGAGCCGCGCCTCCGTTCTCGGCGGCTGCCGTCGCCTTCGTGGCCGAGGGCTTCGCCTCGGCGGACGCGGCGGTCGCCTCCTTCGGGCGCTTCGTGGCGCGCGCGGCCTTCGGCGCGGACGTGGCCTTCGGCGCGGACGCGGCCTTCGGCGCCGCGGCCTTCGGCGCCGCGGCGGCCCGCGTGCGAGCCGGCTTCTTCTCCTCGGGGCTCACTTGCTCGTCACCTCGATCTGCTCGCCGCAGCGCTTGCAGACGCGCGTGCGCCGGCCGTGCTCGCCCTCGAGCTTGCCGTGGCCGATGCGCGTCGGCCGGTTGCAGCGCGGGCAGACGACCTGCACGTTGCTGACGTGAAGCGGGACGGGCAGGTCGATGATGCCGCCGGTCTGCGTCCGGCTCCGGGCGCGCTGATGCCGCTTCGCGACGTTGATGCCGGGGATCACGACGCCGTAGCCACGCTTCGTGCGCTCGACGCGCTCCACCGTGCCGCGCTTGCCGCGGTCCTTGCCGGCCAGGACGAGGACCGTGTCACCCCGTCGAACATTCATCTAGAGCACCTCCGGCGCGAGCGAGACGATCTTCATGTAGTTGCGCTCGCGCAGCTCGCGGGCCACCGGACCGAAGATGCGGGTCCCGCGCGGGCTCCCCTGCGGCGTGATGAGGACCGCCGCGTTCTCGTCGAAGCGGATGTGGCTGCCGTCGGGGCGACCGAATTCCTTGGTCGTGCGCACGACCACCGCGCGGACCACCTCGCCCTTCTTCACGCCGGAGTTCGGCAGCGCCTGCTTGACGCTGGCCACGATGACATCGCCGACCTCGGCGGTGTCGCTCGTCGAGCGACCGATGACGGAGATGCACGACAGGATCCGCGCGCCGGAGTTGTCGGCCACGCGCAGCCTGCTGTACTTCTGGATCATTCCTGCTCGGTCCCGTCCACGAGCTCCTCCATGGAGCCTCGCGCCACGACCTCGACGACGGTCCAGCGCTTGTCGCGCGAGAGCGGGCGGCTCTCCTCGATGCGCACGGTGTCGCCGACGTGGGCGCTGTTGTCAGCGTCGTGTGCCTTGAACTTCGTCGAGAGCCGGACCACCCGTTTGTAGATCGGGTGGCGGCGCAGCCGCTCGACACTGACCACGACGGTCTTGTCCATCTTGTCGGACACCACGCGTCCGGTCTTGCTTCGTCGCTTGCCCTGCATCGTCTAGCTGGCCTTCTCGTGCTGTGCCGCGGCGGCCTCGGCCGCGTGCTGCCGTTCGGTCATGACGGTCAGGATGCGGGCGATGCGCTTGCGCGTCGCCGGCAGCCTGCTGTAGTTGCTTTCCTGGCGCGTGGCGAGGTCGAAGCGGACCTTCCAGAGCTCCTGCTTCGCGTCGCGCAGCGCGCCCTCCAGGTCGTTGTCCGAGAGCGCGCGAACCTCACTGATGTCCATGTTCGAGCCCCTCCTTGATGACGAACTTCGTGTTGATCGGCAGCTTGTGGCCCGCCAGCCGCATGGCCTCGCGCGCGATCGGCTCCGAGACGCCGGACATCTCGAACATGACGCGCCCGGGCTTCACGACGGCGACCCAGTGATCGGGCGCGCCCTTGCCGGAGCCCATGCGCACCTCGGCCGGCTTCTTCGTGACCGGCTTGTCGGGGAAGACACGGATCCACACGCGGCCACCGCGCTTGATGTGATGCGTCATCGCGCGACGCGCGGCCTCGATCTGGCGGCTGGTGAGCCAGCAGACCTCCTCGGCCATGAGCCCGAAGTCGCCGAAGCTCACCGTCGTCCCGCCCTTCGCCATCCCGGCGCGGCGGCCACGCTGGACCTTGCGGTGCTTGACCCGCTTGGGCATCAACATGCCTACGACTCCCCGCCGGTGGCCTCGGCGCCGTTCGTCGGTGCCGCCGGTGTCTCCTGCTCGGCCTCGGGACGCGGCTCCTCGGCGACCGCCGAGGCCGCCCTGGCGCGGGAGGTCGTGGCACGAGAGCCCGCCGCCCGGGTCCGGGTACCCGTCGCGGACGCGGCGGCCGTGCGCCGAGGCGCCCTCGGCTCCGTGCGCGCGCTGCCCGGCCGGTCGCCGAGCTGCTCGCCGCGATAGACCCACGCCTTGACGCCGATGCGCCCGTAGGTCGTGTGCGCGTGGACCAGCCCGTAGCTGATGTCGGCGCGCAGCGTGCCCAGCGGGATGCGCCCTTCCTTGTCCCACTCGGTCCGGCTCATCTCGGAGCCGCCGAGGCGACCGGAGACCTGGATCTTCACGCCCTTGGCGCCGGCTTTGATCGTGCGCTGGATCGATTGCTTGATCGCCTTGCGGAAAGCGATCCGACGCTCGAGCTGGCCGGCGACGTTCTGCGCCAGCAGCATGCCGTCGAGCTCGGGCTGCAGGATCTCCTTGATCTCGAGCTTGACCTTCTTGTTCGTCAGCTTGCCGATGTTCGTGCGCAGCAGCTCGACGTTCGCGCCGCCCTTGCCGATGACGATCCCCGGCTTCGCCGTGTGGACCGTGACCGTGACGTGGTTGATCCCACGCTCGATCTCGACCTGGCTGACGCTCGCGTTGGCGAGCTGCCGTCCGATCAGCTCCCGGATCCGCATGTCCTCCTGGAGCAGCGTGGCGTAGTCGCGGTCCGCGTACCACTTGGCCAGCCAGGGCTTGATGATGCCGATCCGGAAGCCGTAGGGGTGAACCTTGTGACCCATTACGACTCCTCTCGGTCAGCCACGGCGACGGTGATGTGGCTGGTCCGCTTCAGGATTGCGAAGTAGCGGCCCTGCGCGCGCGGTCGCCCGCGCTTGAGGGTCGGGCCCTCGTCGGCGACGGCGCTCACCACGCGCAGCTCGTCGGCCGACAGGTTGTAGTTGTTCTCGGCGTTGGCAGTGGCGCTCTTGAGCACCTTCGCGACGTCGCGCGCGGCCGCGTTCGGCAGGAATCGCAGGATGGCCGCAGCCTCCTCGACCGGCTTGCCGGCAATGAGGTTCGCGACCAGCCGCACCTTGCGCGGGCTGATCCGGATGAACTTTGCCGTGGCACTGACGCGCATCGGTCCCCTACTTCAGCGTCGTGGAGCGCTCGGTGGCCCTGCCGTGGCCCCGATACGTCCGTGTCGGCGCGAACTCGCCGAGCCGATGGCCGACCATGTTCTCGCTCACGAAGACCGGCACGTGGCGACGCCCGTCGTGGACGGCGATCGTATGCCCGATCATCTGCGGGAAGATCACGCTCGCGCGCGACCAGGTCTTCAGCACCTTGCGCTCGCTGCGCTTGTTCATGTCGTCCACGCGGCCAAGCAGGCGCGCGTCGACGAATGGTCCCTTCTTGACGGAACGACTCATCCGATATCGCCTCCCTACCCGCGTCCGTATCGTCGACGGACGATCAGGTCCGTGCTCTTCTGTCGCTTGACCCGCGTGCGCAGGCCCATGGCCGGCTTGCCGGTCGGCGTCTTGGGCGGCATGCCGGTCGGCTGCTTGCCCTCGCCGCCGCCGTGCGGGTGGTCGCGCGGGTTCATGGCCGAGCCGCGCACCTCCGGCCGGCGTCCCAGGTGCCGCGATCGCCCGGCCTTGCCGATCTTCTGGTTCTCGTGGTCGAGATTGCTCACCTGGCCGACCGTCGCCATGCACTCGATGCGCACGCGGCGCACCTCGCCGGATGGCAGCCGCAGGGTGGCGAAATTGCCCTCCTTGGCAAGCAGCTGAGCGCTGCTGCCGGCGCTGCGCACGATCTGGCCGCCGCGGCCCGCGACGAGCTCGACGTTGTGGATCTGCGTGCCGAGCGGGATGCGCGACAGCGGCAGCGCGTTGCCGTTCCGCGCCTCTGCGTCGGGGCCGGAGGACACGGTGTCGCCCACGCCCAGCCCGTGCGGCAGGAGCATGTATCGCTTGTCCCCATCCGCGTAGTGGAGCAGGCCGATGCGCGCCGAGCGGTTCGGGTCGTACTCGACCGTCGCGATCCGCGCGGGCACGCCGTACTTGTCCCGGCGCCAGTCGATGACGCGGTACAGCCGCTTGTGCCCGGCCCCCTGGTGGCGGACCGTGAGCTTGCCCTGGCTGTTGCGCCCGGCGCGGCGCAGCAACCGCTCGGTGAGCGGCTTGTGCGGCGTGTCCCTGGTGACCTCCTCGAACGTGGAGCGCGTCATCTGGCGCATCCCCGGCGAGGTCGGTCGGTAGTTTCGGAGTGGCATCAGACGGCCTCGAACAGCTCGATCTTGTCGCCGGCGGCGATCGTCACGATGGCCTTCTTCCAGCCCGGCACGGTCCCCATCGTCTTGCGGCCGCGACGCTTCTGCTTGGACTGGACGCTCACCACCCGCACGCCGAGGACCCGGACCTTGAACTCGGCCTCGACCGCCTGCTTGATGAGCAGCTTGTTCGCTCCCGGCGCGACCGCGAACGCGTAGTTGTTGCGCTCCGTCTGGAGCGTGCTCTTCTCGCTGATGACCGGGCGCAGGAGCACCTCGTGGAGGCTCGAGAAGGTGGTCACGCGTACACCTCCTGGGCTCGCTCGAGCGACTCGCGGGTGAAGACGACCGTATCGGCCTCCAACAGGTCGACCACGTTGAGGCTGTCGGCCAGGATGACGCGCACCTCCCGCACGTTGCGGCATGACAGCTCGACCCGCTCGTCGCGGGCCGCGAGCACCACGAGCACCTTGCCCTGCGCGTCCCACCCGGCCAGTCGATCGCGGAGGGCGCGGGTCTTGATGGCGTCGAGGTCGAAGCCCTCGACGACGCGCACCGCGCCATCCGCCTGCTTCGAGGAGAGGACGCCGCGCAGCGCGGTGCGTCGCATCTTCGCCGGCATGCGCTGCTCGTAGCTGCGCGGGTGCGGCCCGAAGGCCACGCCGCCGCCGGCCCAGTGCGGCGCCGTCTTCGTGCCCTGTCGGGCGCGGCCGGTGCCCTTCTGGCGCCATGGCTTCTTGCCGCCGCCGTTGACCTGGCCGCGCGTGAGCGTGTCGGCCGTGCCTATGCGGCGGCCGGCGAACTGGCGGATGACGGCCTGGTGGATGAGGCTCTCGTTGGCCGGCGCGCCGAAGAGGCTCTCGGCCAGGTCCACCGTGCCGCCCTTCTCGCCGTCCGCCTTGAGGATCGTGGCCTGCGGCATCGTCACTTCGCCTTCTGCACGATGAGCATCCCGTTGCGCGCGCCGGGGACCGCACCCTTGACCAGGAGCAGGTTGCGCTCGGGATCGACGCGGATGACGGTCAGCTTCTTGACGGTGACGCGCGCGTTGCCCATCTGGCCGGCCATGCGGGTCCCCTTCCAGACGCGGCCGGGATCGGTGCCGGCGCCGATCGAGCCCGGGGCCCGGTGGTGATCCGAGCCGTGCGTCTTCGGCCCGCGCTTGAAGTTGTGCCGCTCGATCACGCCCGTGAAGCCGTGGCCCTTGCTTATGCCCGTGACGTCCACGAGCTCGCCCTGGGCGAACGCGTCGACGGCGACCTGCTGGCCGACCTCGTAGCTCTCGTCGCCCTCGGTCCGCATCTCGCGCACGTGGCGCGGCGACTGGTGGCCCTTGTCGAGATCCTTGAACTGGCCGGCGACCGGCTTCGTCAGGCGGCGCGCGGCGCCGGCGCCGAGCTGGACGGCCGAGTAGCCATCCTTCTCGACGCTGCGGAGCCGCGTCACCGTGTTGGGGGTGACCTCGATGACGCTCACCGGGACGACGCTGCCGTCGTCCGCGAAGATGCGGGTCATCCCCAGCTTCCTGCCGATCAGGCCTGCCATCACATCTTGATCTCGATGTCGACGCCTGCCGGCAGCGACAACCGCATGAGCGCATCGACCGTCTTGGTCGACGGGTCGATGAGGTCGATCAGGCGCTTGTGGGTCCGGATCTCGAACTGCTCCCGGCCGTCCTTGTGAACGAACGGGCCGCGAATGACGGTGTACTTCTCGATCCGGGTGGGCAGCGGCACGGGGCCGGCGACGTCGGCCCCGGTGCGCTGGGCGGTCTCCACGATCTGCTCGGCCGACTGGTCGAGCAGCTTGTGGTCGTACGCCTTGAGCCTGATGCGGATGCGCTGCTTGGCCATGGCGGGTTAGCCGACGACCTCGGTGATCACGCCGGCGCCGACGGTGTGGCCGCCCTCGCGGATGGCGAAGCGCTGCCCCTGCTCGATCGCGATCGGGGTGATCAGCTCGACGTCGATGTTCACGTTGTCGCCGGGCATGATCATCTCGACCCCTGCGGGCAGGATGATCGCGCCGGTCACGTCGGTCGTGCGCAGGTAGAACTGCGGGCGGTAGCCGGCGTAGAACGGCGTGTGGCGGCCGCCCTCCTCCTTGGAGAGCACGTACACCTCGGCCTTGAACTTCGTGCCGGGCTTCACGCTCCCGGACTTGGCGAGCACCTGGCCACGCTCGAGCTCATCGCGCTCGATGCCGCGCAGCAGGAGGCCCACGTTGTCGCCGGCCTGTCCCTGGTCGAGCGTCTTCTTGAACATCTCGACGCCGGTCACGACCAGCTTGCGGCTCTTGGCGTGGATGCCGACGAGCTCGATCTCCTCGCCGGTGTTCACCACGCCGCGCTCGATGCGGCCGGTGGCCACGGTGCCGCGGCCCTTGATGCCGAAGACGTCCTCGATCGGCATCAGGAACGGCTTGTCGATCTCGCGCGCCGGGGTCGGGATGTACGAGTCGACCGCCTCCATCAGCTCCTTGATCGAGCTGTAGTCGTCGCTCGC
>DASWGW010000018.1:0-10345 GCA_036393435.1 Candidatus Limnocylindria bacterium | reverse complement strand
GCTGTATCCGGTCGCCGGCTGCACGATCACGTTGTCGGGCATGTTGTTGCCGTAGTGCCAGTCGACCAGGAAGCGCTTCATGGCGCGGATGGCGAGGGGCTTGTCGATGTCCGCCCGGCGACAGGCCTTCTCGCACGGCGCCGAGCACACGTATCCGCAGATCGCCGCGACCGGGTTCGGGTCGCGGGCGAGGATGTAGCCCTCCTCGAAGCGTCCCTCCGCGGCAAGCATCAGGTAGCCCCGGCAATTCGTGTTGACCGGGCAGCCTTCCTGGCACTCGATGTTGCACTGAAGCCAGTCGACGCCGACCTCGGCGGTCTGGAACCTCAGCGGTATCGCCGTATCTGAGATCACTGCGGCTGTCGCCCTCCGGGCGGCGTCCGATCTATTGTCGTTGTGGAAGCGGCGAGGTCGATGCTACCCGTTCGCGCGCACGAGGCGCAAACGAAGGGGGCGCCGTCAGCGCGCCAGCGTCACGCGCCGGAAGCCCTCCGCGGCGCGGTAGCCGGTGCGCTCGCCGAGCTCCTCGCTGCGCAGCCGGACCCAGCGCGCGATCTCCTCGAACGAGCGGAACTGGCTGGAATGGTGCGCGAGCGCCGCGATCTTGCGCTCGAGCGTCGCGCCGATGTCGACGATCTGGTTCGCCTCGTTCGTGCTCCACAGGTACAGCTCGGCGACTTTCCACGCGCCGACGCCCCGATCGAGCTGCTCGCGGAAGTTCAGCGGGTCGCGGGCGGTCGGGAACACGGCGTCGACGGTCGCCTCGCCGACGGCGCGATGGTCCGGGTGGTTCACCCACTCGTTGTTCACGAAGAGGACGGTCGGGTCGTGCGTCATCACCGCCTCCGGCCTGAACGCGCGGACCGCGTACGTGATCCGCTCACGGAGCGCCAGGGTGGCCTGCACCTGCCCGTCGGGCTCGTCGAGGAACTCGACTGCCTCGACGCCGATCTCGGTCGCCGCCGCGCGCTGCTCCCTCTCGCGGACCTCCGCCAGCTGCGCGGGGTCGGCGTTGGGGTCGTCGCTCCCCTTCTCGCCGCGCGTGACCAGCAGGTACCGCACCGCGGCCCCCTCATCGGTCCAGCGCGCCACCGTGGCCGCGGCGCCGAACTCGATGTCGTCGGGATGGGCCGCGACGACGAGCACCCGCTCGGGCGTCGGCAGCCTGTCGTCGGCCATCGCTCAGGCTGTGACGCGCTCTACCGCCGGCGGCAGATCGGCGCCGACGGCGCCGGCCAGGGTCGGCGGGTGGAGTCGGACGACCGCCGGCGAGCGCAGCGGAGTCGTGGTGCGGCACGTGAAGTAGAGGATCTGGTGGCGCGCCGAGAGCTGCTCGATGGTGCGCGCCGTACGCTCGGCGCGCGCCTCGTCGAAGTTGACGAGCGTCTCGTCCATCACGATCGGGAGCGGCTCGGCCTCGTCGGCGAAGTGCTCGATCAGGCCGAAGCGGAGCGCCAGGTAGAGCTGCTCCTGCGTCCCGCGCGAGAGGCCGCCGATGGCGACCTGCCTGCCGTCCGCCCGCTCGAGCCCGTCTATCGCGCCGCCGAGCGGCGCGACGATCCGCACCCAGCGCCCATCGGTCCATTCGGCGAGGAACGCCTCCGCGGTCCTGATCACGCCGGGCCGGTGCTCGCGCTCGTAGCGCTGGCGGGTGCGCTCCATGAGCCCGACCGCGAGCCTGCGGACGCTCCAGTCCTCCGCCTCCGCCTCGAGCCGAGACACGAGGTCGACGTGGTGCTGGCGCGCCGCGCTCATTTCGACGGAGGCCTCCAGCGTCTCGATCTGGCGCTGGAGCGCGCCCATCTCCTGGAGCACGACGTCGCGTGAGGCCGCCACCGCGTCGAGCTCGGTTCGGATCGCCGCGAGCCGATCACGGACCGCGCCGATGTCGACGACCGCGGCGATCTCCGTCGCCAGCCGATCCGCCGCCTCGCCATGCCCGGTCAGGATGGCCAGGGACTGGCGCGCTCGTGACGCCGCCTCCTCGAGCGTCCGGCGCCGCTCCAGCAGGGCTACTCGCTCCCGCAGCTCGGCCTCCGACGCGACGCCGCACTCCTCGAGCAGCGCGGCCAGGGCGCCCGCGTCCTGATCGCGCCGGGCAGCGGCGTGCTCCTCGTCCGAGGCCATCTCGCGCATCTCCCCCTCGAGGCGCGCCGCCTCCTGCTCCGCCGCGAGCGCCTCTCGCAGCTCGCCGCCCAGCGCATCCAGCGCGGCAGCGATGGACTCCTGGGCCGCACTCCGCCCAAGCGCCTCGAGGAGGGCCCTCGCCTCGCCGAGGACGGCCTCTCGGCGGGCCGTAAGCCGCCGGACCGTCTCGGCTGCTTCGTCGCGGCGCCGGATCGTGGCGCGAGCCGCCGTCGCCGCCTCGAACACGCTCCGCACCGTCTCGCGGTCGAGCTCCGGATCGAATCCATGGCCGGTCAGCCATGTGCGCCACTCCGCCGCGGCGTCGCCGCCGGCGCGCGCGGCGGCCTCGAGAGCCGATCGGGCAGCGTCCCGGGTCCGCACGGCCTGGGCCAGGCGGTCGGCGGCCATGGCGCGACGCTCCTCCACCGCCGCGCGGCGCGCCCCCATCGGGTCGCCCCCTCGGACCCCACGAGCGACCAGCGTCCATGCTGCTGCCGCGGCCACGAGGCCCGCCGCTGCCACGGCCGCGACGGCCGCCACGGGCGCACCTGCCAGCGCCAGCCCCACGGCCACGACGAACCCCGCACCGGCCAGGGAGATCGGCAGCCAGCGATCCCGCGCCGGCTCGGGTACCGTGCTCGGCGCCGGACCGGTATCCGCGGTGAGGCGCCGGTCGAGGGCGTCCATCTCCTCGGTCGCCTCGGTCACGGCGGCCTCTGCGGCGGCGACCTCGATCTCGCGACGGTCGACCTCGCGGGCGGCACCTTCAAGCAGGTCGCGGAATCGGCCACCGAGGGCCGCTCGGGTCGCGACCGACAGGTCGAGCTGCGTGACGCGCTCCTCCGTCCAGCCGTCGCCGAGCTGGGCGAGCGTCTCCTCCAGCTGACGCTCGGCCGCGGCCAGCTGCGCCTGGCCCTCCCGCAACGCTCCCGCCTCGCCGCGCACGGCGGCCTGCGACTCGAGCAGGCGCTCGACGTCGGCGCGCCGGCTCAGCAGCGGCTCGTCGGGATGCAGCTCGGCGAGTCGGTCCCCGTTGCCGGCCAGTCGCGCGGCGGCATCGTCGAGCCGCTCCTGCGACGCCCGCAGCGCTGCCTCGAGCTTCGTGAAGCGCTCCAGCGCACCCGCGAGACCGGGCCCCGGATCCGGTTCGGCGGCAAGCGCCTCCTCGGCTGCGCGCAGCTCCTGCGTCGGCTGCCAGCCGGCATCGATCCGCTCGAGGCCCCGCCGCTCGCCCCCCAGCGACTCGATCGACGCGGCCAGCCGCTCCTGATCGGCCTCCAGCTCGGCCAGCCGCCCTCGCGCCGCGGCGTACTCGGCAGGCAGGTCGAGGACGTTCAGCTGGCGCTCGACCTCCTCGATCTCCTTCAGCAGCTGGTTGATGCGCGGGTTCGACCCGCCAGGCTTGAAGAGCCCGGCGACCTCGCCACGCAGGCCCGACTCGACCGCCAAGGCAGATGCGGCGCCCGTCCCGAGCCCGGCGCCGTAGATGCGAGCCGCCACGCCGCCCTCGGTCAGCCCCTTGAGCTCGGACAGCTCCTCGAGGCGAAAGGCGAACACGTTGCGATAGACCGATGCCTCGACCCCGTGCAGCAGCTTCGACAGGTACTCCGGCCCGCGGTCGAGGCCGTCCTCGCCGGTGACGCGGACGGCCCCCTGCCCGCCGCGGTCGCCGTAGCGCTCGATCCGGAAGCGACGGTCATCGGCCGTGACGACCTCGAGCCACCCGCCGCGCCTGCCGCCGGCGACGGCCGGGTACTGGTTCGTCTCGAACCCGAAGAGGATGGCGCGGATGAAGGCCAGCAGGGTCGTCTTGCCGGCCTCGTTGTCGCCCCGAACCACGGTGAGCCCGGAATCGGGCTCGAGGCGCGACTCGTGCCACACGCCGAACCCGTCGACGAAGATGGTCTCGATCCGCATCGGCCTAGCCGGACTCCACCATGCGGTCGACCGCCAGCCGCTCGGCGTCGGTGAGCAGCTCGACCAGGCGCCCGCGATCCGGGCGCCTGCCGCGCAGCACGCGACGCACGCGGGCGTTGGCATACAGCTCGTCGAGCGCCTCCTCCCACGCGGCGGCGGCGATGGACTCCTCGTCCTCCGGCTCGGTGTCGACCTGGCGCCGCAGCACTTCGCGCGCCGCCTCCGACTCGCCGGTGAGCTCTCCGAGGAAGGTGGCGGGGGCGATCGTTCCGGCCGGGTCGGCGACCGGGCGGGTGGCGTCGCGGAGCGACTCGAGCCAGGCGAAGCGGCTGCCAGCGGGCAGGCGCTCCTGCGCGAGCTGGCGGACGTCGTCGCGCAGGCTGCCGCGGTTGAGGGACCGGTGCAGCGGTCCACGGCCGACGAGCGTGACGCGCGCGACGATCGGCCTGGCGGCGGCCTGCTGCGCGCTGTCGACGGCGGCGACGACGGCCTCGACCAGCGCCTCCTCGCCGTCGACGTCGCCGATGTCGACCTCCAGGAGGCGCCAGCGCACCGCGTCGGTGGCGTGGAAGACGGGCTCGGCGTTGCCACCGCCGTCGACCTGGACGACGTACGCACCCCGCGGCTCGGTCTCACCCGGATCGCGGCCCTGGGGGTTGCCGCAGTACACGACGGTCGGGTCCGCGTCCGACAGGATCCCGGGCTTGTGGACGTGGCCCAGCGCCCAGTATTCGATGCCCGAGGCTCGGAGGTCCGACAGCGTGCACGGCGAGTAGGGGAAGTGGCCCGGCTGACCGCCGACGTTCGCGTGCAGCACGGCCAGGGCGTAGGGCGCGTCGTCATCCCGCCGAAAGCCGAGGGCGAGGTTGTCGGTCACGTCGCGCACGGGATAGCTGATCCCGTAGACCCTCGCGATCTCGTGGCCGTCCCGAGTGACCGGTCGCCCCTCGACCGCATCGGCCCCGAAGCGATGCACGGCGTCCGGCCAGCGCACCGTCGGCTCCCAGCCGGAGAGTGGATCGTGATTCCCGGTCACGACGAACGAGGGGATCCCGGCCGCCGCCAGACGCTCCAGCCCGTCCCGAAAGCGGACCTGCGCCAGGAGGGTCCGATTGGCGTGCTCGAAGACATCCCCTGCCACGACCGCGAAGTCCACCTGCTCGTCGAGGGCGAGCTTCACGATCCGCTCCCAGGCCTGCAGCGTCGAGTCCCTGAGCGCGCGCGCCACGTCCGGCGGAGCCTCGGAAGTCAGCCCGACGAACGGGCTGTCGAGGTGCAGGTCACCGGTGTGGAGGAAGCGGAATGGCTCGATCGGCACGGCCAGCCAAGCCTAGACGATGGCCGCGACAGCTTATCGGTCGCGACGCCATGGCCGGTGCATCAGGGAACGGGGTCGAGCAGCATCACGAAGCCCAGCACCAGCCCGACGACGAGGAGGCAGCAGACGACGACGATCGCGCTCAGGAGCACGATGCGCTCCACCTTCACCCGGCGAGCACACCCATCAGCTGGTCGACGTGCTCGTCGGGCTTCACCTGCGCGAGCACGTGCTCGACGCGCCCATCGGGTCCGATGACGAACGTGCTGCGCTCGACGCCCTCGTACTCGCGGCCCATCGCCTTCTTCAGGACCCAGACGCCGCAGGCGTCGGCGACGCGGTGGCCCTCGTCGGACAGGAGGGGGTACGGCAACGCGTACTTCTCTCGGAACCTGACATGGCTGCGGACGCTGTCCGGCGATACCCCGAAGACCTGCGCGTCGGTCGCCGTCACGCGCGACCAGTTGTCCCGGAGGCCGCACGCCTGCTTCGAGCAGCCCGGCGTGTCGTCCTTCGGATAGAAGTAGAGGACGTAGCGGGAGCCGGCGAGCGATCGGCTGGAGACGGTGGAGCCGTCGTCGGCGGTCATCTCGAACTCGGGAGCGGCGTCTCCGACCGCGAGGCGGGTCATCCCCCAGAGTCTAGCCGCGAGGCGCCCATCTCCTCGATCGCCACGAGCACCGGTGGCAGCTCCCGCGGCTCGATACGTGCCGCAAGCGCGGCGGCGAACTCCTCGAGCGCACCCGCGACGCCGGCGAGGTCGTGATCTGCGCCCTCCACGAGCTGGACGACGGGCTCATTGCCGGCCGCCGTCAGCACCTCTGCCAGGAGCCGCGTCTCGTCCGCATCGGCCCAGGCGTCGTCACTCCCGTGCGCGATCACCACGTTGCGGTGGAGCATCGTCGCGAGCGCCAGTGGCGGTGTGCGAAACGCCTGTTCCCAGCCGGCCAGCTCGAGCGTCACGTCGTCCTCACCGATCCGGGCGGTCGCACGTCGCTCGTGGCGCTCGACACGCTCGATGAGCTCCTCGGAGAGCCGGTCGAGGGTCGCGACGGACGGGTGCTGACGGTCTCTGCCCGAGCGGCCACGGTGCGCAGCTCCTCGCCGAAGCACGTCGCGGAATGACCTGGCCGATGGACCGATCAGGCCCACGGCGCCGACGGCCGGGTCGCCGATCGCGACGCTGAGCGCGACGACCGCGCCCTCGCCGTGGCCGACCAGCGCGGTGCGCCGCAGGTCGAGCTCCCGCCGCGACCGCATGGCGCCGATCGCGTCGCGCGCGTCGTCGATGCGGGTGAACAGGTCGGCCGCCTCCCACGTCCCGTCGGACTCGCCGCATCCGCGCGGGTCGTAGCGAAGGCTGGCGACGCCGCGGGCGGCGAGCGCCTCGGCCAGCCGCAGCAGGGGACCCTCGAGCCGGGCGCCGGAAGCGAACCACGATGGGTGTCGCAGGCGGTCCCAGTCCCCATCGCGGTTGCGCGGCAGCCACGACGGGACGAGCAGCGCCCAGGGAAGGCGCCCCGTCCCAGCTGCGTCCGGCAGCGTCAGCGTCGCGGCGAGCGAGGCGTCGCCGGCCCGGAAACGAAGGTCCTCGAGGCGTGACACGGGGCCGATGGTACGCTCCGGAAAGAGCCATGCCCGCTCCCGAGCCCCGCCCCAGTCCGGCCTTCGCGCCGCCGCCCGAGCCGGTCGCCTTCGTGCCGGATCGGCGCGCCGAGCTGCCCTCCGGAGCGGAGGTGGTGGTCGTCGGCGGCGGCATGCTGGGGGCAGCCGCGGCCTACCACCTCGCGCGCGCGGGCATGCGCCCACTCCTGATCGAGGCCAACTCCCCGGCGAGCGGCGCGTCGGGGCGCAACGCGGGAATGGCGCTGGCCGGTCTCGGAGGTCACTTCCCGCGAGTGACGCGCCTGGTCCAGGAGGCCGGTGGACGCTCCATCCTCGACTACACGGCCCGCTCGCTCGACATGCTCGAGGCATGGGACGCCGAGCTCCCGGGCGGCATCGAGTGGGACCGCGACGGCTCGCTCGACCTCGCCACCGACGAAGCGGAGGCGGCCCAGCTCGAGGTCACCTCGTCGGCCCAGATCGCCGAGGGCCTCGACGTACGGGTGGTCCGCGGCGACGACCTTCGCGAGCTCGCGCCGTCCGTGGCGCCCGATCGCGTCCGAGCGGCGGCGTGGACGACGCGGAACGCGACGCTGAACCCGTTCCGGCTCGTCTACGGCCTGCTGGATGCGACGCGGGCGATGGGTGGCACGGTGGTCACCGGCGTGCGCGTCGAGCGGCTCCTCGTCCGGGGCGGTCGCGTGGCCGGGATCTCCACCACGCACGGGGACGTGGCCACGCCGGCGGTGCTGCTCGCAGCGAACGCCTGGACACCGGCGCTCGCGCCGCACCTCGGCAGCAACCTCACGCCTATCCGCGAGACCGTGTGCGTCACGGAGATGCTCGGCATCTCCATCGGTCGCTTCGGCTACGAGACGAACCAGTGCAACGAGTACTGGCGCCAGATGCGAACGGGCGAGATCGTCATCGGCGGCTATGCCGTGGCCGACGAGGGTATGGGCATCGGCTCGTACTCCGTCAGGGTCCGGCCGCAGCCCCCGGCGCTCCTCGCGGGGCTGCTGGCCCGCATCCATCCGCAGCTCGCCGACGCCTGCATCATCCGCTGCTGGGCGGGGCTGCTCGACTTCGCCTCGCTGGAGATCCCCATGGCCGGGCCGCTCCCCGCCGAGGACTCCACCGCGCTGCCGGGCGCCTTCGTCGCCTGTGGGCTGACCGGGCACGGGCACCCGTATGCCCCCGTCCTCGGCCTGCTGCTCGCCGAGCTCATCGCCGGTGGCGCGGCCCGCACCCTGTCGCTCGCGCCGTTCGACCCGCGCCGCTACGTCGGCGCGCGCCACGACCCCACCTGGCTGGCGCCGTTCGAGGGCACTCGCGCCCTCCCCCGCTGACGCCGTCAGCCCAGCAGCGGCCTCCACGTCCCGATCGCAAGGCTGGCGGCCACCGCCCCCGTGGCCAGCACCAGCGCACCGGCGATCCATGCCCAGTCGCCGGGGCGCATGCGCTGGACCCTCGCCACGGTCCGACACTCCCTCGCACCCAGGCCACGGGCCTGCATCGCCAGCGACAGCCGGGTCGCGCGACGCACCGACCCGACCAGCAGCGAAAGGAGCAGCCCGGCGAAGAGCCGCATGGCGCCGAGCGGCGATCGGCCGGCGTCGACTCCACGAGCTCGCCGCGCCAGCGCGGCCGTCTGCCAGTCGCGCGCGAGCGCGGGGAGCAGCCTGATCGCGGCCAGCGCGCCGACGGCAAACCGGGGCGAGACGCGGAGCTGTTGGATGAGCGCATCGGCGATGTCCGTCGGCTGGCTGGTGGCCGTGGCCAGGATGCCTGCCAGTCCCACTGCGAGCAGCCGCACGCTGAGGCCGGCGCCGTCGAGCAGCGTCTCGGAGCCGATGCGGAGCGGTCCCAGCTCGACGATCGTCGCGCCCGCCTGCGCGGGCGCGAAGAGCACGTTCGCCACGCCGATGGAGATCGCGGTGAGGCCGATGAGCCAGGATCGCCGGACGAGGGCCAGCGCCGCGAGGCCCGACGCGGGGATCAGCGCGACGAGCGCGGCCAGGATGACCGTGGCGGTCACCCCGTCGAGCGACGCGAAGAGCGCGACGAGCAGCACCAGTGTGGCGCCCAGCTTCGCGAGCGGATTCGCGCGCGCCAGCGGCGCCGACGGCCGCGGTTCCAGGGGCACCAGGAGGCGCATCAGGCCGGTCTCGCGAGAGTGAGGACGCGATCGGCGAGGGCGTGGACGAAGCTCTCGTCGTGAGTGACGAAGCAGAGGCCGTGGCCCTCGTGGCGCAGTGCGGAGAGAAGGTCAAGCAGCTCGCTCGAGCCCACCGGGTCCTGCCCGAAGGTCGGCTCGTCGAGGATGAGGAGCGGGGGTGAGGTCGCCAGCGCGGTGGCGACCGACAGCCGGCGTTTCTCGCCGCCTGAGAGGGTGAACGGGTTGGCGGCGGCAAGATGCGCGAGGCCGAGCCGCGCCATCAGCTCGCCTGCGCGGCCCGCCGCGACCTTCTCGCCGAGCCCCGCGCGGCGCGGGCCCAGCATCAGCTCGTCGCGCACGGAGCCGGTCAGGAACTGGTGCTCCGGGTCCTGGAAGACGCTGCCGACGTGCCGCACGAGCTCCCGCGCCGGCCAACCGGCGAGCGCCTCGGCCGCGCGTCTGGGCGCGAGCACATCGGTCGCCACCACCCGGCCGTCCCGCGGTCGGATGAGGCCGCCGAGCAGGAGGGCGAGCGTCGACTTGCCACTCCCGTTCGGACCGGTGATCGCGAGCGCCTCGGCCGCCCGCAACTCGAGGTCGACCGGGCCCACGGCGTCCGACGGGGCTGCCGGGTAGCGGAACGACGCCCGCTCGGCGAGGACGAGCGCCTTGCCAGGCGAGCGAGCGGGCATGGGCGGCCTCCTCGAAGGCGAGAAGCCAGGGCTCCAGGCGCCGGCCTCCGGAGCAGGCGTCGCGCCCGCGAGCACGCGCGCCGGGGGGCCGTCGGCCACCACCCCGCCTCCCACGGCGATGACCACGACCCGATCGATGAGCGGGAGCCAGTCCCGGACGCGGTGCTCGACCAGGACCAGGGTCGCGCGGCGTGCCTCGAGCGTCCGGCCGAGCACGCCGCGCAGCTTCTCGGCACCGTCGGGGTCGAGGTTTGCGGTGGGCTCGTCCAGCAGCAGGAGGCCTGGCTCGAGCGCGAGGGTGCCCGCCAGGGCCAGCCGCTGCTGCTCGCCCCCGGAGAGTGCATCGGTTGACCGCTCCGGGCCGTAGGGGAAGTCGACCGCGTCGAGGGCGGCGCGTACGCGGGACGGGATCTCGGCGGTCGGGACGCATCGGTTCTCGAGCCCGAAGGCGACGTCGTCACCGGCCCGGCCCATGACCGGCTGCGACTCGGGGTCCTGGAAGAGCAGGCCCGTGCGGTCGAGCGCCTG
>DASWGW010000017.1:0-9970 GCA_036393435.1 Candidatus Limnocylindria bacterium | reverse complement strand
GCGCTCAGATCGGTTCGGAGACCCCCAGATTGATGGACGCGAAGCAGGTGTGGCGCGCCGCCCTCGGCGAGCTTCAGGTCTCTCTCTCTCCAGCGAACTTCGAGACCTGGCTCAAGGACACGCATCTCGTCGAGGTGGACGACAACCGCTACCGAATCGCCGCCCCGAACGGCTTCGCACGAGACTGGCTCGACAACCGATACCGCCCACTCATCAGCCAGACCCTGGCGCGCGTGGTGGGCGGCTCGGTGCAGGTGGAGTTCATCGTGGCCGACGCGGCCGGCCCACTGCCGGACCAGGTGGACGAAGACGCGCAGGTCGCGATGCCTCCCCTCTCCGCCGGTGGCAACGCGCTCAACCTCAACAGCCGGTACACCTTCAGCAACTTCATCGTCGGCTCAGCCAATCGCCTGGCCCACGCGGCCGCCCTGAGCGTCGCCGAGCGCCCGGGCAACGCATACAACCCGCTCTTCCTGTACGGCGGAGTGGGCCTCGGCAAGACGCACCTGATGCACGCCATCGGCAACGGCGTGGCGGCGAAGTTCCCGCGCAAGCGGATCCTGTACGCGACGAGCGAGAAGTTCACGAACGACTTCATCAACTCGATCCGCGAGCAGAAGATGGAGGACTTCCGCAACCGATACCGCCGCATCGACGTGCTGCTCATCGACGACATCCAGTTCATCGCAGAGCGCGAGCGGACGCAGGAGGAGTTCTTCCACACCTTCAACGCCATCCACGAGGCGGGCAAGCAGGTGGTGCTGTCGAGCGACAGGCCGCCGAAGGCCATCACCACCCTGGAGGACCGCCTGCGAAGCCGGTTCGAGTGGGGGCTGATCGCGGACCTCACGCCCCCGGACCTCGAGACGCGCATCGCGATCCTGCGCTCGAAGGCGGAGGACCAGCTCCACCTCATCCCGTCCGAGGTGATCGACTTCATCGCGCGCAAGGTGGTGAGTAACGTCCGCGAGCTCGAGGGCGCGCTCAACCGGGTGGTGGCCTACGCCTCGATGAGCGGCATGCCGGTCAACATCGAGCTCGCCTCGGCGGTGCTCTCGAACGTCATGTACAACCCGCGCAAGAAGTCGATCACGCCGCAGCGCATCGTGCGCGCCGTGGCCGACTACTACGGCGTGAACCTGGACCAGCTGCGCTCCTCGAAGCGCGACCGTGCGATCGTCGTGCCTCGCCAGATCGCAATGTTCCTGATCCGCGAGGAGACCGATATCAGCCTGCTGCGCATCGGCGCCGAGCTCGGAGGTCGCGACCATTCGACCGTCCTGCACGCCTGCGCCAAGATCAACCGCGAGCTCGCCGAGAACGACGAGATGCGACGGGAGCTCAGCGCGGTCAGGGAGATGATCTACTCCGAGTGACCCTCGCCAGCGGTTGCCCGTGGATAACTGGCCGGTTCTCGTGGATATCTGCGGCGCGCTGTGGAGAATCGGCGCACTCTCGTCGCGGAGCCGGTAGGGTGTTTCCACGGAGGCGGCAGTTTCATCCGCACTCAGTGCTCCGCGGGGAGCGGGCTGTCCACCGGGCGGAGACCGGTTATCCGCAACCCGCATCACGCTCGGGCACGAGCGCCCAAAGAGGAGTGGTCCACACCATCCACACCCCTACGGGAGACGGCTACGGATCAGTATTCTTCTTGGTGAACCGATAGAGAGTCAGGGCGAGCCGTGGATATCGTGAGGTCGGCATGAACGTCTCGGTGATGCAGGAGAACCTGGCGCGCGGCCTTCAGACCGTGAGCCGCGCGGTCAGCACTCGGGCGACCCTGCCGGTCCTCGCCAACGTGCTCCTCAAGACCGAGGCCTCGGGCCTCAAGCTGACCGCCACCAACCTCGAGATCGGGATCAACTGCTGGGTACAGGGAAAGGTGGCCGAGGAGGGCGAGATCACAGTTCCGGCCCGCCTCCTGACCGACCTCGTGGCATCGCTGCCGAATCAGCGCATCGACCTCGTCCTGTCGGCAAAGGATCGAACACTGAAGCTGACCTGCGGGCACAACCGCTCGAGCATCAAGGGCATCGAGGCCGATGAGTTTCCCGTCGTGGCCGCCATCGGCGAGTCGCCGACGACGAGCGTCGACTCGAGCCTGCTGCGAGAGGCGCTCGGCCAGGTCGTCTTCGCCGCCGCCTCCGACGAGAGCCGCCCGATCCTCACCGGCGTCCTCACGAAGCTGAACGGCGACACCATGACCCTCGCCGCCGCCGACAACTATCGGATAGCGGTTCGGACCCTGAAGCTCGACCGACCCGTGACCCCCGAGTTGAGCATCGTCGTCCCCGGCCGATCGTACGCCGAGCTCATCCGGATCCTGCCCGACGGCGAGGCGCCGATCGAGATCACGGTCACCCCGAACAAGAGCCAGGTGCTCTTCCATGCCGAGGGCATCGACCTCGTCAGCCGGCTCATCGAGGGTCAGTTCCCGAACTACGAGCCGGTCATCCCGACCTCGCACAGCTCGCGCGCCGTCATCGACCGCGAGGCCTTCCTGGCGGGCACTCGGCGCGCCAGCATCTTCGCCCGTGACAGCGCGAACATCGTCAAGATCGAGCTCGGCGCGGAGGACGGCGACGGGACCGGGGTCGCGATCACCGCTCACGCCGCGGACGTCGGCGACAACGCCGACACGGTCGACGCGACCATCGAGGGCTCTCCGACGGCCATCGCCTTCAACGCGCGATACCTCATCGACGTGCTCAGCAACCTGGGCGTGGAGGAGGCCGCGCTCGAGCTCTCGGGGCCGCTCGCCCCGGGGGTCATCCGCGGCATCGGCAGGGACGACTACGTCCACGTGATCATGCCGGTGCGGACCGCCTCCTAAGCCACCGTCATGGCGCTCCGCGCCGAACCGCGGGCCGCTGCGGACCCCACCATGGACGTCACGCGGCTCACGCTCGAGAACTTCCGCAGCTATACCTCCGCGGAGCTGCTTCCCGACCCGGGCCTCACGGTCGTCGTGGCACCCAACGGCGCCGGGAAGACGAACCTGCTCGAGGCGATCGGCGTCGCGATCACCGGCCGCTCACACCGAGCCGCGACGGACTCCGAGCTCGTGCGCCACGGAGCGCCCTTCGGGCGGGCACGGCTCGAGCTGGCCGGCGGCACGGCGGCCAGCGGGGCCAGCATCGAGCTCCTGCTGCCCGGAGAGCAGCCGCCGGCGGGCCTGCGCAAGCGCCTGACCCTCAACGGCGTGCCGAGACGCGTCGCGAACCTCGCCGACACCGCGCGGGCCGTGCTGTTCCGGCCGGAGGAGATGCTGCTGCTCGTGGGGTCGCCCTCCGACCGCCGCCGGTTCCTGGACGGCATCCTGGCGCAGCGGGACCGGTCCTCGGCTCGGGACCTCGTCGAGCTTGCGCGGGTGGTGGCACAGCGGAACGCGCTGCTGCGCGCCATTCGCGCGGAGGAGGCGAGCCTGGACGCGATGGCGTTCTGGGACGAGCAGCTCGCCCTCGTCGGGGCGCGGGTGATGCGGGCGCGCCTGGCCGTGGTGGCCGACCTCTCCGAGCGCGTCGGCCCGCTGCACGACTCGGTAGCGCTCCGCGACGAGCGCGGCGCCTCGGTGCAGCTGGCATACGCCGACGCGCTGAAGGATGCGTGGGCCGAGCGCGCGGATCCCACGGAGCGCCTGCCGAGCAACGAGGAGCTTGCCGCGGCGTACCGCCGCCGCATCACGGACGTGCGGCCAAAGGAGGCGTGGAACGGGGTCAGCCTCGTCGGGCCGCAGCGTGACGACCTGCGCGTGTCGCTCGCCGGTCGCGAGGTGGCCGCGCACGCCAGCCGGGGACAGCAGCGCACGATCATCCTGGGCCTGAAGCTGGCGGAGACGGACCTGCTGGGCGCCGATGGCCCGCGGCCGGTCGTGCTGCTCGACGACGTGTTCAGCGAACTGGACCCGCAGCGATCGTCGCGCCTCTCGGAGCTCCTGCTCGGGCGCGGGCAGGTGATCGTGACCACGGCCGATCCGGACGCCGTCGCGGCGCGCGGCAAGGGGTCCCGCGCGACCTGGCATATCGCGGATGGGCGCCTGGAGCGGGATCGGTGAGCGGGCGCGAGGCGCGGGCGCCGAACGCCGGCGCGGCCGTCCGCCAGGCGCTGCAGGACGCCATGGGGCCGAACGCCGTCGAGGGCCTGGCCGTCGCCCAGGTGCGCCTCGCGTGGAGCGAGCTGATGGCCGAGGCCGGGCTGGAGCGCGGGCCGCTGTCGAGCCGCGTCCTGCGGGTGACCGGCGGGACCGTGCACGTCGAGGCGTCGGAGTCCGGGCTCGCGCAGGAGCTGACGCTGCGTGCCGACGCGCTGGCGTGGGCCCTCAACGACCGCATGAAGGGGCGCCCGGGGGCGACGATCCTGGTGCTCGGCGTGGCGGTGACGGTGGGCCGAATCGGCTCCTGAGGTCCTCCGCACTCGCCATACTCGCCGGAGGATCTCGAGAGACGCCGGCCGATGAGCACTCGCTTCGCCACCCTGCTCGGACTGCCGTCCGACGACGAGCGGACGGCCGACCGGAGCGACGTCGTCACCTTTCACGAGCCGACCGCCGGCGCGCAGATCCGCACCAAGGGCTCGCTCTACCTGCTCGCGCAGGTGACCGGTGCGGATCCAGGCCTGGGCCGCGCCGCGCGCGACGCCCTGGCGGCGATCCAGCACGAGTACTACTACGACCTGACCGGAGGCGTGCCGGTCGCCCTCGGACGCGCCCTGCGCGTCGCGAATCGGCGCCTCTACCACGACCGCGAGCGCCTGGGCATCCCGGCGCAGGCCCGGATAGGGATCGTGGCGCTGGTGATCCTGGAGCGCGAGGGCCACGTGGTGCGCCTCGGCGCGCCGACCGCGGTGCTCGTGCGCGACGGTCGAATGTACGAGGTGCCGCCGCAGGCGCCGGCGACCGCCCGCGACCCACGCCCCCGGGCGCGCGACGTGGCGACCAGCGCCGGCGAGGCGCTGCACGTGGAGCCGTACGCCTGGCACGGTCCGCTCGCCGCCGGCGACCGGGTCGCGCTCGTCAGCCGGCAGCTCGCGCGCGTGATCGGCGCGGACGAGCTCAAGCGCACACTCCTCGGGCAGCGGCCCACCGAGGCGGTGGAGCACCTGGAGCGGCTCTTCGCGTCGCGTGGGGCGGCCGGCTCGGATGGCGTCCTGGCGCTGGAGATCGCTGAGCGGCCGGTGACCCACGCGCCGCACGCGCTGGAGCCGGTCCACCCGGCTGAGCCGCTCGCGGGGCTGCCCGACCGCAGCCCGGTGCCGCTCGCGGACGCGATCGGCCGAGGGCTGCACACGCTGCGCGACACGGCGGTCGCCGCGCGAGGTGCCCTCGGCCTCGCATTGCCGCGGCTGGCGGGAGTGCTCTTTGCCTTCGTCCCGCGCCGGCGGCCGGAGTATCCGCGCAGGATCCCGCGCACGTCCGACGTCCGTGACGGGCGCCGGAGGCGAGCCGGCGCGACCGGAATGGCCGCGGTGGCGGCGCTGGTGGCGGTCGGCGGAACCGTGGCCGGGCTCCCGGCCGCGCGCCCAACGGACGCGATCCCGCGCGCCACGGTTGCCCGAGAGTCGATCGCGGATGCGGCCGCCCTGCTCGCCGCCGCCGGCGCGCGGGTGGGTGGCGCCGACCTGGTGGATCGCGATCCCGAGGCGGCGGGAGTGTATCTGACCGAGGCGCGCGTCGCCCTCGAGCGGGCGCGGGAGGCGGGCGTCACGTCAGGCCAGCTCACCGTGCTCCTCGCCCGCGTCGACCGCAGCCTGGACCGGCTGCACCGGGTGACCCGGATCGATGCTCCCGCCGTCGTCGTGGACCTGCGGGCCGAGCTCGACGACGTCCAGCCCGCGGAGATGGTGGCCGCCAGCGACGGGACGCTGTGGGTCCTCGAGACCGGGCGCGGCCGCGTGGTTCGCGTCGACCCGGCGGCCGGCTCCGCGGTCGTCGTCTATCGCGCCGGCCAGGCGCTGCCGTCCGGCGACCTCCCGGGCGATCCATGGATGATCGCTACGGCGGCGACCGACGTGGTGGTTGTCGATCGCGACCGGGCCGCGTGGCGCATCGACCTGACCGAGCTCGTGCCGAGGCGGATGAGGCTCAACGGCATCGGCCGCCTCAGCCTCAGCCCGCAGACGACGCTGATCGCCGCGCTCCAGCATCGGCCCCCGCTCGAGATCTTCAACCTGTACGTCGTCGACGCCGCGAGCGGCGAGCTGAGCCGATGGACGCCCCCGCCGGTGATCCCGGTCGAGTACCCCGATCCCGGCGAGCCGTACCTGGCGGGCGCTCCGGACCTCGATCCGCGTGCCGCCCGCGACCTGCGAGTCGACGTGAACGCCTGGCTGTTGCACGCGGACACCGTGACGCGCATCGACTTCGGCACGCCGCGTGGCCAGGACGAGTACTCGCTCGACGCGCCCCCGGATGCGGAGGTGCGTCCCGTGCTCGACTACCGGCTCCTCGACGGGGCGACGGTCGGCGACCGCGAGCTCCTGTTCGTGTACGACGCGGCGAGCGCCCGGCTCCTCGCCTTCCAGCGCGCCGACGGCGCCTTCGTCAGGCAGTGGATGGCGCCCGAGGCAGGGCCCGCGCGCGGCGTCCTGGACGACGTGCGAGGGCTGTGGGTCACGTCGGTCGCCGACGGCCCGCCGGCCGCCTACCTGCTGACCGCTGATGGAGTCGTACGCGTCGTCCTCGAGTAGCCGACGCTAGAATCGGTCCATGGCGGAGCAGCCGTTCGGCAGGGTCCGGCTCATCGAGATGGTCGTCGAGAGCGTGCGCGTCCACATGCTCTCGAGCCAACACGTCGTCATCCTCAAGGAGTCGGAGCGGGACCGATACCTGCCGATCTGGATCGGTGCCTCCGAGGCGAACGCGATCGCCATGCGCCTTCAGGGCCTCAGCGCCGATCGCCCGCTCACCCATGACCTGCTGGTCAACGTCCTCGGCACGCTGAGCTCGACGCTCAGCCGGGTGGTCGTCACGCAGGTCATGGAGGGGACGTTCCACGCCCGCCTGTACCTGGAGAATGCCAGCGGTGACGAGACGGACATCGACTCGCGAACCTCCGACGCCATCGCGGTGGCAGTGCGCACGGGGTCGCCCATCTACGTCGACGAGCGCGTCCTCGACGAGGCGGGCGTGGAGCCCGATGCGGGCGAGGGCGATGACGGCCCGGACGACGAGAAGCTCGCCGTCTTCCGCGAGTTCGTGAACTCGCTCGACGTGGACCTCGAGTCCGGCGAGCGCGGGCCCTCCGCGGAGGAGTCCTGAGCTTCCGTCACCAGTGGCGCCGCCTGGTCCGCTAACCCGTCGATGAATCGCCGGAATATCGCCGGAGGGGCCGGGCGGCGGCGCTCTCTATTCGATTCATCAGACCGTGTGACGCGTGGCGGGGTGGTTCAGGGCTCCTCCGGTGTCACCGTGACCGATCAGTCGAACGCACGTCGCCCCTCGGCGCGTCGAGGGTGTCAAACCGGCGATTCATCGGTCCCCTCCCCTGCCCTGAGCGACGCGGCGGTGCGCGGGGTGCCCAGCACCTCGGCGCGACGGGTCCACATCGCGAGCCGCAGCTTCCCGATGTCGCGGAACGTCCGCATGATCTTCCGGAAGCTGGCACCGGTGTTCTGGCCGGCCGCACGGGGGTAGTGGGTGACGCCGAGCTGCGCGATGCGCTCACCGCGCGCCCTCAGCTTGATGAGCAGCTCCGCTGACAGGAAGGGCGAGTCCGCCTCCAGCCGAAGCCCGTCGAAGGCCTCTCGCCGAAAGAGCTTCATCGCGCAGTCGATGTCGCGCACGCGCAGCCCGAAGGCCGCCGACACGATCGCGTTGTACGCCTTGGCGATGAACATCCGGTGCGGAGGGTCGCGGCGCTGGAGGCGGTAGCCGATCACCGCGTCGACCGGCCCGCGGCTCGCGTCGTCAAGCCGCTCGAGGAACCTGGCCATCTCGCGGAGGTCGAACTGCAGGTCGCAGTCGCTGAAGCCGATGAGCTCGCCGGTCGCGTTCTCGAATCCCGCCCGCAGCGCGCCGCCGTAGCCCCGGTTCGCCTGATGATGGACCCGCACCCGGGCGTCCGCGGCCGCCAGCGCATCCGCCAGCTCAGGCGTTCGGTCCGTGGAGCCGTCGTCGACGATGAGCACCTCGATCGAGCCGTCGACGAGCGGTCCGACGTCGTCTAGCGCACGGCGGACGGTCTCGGCGACGTTCTCCTCCTCGTTGAAGGCCGGGAAGAAGATCGTCAGCCGCGGGCGGGCGGCATCGGTCATGAATATGGCCCTCGATGAGGCGCGGTGCTTGGGCGCGGGCCATCGTACGGCACCCGGCCGATCCCCCGGCGGCCGCGGATCCGGGCAACCGGATCCCCGCCTGAGGCGTCGGAGGGCCGATGTATACTCACCGGCACCTTGGCGTGCGACATGATTCCGCGCGCCCCCACGGGGCGCCGTACCTGATGCGGCGCGGCCCCGGCGGCCGATCCGGCCCGGGGCTGAACGACTGGATCCGTGGCCTCGACGCCGGGACGATCCTCATCGCGCTCCTGGTCATCGGGCTGCTTGTCCGCGTCTTCATCGCGGCCGTGTTGTTGCCACGCAGCGGGTTCGCCATCGACATCGGCGACTTCAGCGCGTGGGGCCAGCGGCTGGCGAGCATCGGACCGGCAGGGTTCTACGAGCCGGGCTACTTCAGCGACTACCCGCCGGGCTACCTGTACGTCCTGTGGGTGCTCGGCATCCTGGGCGGCGCGCTCGGTCCCCTCGTCGGCCAGGACGCGACCGGTGCCCTCGTCAAGATCCCCGGCATCGTGGCCGACCTCGGGGTCGCCGCGATGCTGTTCGTCATCTGCCGCCGCTGGGCCGGCCAGCTCATCGCGCGGGCGCAGGCGGCCCGCTTCGGCCTCGACGGGGAGGGGCTGGGATTGCTCGCCGCCGCCGTCTACCTGCTCAATCCCGGGACGATCTTCAACTCCGCGGTCTGGGGCCAGATCGACTCGGTCGGCACGCTCCTCCTGCTTCTCACGATCTACGCGCTGGGTCGCGGCCGGACCGAGCTTGCCGCGGTCGGCGCCGTGGTGGCGCTCCTCGTGAAGTTCCAGTTCGCGTTCCTGGTGCCGGTCGTCGCCGTCGTCGGCATCAGGCGCCACCTGTTCGGCCGTTCGTCCGATCCCGCGCACGACAGCGAGCGCCAGCCGGTCCGCGTGCTGACCTCGCTCGCGGTGGCGATGGTGGCGATGGCGGCGCTCCTGCTGCCGTTCGGGATGACGCTCTACACGCCGCTCGCGGGTGGGGACCCGACCGCACTCCTCGGCTTCCTGCCGGAGGCCGATCCCGAGCGCAGCATCGTCGGCAAGCTGATGCAGGCGGCGAACACGTACACGGGGCTGTCGATCAACGCGTTCAACCTGTGGCGGAACCCGTGGAGCGGCCTGGGCGACACGCTGCACTGGGGTGACGACACGGTCGCGGGGCTCGCCATCTCCGGGCTCGTGCTGACGTGGCAGCAGGTGGGCACGCTGCTCTTCGCGGCGGTCGCGATCGTCGCGCTCTGGCAGGTCGGCCGCCGCGACGATACGCGCGGCGTGCTCATCGCCTCGCTCGTGCTGGCGATCGCCTTCTTCGCGTTGCCGACCCGCGTCCACGAGCGCTACCTCTTCCCGGCCATCGCCCTGTCGGCCCCGCTCCTCCTGTCCGGTCGCGCCTGGCCGTGGGTGGCCGGTGGCATATCGCTGTCGTTCTTCGCGAACGTGTACTGGGTGTACACCGAGGACTGGTCCTTCGCGGGCGGCGTGATGAACCCGGGCCTCAATGGTGAGCCGATGCGCGCCCCGCAGTTCCTCACCGATACCCTCTTCACCGACGCCGGCATCTGGATCGTCTCGGCCATGATCCTCGCCGTCCTGGCCGTCGTCGTCTGGCATTCGGTGCAGCTCGCCCTCCGGCCGGCCTGGTTCGACGCGGCGTCCATCTCCGCGGCGGAGCGGGTGCACCG
>DASWGW010000016.1:0-9322 GCA_036393435.1 Candidatus Limnocylindria bacterium | reverse complement strand
GCCGTTCGCCGCGACCTTCGCCGCGTTCCTGTCGCGAGCGTACGACTTCGTGCGCATGGCGGCGATCAGCCGCGCCAACATTTCCCTGGTCGGGTCGCATGCGGGCGTCAGCATCGGCGAGGACGGCCCGTCCCAGATGGCCCTCGAGGATCTCGCCAGCCTGCGTGCGGTCCACGGCTCGACCGTCCTCTATCCCAGCGACGCGAACCAGACGGCGGCGCTGGTGCCGCAGATGGCCGACCGCGCCGGAATCGTCTTCATGCGCACGACGCGGGAGAAGACGCCGATCCTGTACGAGCCCGGCGAGGCTTTCGTCATCGGCGGCGCCCGGGTGGTCCGCCAGAGCCCGGAGGACGCGGTGACCCTCATCGGTGCCGGGATCACGCTCCACGAGTCGATCAAGGCGGCCGATGCGCTGCGCTCCGACGGCATCGCCGCGCGGGTCATCGACCTCTACAGCGTCAAGCCGATCGACGCCGAGACGGTTCGCGCCGCGGCCCGCGAGACCGGCGCGATCGTCACGGTCGAGGACCACTGGCCGGAGGGCGGCATCGGCGACGCCGTGCTCGAGGTCCTGGCGGCCGAGCAGCCGCATCCGCTGGTGACGAAGCTCGCAGTCGGCGGGATGCCCACGTCAGGCACCCCGGCGGAGCTGATGGCCGCGGCGGGGATCGATGCGCACCACATTGCCGAGGCGGCACGCGAGCTCGTCTCCCGGACGGGCGGACGCGAGCGAAGCACCAGCGAGGTCGGCGGCCGCCGGCGCGAGTAACGGAGGCGACACGATGACCGGAGCAGAGGCGGACCGCCGGCGAGAGCGGACGGTTGACCAGGACGGCGAGACGGAGCGAGCGAGGCAGAAGGCCGGCAGCGGCGGGCGCAACGCGCTGCAGCGCCTGTGGGAGCTGGGTCAGAGCCCCTGGATTGACTTCATCGACCGCGACCTCATCGCCTCCGGAAAGCTGTCCGACCTCGTCGACACCGGCATCCGCGGCCTTACGAGCAACCCGACGATCTTCGCCAAGGCCGTCGCGAGCGGGCAGTACGACGATCTCGTCCGGCGCGAGATCGAGGCCGGCGACGACGCGCGAGCGATCTACGAGGAGATCGCCGTCGCCGACGTCGGTGACGCCGCGGACGTGCTGCGCAGGGTCTACGACGAGGCCGATGGCGCCGACGGGTTCGCGAGCATCGAGGTCGAGCCGGACCTCGCCTCCGACACGGACCGCACGGTCGCGCGCGCCCGCGAGCTGTGGGCGCGCCTGGATCGGCCGAACGTCTTCATCAAGATCCCGGCGACCGAGGCGGGCATCCCGGCCATCGAGGCCGCCATCGGCGACGGCATCAACGTGAACGTGACGCTCATGTTCAGCGTGGATGTCTACCGGCGCGTGGCGCGCGCCTACATCGCCGGCCTGCGGGCGCGTCACGCGCGGGGCGAGGGCATCTCGCGCGTGGCGAGCGTGGCGAGCTTCTTCGTGAGCCGGGTCGATACGAAGGTCGACAAGATGCTCAACGAGCTCGGCACGCCGGCGGCCCTCGAGGCCCGAGGGAAGGCAGCCATCGCCAACGCCAAGCTGGCCTACGAGGCCTTCGCAGAGATCTTCGGCGGGGACGAGTTCGCCGACCTGCGCGCGGCCGGGGCACGCGTGCAGCGCTGCCTGTGGGCGAGCACGAGCACGAAGAACCCCGACTATCGCGACGTGCTGTACGTGGAGGAGCTCATTGGTCCCGACACCGTCGACACGATGCCGACCGAGACCATCACCGCCTTCCTGGACCATGGCCGCGTCGAGCGCACGCTCGACCGGAACGTGGAGGGCGCCAGGCGGGCGCTCGGCGAGGTCGAGGCGCTGGGCATCAGCATGGAGCGCGTGACCGACGAGCTGATCGAGGAGGGCGTCGCCTCCTTCGCCAAGAGCTTCGACGAGCTCGTCGAGAGCATCGAGTCGAAGCGGCAGGAGCTCGCCCCGGCATGACCGGCGTGGCGGCCGCGGCGAGCACGCGGCTCGAGCGCTGGACCGCCGACCGCGTCGCCGACCGGCTGTGGGCCAGGGATGGCTCGCTGTGGGCGGAGTCGGGCAAGGCGCCCGAGGAGATCGCGCGCTGGCTCGGCTGGCTGGACCTGCCCGAGGCCATGACCGCCCGCGTCCCCGAGCTCGAGCACCTCGCGCGCGACGTGCGCGAGGATGGCTACCGGCGAGCCGCGGTGCTGGGGATGGGCGGATCCAGCCTGGCGCCGGAGCTCTTCACCCGTGTCTTCGGCTGGGCAGGCGGGGAGGGGAGCACGGGCGCGGCATCCGCGGACGGGCTCGAGCTGCGCGTGCTGGATTCGACGCATCCCGACGCCGTGCGGGGCTTCCGATCGTGGGCCGGCGAGCAGCGCACGCTCTTCTGCGTCAGCTCGAAATCCGGGTCGACCACGGAGCCCAACGCGTTCCACGCGGCGATGGGGGCCATCGCGCCGGCGCTCGACTTCGTGGCCATCACGGATCCCGGCACCCCGCTCGCCGACCTCGCCCGCGCGCAGGAGTTCCGCGCGATCGTCGAGGCTCCAGCGGACGTGGGCGGGCGCTATTCCGCGCTCACCGTCTTCGGCCTGGTCCCGGCGGCGCTGACCGGGGTGGACCTCGGGGGCCTGCTCGAGCGAGCGCGTGGGATGGCATCGGCCTGTCGTGAGCCGGATGCCGCCGTGAACCCCGGGCTTCGGCTGGGCGCAGCGATCGGCGAGGCCGCCCTCGAGGGCCGGGACAAGCTCACGATCCTGACCTCGCCCCGTCTCGCGGCCTTCGGCGACTGGGCGGAGCAGCTCATGGCGGAAAGCACCGGCAAGGCGGGTCGCGGGGTCGTGCCGATCGTCGGCGAGCCGATCGGCGAGCCGCGCGCGTACGGCGAGGATCGGGTCTTCGTCAGCCTGCGGCTCGGGGACGAGGCGAACGACGACGCCTGGGCCGCGTTCGTCGAGGCGATGCGCACCCGGGACAGCCTGCTCGAGGAGATCGTGCTCGACGGCCCCCTCGACGTCGGCGCGGAGTTCATTCGCTGGGAGGTCGCCACCGCGGCCGCCGGCATCGTCCTGGGCATCGACCCGTTCGACCAGCCCAACGTCCAGGAGAGCAAGGACGCCACGACCGAGCTGTTGGAGGCGTACCGCGTCCGCGGCGCGCTGCCGCAGCCGGGCCCGTTGGTCAGCGAGGCGGGCACCGCCGTCAGCGCGGACCCCGCGGCCATCGGGGACACGCCTGTCACGGTCGACGGGGCCATCGGTCAGCTCCTCTCGCTGCTCGTGCCCGGGCGCGACTACTTCGCGATCCTCGCCTACCTGCCGCAGGACAGTGAGATCACCGAACGCCTGCAGCGGGTCAGGGCGCGCATCCGCGACGCGCTGGGCGTCGCGACCACGCTCGGCTTCGGGCCGCGCTTCCTGCACTCCACCGGGCAGCTTCACAAGGGCGGTCCCGACACGGGCGTCTTCCTCCAGATCACGGCCGACCCGGCGAAGGACCTGCCCATCCCGGGCTGGACCGAGTCGTTCGGTACGCTCATCGCGGCGCAGGCGCTCGGCGACCTCGCGTCACTCCAGCGACGAGGGCGGAGGGCGCTCCGGGTCGATCTCGCCGAGGCGGGAGACGGGCTGGCGCGACTCGAGGCGATGATCGACGCGGCGCTGCGCTGAGGCCCGCCCACCCGACGAGACATTGAAGGAGACCGCCGAACCGATGCAGGTCGCGATATGCGGACTGGGGCGAATGGGCGCCGGAATGGCGCGCCGCGCGGCGCGTGGCGGGCACGACGTGGTCGTCTGGAACCGGACCGAGCAGGTCGCCACGGACCTCGCCGCCGAGCCCGAGAACGATGGCCGCACGACGGTCGCCGAGCCGCTCGAGCGGCTGGTGGAGCTCGTGAAGCCGCCGCGCCACGCGCTCATCAGCGTGCCGTCGGGACCGGCGACCGACGCCATGATCGAGCAGCTGGCCGGGATCCTGGCGCCGGGGGACGTGATCATCGACGCCGGCAACAGCCGCTTCCACGAGTCACGCCGGCATGCCGCCGAGCTCAAGGAGAGGGGCCTCGACTGGCTCGACATCGGCGTCTCGGGCGGCATCTGGGGCCTGGAGGTCGGGTTCTGCGCCATGATCGGCGGCAGGCGGGACGTCTTCGAGCGCTTCGAGCCGGTGATCCGCACCCTCGCGCCCGAGGACGGCTACCTGTACTGCGGTGACGCGGGCGCCGGGCACTACGTGAAGATGGTCCACAACGGGATCGAGTACGGGATCATGCAGGCCTACGGCGAGGGCTTCGACATCCTCCACGCGTCCGACTACGACCTCGACCTCGCCGCCGTCGCACGCATGTGGAACAACGGGTCGGTGATCCGCTCGTGGCTCCTCGAGCTCGCGGCGAATGCGTTCGAGCGTGGCGGGAACGAGCTCGAGGGCATCACCGGCTGGGTCGCCGACTCCGGCGAGGGCCGCTGGACCGTGGCGGAGGCGATCGACCACGACGTGCCCGCGCCGGTCATCACGCTCAGCCTCATCCAGCGCTTCCGGAGCCGGCGGACGCCCGACAGCTACGCCGACCGCGTCCTCGCCGCGCTGCGCAACGAGTTCGGCGGCCACACGATCAAGGAGCGCAAGTAGCCGATGGCGACGCGCACGGCGGATGCCGAGAGGGCCGGCGAACGGCGGCGTGGCCGCGCCCGTGCGGCTGCGCCGACGGAGGTGCGCCCGAACCCGCTGCGCGAGGGCCTGCGCCTCGAGCGCATGGCCGAGCCGTGCACCATGATCATCTGCGGCGCGACCGGCGACCTCACCGACCGCAAGCTCGCGCCCGCCCTGTACAACACGCTCCTCGGGGGGTTCCTGCCTCCGGAGTTCACCGTCGTCGGCTTCGCCCGCCGTGAGCTGAGCGACAGGGATTTCCGCGAGCACCTGCTCGAAAGCATCAACACGCACAGTCGCAACCGGCCCGTGAAGCCGGCCATCTGGGAGTCGTTCGCACGCGGCATCGAGTACCACCGCGGCGACCTCGACGACCCGGCCGCGTACCGAGAGCTCGCCAAGCGCCTCGACCGGATTGACCGCGACCGCGGCACGGCGGGCAATCGGCTCTTCTACCTCGCGGTCCCGCCCAATCTCTATCCGGAGATCGTCAACCAGCTCGACAGGGCGGGGCTTGCCGCACCCGGCGAGCGCCGGCGTTCGGGTTCGAGGCGCGGGTGGACGCGCGTCATCATCGAGAAGCCGTTCGGCTGGGACGTCGACAGCGCCCGCACCCTGAACCGCGAGCTCGCGGAGGTCTTCGACGAGGAGCAGATCTACCGCATCGATCACTATCTGGGCAAGGAGACGGTCCAGAACATGGCCGTCTTCCGTTTCGGCAATGGCCTGTTCGAGCCGATCTGGAACCGGCGCTACATCGACTCGGTGCAGATCACCGTCGCCGAGACGGTCGGCGTCGAGGGGCGCAGCGAGTTCTACGACCAGACGGGCGCGCTGCGCGACATCGTCCAGAACCACGGCCTCCAGCTCGTCGCGGTCTTCGCCATGGAACCGCCGGTCGAGTTCCGCGCCGAGGACCTGCGCGACGAGAAGCTCAAGGTCCTGCGCGGCGTGAAGCCGATGAGCCCCGCCGACGTGGCCGCGAACACGGTTCGGGGCCAGTACGTCTCCGGCTGGGTCGAGGGCGAGCGAATCCAGTCGTATCGCGACGAGCCCGAGGTGAGCCCGGACTCGGAGACCGAGACGTTCGTGGCCCTCAAGCTCGGCATCGACTCGTGGCGATGGGCGGGCGTGCCGTTCTACCTGCGCACCGGCAAGACACTCCCGAGCCGCGTCACCGAGATCGCGGTGCAGTTCAAGCGCGCGCCGCTGACTCTCTTCGCGCGGGCAGGGGTGTCACAGGTCGAGCCGAACGTCCTCGCCATCCGCGTGCAGCCCGACGAGGGCATCCTCCTGCGTTTCGGCGCAAAGGTGCCGGGCCAGGGGCTGCAGATCCGAAGCGTGAACATGGACTTCCGCTACGGCGCCAGCTTCGCGGTCGACTCGCCCGACGCGTACGAGACGCTGCTCCTCGACGCGATGGTCGGTGACCCGAGCCTCTTCACCCGGGACGACGAGGTCGAGCGAGCGTGGGAGATCCTGGATCCGATCCTCACCGCCTGGGGCTCGGGCGAGGGCGGGCCCCTCCACTTCTACGCGGCCGGGAGCTGGGGGCCACCGGCCGCGGACGAGCTGCTGGAGCGCGACGGGCGAACCTGGCGCAGGCCATGACGCGCGCGACCGCCGCCGACGAGAAGTCGGTCCACCGCCGTCTCATGCGCTTCGGCGAGGCGGAGAGCCTCACCACCCCGATGTGGGAGGAGCGCGACACGAGCGTCCATGCCGTCGCTCAGCACCTGGGCTCGCTGTGGGACGCGTCATCGTCCGCGTCGGCGGAGTCCGAGCCGGTCGTCGCTGAGAAGGGAATGCCGCATGCCCGCGCATCGGTCCTCAACCTCATCGTTACCGTCGTCGACGATGCGGCGGCCGACCGCGTGGTCCACACCCTCATGGGCCTGGGGGTCCGTCACCCGTCCCGGGCGATCATCCTCGTTCCGGAGCCGGGCCGGGGCACGGGACCCCTCGATGCGCGCATCAGCACGCACTGCAACGACGTTGCGGGCGGCGGCGACCGCGTCTGCTACGAGGAGGTGGTGCTCACCGTACGCGGCGATGCTGCGGCGCACCTGTCCGGCGTGGTCGCGCCGCTCCTCATCCACGACCTGCCGACCAGCGTCTGGTGGCCCGGCGACCCTCCATTCGCCGACCCGGTCTTCGACCAGCTCGTCGAGATGGGCGACCACCTCATCGTCGACTCCTCCGACTTCGGTGACCTGCTCGGCGGCCTGAGGCGCCTCGCGAACGTGCGCCGCCGCAGTGGCGTCGGCGATCTCGCCTGGGAACGGCTCCGCTGGTGGCACGAGCTCACCGCGCAGTTCTTCGACGCGCCACGCTTCCGCCGTTACCTGCCGAACCTGAGCAGGCTGCACATCCGATACGCGCTGGCGCCGGCCGCGTCCCGGTCGCCCCAGGACAAGGACGTGGCCCCCGCCGTCGCGGCGCCGATGACCCAGGCGCTCCTCTACGCCGGCTGGATCGCCACCCGCCTGGCCTGGCGACGGCACCGCACGCTCGAGCCGCTCGGCGACGGCGGGTTCCGCCTTCGCCTCGAGGGCCGGTACGAGATGGTGGAGCTCCTCGTCCAGCCGACGGTGACCGATGAGGTCGATCCCGGGGAGCTCCTGTCGGTGCGGCTGGCGTCGGTCGGCGAGGCCGGTGCCGCGCAGTTCATCATCGACCGCGAGCGGGACGACGCGATCGTGGCCACGAACGCCGACGGCATGACCGCGCTGCTGCGGCGGGTCTCGATGGAGACGCCGCAGGAGGCCGAGCTGCTCAGCTCGCAGCTGACGATGGACGTCGTCGACCCGTTGTACGAGGCCGCGCTGCGGGCCGCCGCCATCCTCCTCGCCTGCGCGCGGGAGGCCGCCGCGTGACTCGCTTCACGGTCCTTCCGAATCCCTCGGCGGTGGCAATTGCCACCGCCGACCGCTTCGTGGCCACGGTCGGCCAGGCGGTCGACGAGCACGGTGTGGCCCGCGTCGCGCTCTCCGGGGGCAGCACCCCGAAGCGGGTCTACCCGCTGCTGCTCGATCCGGCGCGACGCGACGCGGTCGACTGGAGCCGGGTCGAGTTCTTCTGGGGCGACGAGCGGGCGGTGCCCCCGGACCACCCGGAGTCGAACTTCGGGGCAGCCTACAGCATGCTTCTCTCCCAGCTGCGCGACGTGCGCGCCGATCGCATCCACCGCATGCCGGCCGAGGCCCACGATCTCGACGCCGCGGCGCTGTCCCACGAGAGCGAGCTGCGGCTCGCGTTCGGCGTGCGAGCGGGCGACCTGCCCGCGTTCGACCTCATCTGGCTCGGCATGGGCCCGGACGGCCACACGGCGAGCCTCTTCCCGGGCTCGCTGGCGCTCGACGAGACCCAGCGCTGGGTCGTGGCCAACTGGGCGCCCGCGCAGGAGGCGTGGCGGATGACGCTCACCTTCCCGGTCCTCAACGCCGGACGCGACGTGATCTTCGTCGTCACCGGGGCGGACAAGGCGGATGCGCTGAGTCGCATCCGGAGCGGCGACCGGGAGCTGCCGGCGGGCCGGGTCACCGGGCAGGCGGTCGAGTGGATCGTGGACGCCGCTGCCGGTGGCGAGTCATGACGCCGATCGCCTGGCTGGCGCTGGCCATCGCCTCGGGCGCCGCGGCGTACGTCGTGGGGTGGCCGGCCCTCCGCGGCCGGCGCGCGCGAGAGGAGCGGGACCTCAACGCGGAGCGCTACCTCGCCTGGCGCGGACGGGCACGTCCGCCGTCGGCGAGCCCGGCACCACGCGAGGGGCTGACGGCCGACGAGCGACGGCGTCTTGTGATCGCCGGGCTCCTCCTGCTGCTCTCGGTGGCCGCGCTGATCGCCTTCTTCGCCACCAGCTGAGCCCGATGCGGGTCGAGCTGCTGTACGCCGATGGCGATCCGGCATCCATGCCGGCCCGCCAGAACCTGGTCGAGGTGCTGACCGAGGACGCGTTCGAGACGCCGATCCAGATGATCGCGGTCGCGTCGGCAGCCGATGCGGAGCTGCTCGGCATGCGGGGCTCGCCGACCGTCCGGATCGACGGGGTCGACATCGAGCCGGAGTGGGCCGGGCCGATCGGCCTCGCGCCGCGCGAGTACGTGGCCGAGGACGGCACCTCGGGCCCGGTGCCCGGGAAGCCCCTCATCCGCCGCGCCGTCGAGCGAGCGCGCGGGTGGAGCCACGGGCGACGCGCCTGACGATGCTGTCCAGCGCGCTGCGCGGCCTGTTCCTGTGGCTGAGCGACCGGCGCTGGATCGCTCGCCTGGCGCTGGCCACGCCGCTCCTGCGACGCATGCCGCTGCGCTTCGTCGCCGGCACCACGCTCGACGACGCCGTCAGCGCCGTCCGCGCCCTGAACGCCACGGGCGCCAGCGCCACGCTCGACGTGCTCGGGGAGAGCGTGCACGATCGCGCCTCCGCGGACCTCGCGGCGTCCGCGTACGTTGAGGCCATCGAACGCATCGCCGCCGCGAGCCTCGACGCAAACGTGAGCCTCAAGCTGACCCAGATGGGCCTGGACCTCGGCGTCGAGGAGTGCCTGGCCGTCCTCGAGCCCGTCGTCGCGGCCGGTGGGCGGCACGGCGTGTTCGTGCGCATCGACATGGAGTCCTCCGCCTACACGGACCGCACGCTGGAGGTGGTTCGGCGGCTTCGTG
>DASWGW010000015.1:0-11751 GCA_036393435.1 Candidatus Limnocylindria bacterium | reverse complement strand
GAGCTCTGCGGCAGCGGCACGTATCCGACGGACCACAGCTCCCAGCCGCGGTACAGCAGGGCGACGGCGGCGACCAGGCCGATGACCAGGTAGGTGAGCGGGGCGTCCAGGAAGAACCCCCACCGGCCACGCATGTAGCCCACGTTGAGGATGAGCAGCGCGGCGATGGCGGCCCCGTAGATGACCAGGCCGGGGCCCTCGAGCCCGATCCCCTCCTGCGGAGGCACGAGCACCCCGGAGACCTCCTCGCCACCGGCGCGCCACCACGGCAGGAAGGCGGAGCCGATCATCGCCAGCGCCCCGAGCAGGATCAGCAGGCGGAAGCGAACGCCACCGCCCTGCATCGGCTTACTCGACCGGCGCCGCGCCGTAGACGCTGGGCTTGAGGACGCCGATGTACGGCAGGTTCCGGTAGCGCTCGTTGAAGTCCAGGCCGTAGCCGACGACGAAGCGGTCCGGGATGGTGAAGCCGCGATAGTCGATCTCGAGGTCCGCCAGCCGGCGCGCGGGCTTGTCGAGCAGGCAGCACACCCGGATGGACGCCGGGGCCCGCTCGGCGAGGTATCTGAGCAGGTAGTTGAGCGTCAGCCCGGTGTCGATGATGTCCTCGACCACGACCACGTCCCTGCCCTCGATCGAGCTCGACAGATCCTTGAGGATGCGCACCTGGCCGCTCGTCTCCGTCCCGGCGCCGTAGCTGGACAGCTCCATGAGGTCGATGCTCGACGGGATGTCCATGGATCGCATGAGGTCGGCGAGGAACACGACCGCGCCCTTCAGCACGCTGAGCAGCACGGGGTTGCGCTCGGCGTAGTCGACGCTGAGCTGTGCTCCGAGCTCGGCGACGCGGGCGGCGATCGTATCGGCGTCGAGCAGGATCTCCTCGACGTCGGAGTGCAGGCTCACCCGACTACCGGGACGGTCCCATTCCCGTGCCCGTTGCCGTTGCTGCCGTTCCCTCCGCCGTTGCCGTTCGATGCGGTCACATCGGTCAGGAAGTCCAGGCGGCCGTACTTCAGCATCAGCGCCCTGAAGTCACGGGCGTAGAACAGCTTCACCCGCACCTCGGGATAGAGCTGGCGCATCCAGCGCAGCTTGCGGTTCTTGCGCCGCACCAGCGACTGCTTGAGCGTCGTCAGCTCCAGGTACATGCCGATCTCGGGCAGGTAGAAGTCGGGCGCGAACGACTCGACGACCGCTCCGTCGGCGTTCCAGGAGATGGGGAAGATGTCGGGTTCGTATCGCCATTCGATCCCGTAGAAGTCCAGGATCCTCGCCAGCTCCGCCTCGCTGTCATGCGCGAAGCGGGGTGGCGAGGCCGAGGTCATACGAAACGCCACCCAGCCTTGATCGTAGCCTCCCGTGGGGACCCAGACGCCATCGAGGCCGAGTATATGCGGGCAGTTATCCACAGATCTTCCACAATGCGCACGAATGGTGGAAAACTTCATGGTTCATCCACACCGGCCCGCTGCTACGCTTGTTTTCCTGCTTCTGCGGGCGACCGAGTACGGTAACTGCGGGCGATTCGGGGCCGATGCGAAAGCCGGCCACGACCGATCATTCGCGGGAAGACCGAAAGGCCGCTCGGAGGAGCATCCCCTGTCTCTGCCCCCTGCCGCCGATGCCCACGCGGCGCGCGTGGCCCTCGAATGCCTCCTGGAGACCGATGCGCCCGGCATCGCTGCCACGCTGCCGGCCGGCTTCGCCGACGCGGCCGAGCGCTACGTCGCGCTCCTGCTCGATGCGAACGCGCGCCTGAACCTCACGCGCGTGACGGAGCCGGGTGCCGTCGCACGCGCCCACCTGCTCGATGCGTTGAGCGCGCTGCCCGTCCTCGACGGCCTGGCGCCCTCGCGCGCGGTCGACCTCGGGTCCGGTGGCGGGGTACCAGGACTGGTCCTGGCGCTCGCGCGCCCCGACGTGGCGTGGACCCTCGTCGACTCGGTCGGAAAGAAGTGCGACGCCCTGCGAGCCTTCGCGGAGGCGCTCGGCCTTCGCTCGGTGACGGTCATCGCGGACCGCGCGGAGAGCCTCGGGCATGACCCGCAGCACCGCGAGCGATACGAGCTCGTGGCCGCGCGGGCGTGTGCGGCCCTCCCCGTGCTCGCGGAGTACGGACTGCCGCTGTGCGCCATGGGCGGCGCGCTGGTGGCGTGGAAGGGGCCATTGACCGCGGACGACGACGAGGTCCTGCGCGGCGCGGCCGCCGCGACGCTCCTGGGCGGCGGTCAGCCGGTCATTCACGACACGGGCGTGCCCGCGCTGGGGGAGCACCGGCTCGTCCTCATCCCGAAGGAGCGCAGGACGCCCGAGCGCTATCCGCGCCGACCGGGAGACCCTGCGCGCCGTCCCTTGCCCTGACGGGACTGACCGCAGATCTGCGGCCACCTCAAGCCAGACTGGCGTTACGACCGACGAAAGGTCGCTCGTCTGTCACGCCGCAAGCCACGCTGGTCACGCGACCGTCGGGCTGGCCGATTCCGCGACCGCCGGGCCGGTCCCCCGCCCCTGGCACCAGTCTGGCTTGTACCCGCGGCGCTCAGCGACCTTCGCGGGCTTCGGCGGGCGCGTCGGTATACTCGCCCATCGCATGCGCATCGCCGTCCTCTCGGACATCCATTCAAACCTGCCTGCCCTCGAGGCGGTGCGAGCGGACCTCCCCCAGGTGGACGAGGTTTGGGTCCTCGGCGACATCGTCGGCTACGGGCCCCAGCCGAACGAGGTGATCGGCGTGCTCCAGCAGCTCGGGGCGCGGAGCGTCCTCGGCAACCACGACGGCGCCGCCATCGAGACGGTCGACGCCGCGTACTTCAACCCGGACGCGCGAGCCGCGATCGAGTGGACCCGCGACGCGCTCGACGGCAACGCGCGCGCCTACATCGCCACGCTCCCCGAGATGCGGCGCGACGGCGAGGTCACCGCGGTGCACGGCTCGCCGCGCGACCCCATTTGGGAGTACATCACCAGCCCCGGTGTGGCGGCCGCGAACTTCCACGCCTTCGACACGCGGCTCTGCCTCTTCGGCCACACGCACCTGCCGGTCGTGTTTCGCGAGCTCGACGGGGAGGTGGAGGCGCTGCCCGGCGTGGCCGGCCCCGCGGTCGAGCTGGACCGAGGCCGCTGGCTGGTCAATCCGGGAAGCGTCGGCCAGCCCCGCGACGGGATCCCCGACGCGGCCTACGCGATCCTGGAGCTCGGGGACAGAACGGCCGGCGACTCGATCGAGTTTCGCAGGGTGCCGTACGAGATCGGCCGCACCCAGCAGCTGATGCGCGAGCGCGAGCTGCCGAATCGGCTCGTGGAGCGGCTGAGCTACGGGCGCTGAGCGCGGCGCGGCCGTGCGGTCCGCCGAGAGGCCGCGGGCCGTAGGATATCCGGCGGCATGAGCTTCTTCCGCCGCGGCGACAAGCATCCCGAGGCCTTCGCGTACGCCCGCATCCTGGTCCCGGTCATCGGTGACGAGGAGATCGACGGCCCCGCCCTCAAGATCGCCGGGCTCCTGCTCGGTGGCCGCGACCAGGCGGAGGCCTCGGTGCTCAACGTCATCGAGGTGCCCTTCGAGCGCAACCTCGACGCGGAGGATGAGGGCGCCGTGGCCCGGGCCGACGAGATCCTCTCGCGCGCCGAGGCTGTGCTCAACGAGTACGGCGTCAGAGCGCGCACGAGTACGGTCCAGGCTCGAGTGGCCGGCGCCGCGATCGTGGACGAGGCCAACGAGCAGAATGCCGACCTGATCCTCATGGGCCTCCGCTACAAGAAGCGATTCGGGGGACAATGGGACGCGGGACGGACCGTCCCGTACGTCATGCGGAACTCCACCGCGCCGGTCTGGTGCCTGCGCGCCGAAACGAAGGAGCTTGCTCACACGCCATGAGGGTGATCATCGTCGGCTGCGGCCGGGTCGGGGCATGGGTGGCATCGGACCTCGACCGCCGCGGCGAGCAGGTGACGGTCATCGAGACCAACGCGCGCGCCTTCGGCCGCCTGCCCGCCGGCTTCAAGGGCGAGACGGTGCGCGGCAGCGGGACCGATGAGGACGTCATGCGCTCCGCCGGCGCGGAGCAGACCGACCTGCTCATGGCGCTCACCGAGGGCGACAACCGCAACGGGCTGGCCGCGCAGCTCGGCAAGCACAGGTTCGGCATCCCGCGGGTGATCGCCAAGATCAACGACCCATTGCGCAGCGAGGCCTATCGCGCCCTCGGCATCGAGACCATCTCGCGCACCGTGATCCTCGGGAATGCCCTGATCACCGCCGCCCTCGAAGGGGCTGAGGCGACCAACGGCTTCGTCGAGCCGGCGACCGCACAGCCATTGCGCGGTGCTCCGCCGCAGGGCTCGCGGGCGGAGGAGGACGCCCGGGCGGCGATCGTGCCCGACGACGGCGAGGCCGAGCGGTCGATCGTCCAGCCCGCCGACGGTCGCGACGGAGGCCTGTAAGGCATGTACGTCGTGGTCATCGGCGGTGGCAACGTGGGCTACTACCTCACCAAGGAGCTTCTCGCGGCCGGACACGAGGTCGTCGTCATCGAGGAGGAGGTCACCAGGGCTCGCCAGATCGCGGATGAGCTCGGCAGCATCGTGGTCGCCAACGACGGGTGCGAGGGCCGCTACCAGGCCGAGGCCGGCATGGGCAGAGCCGACGTGGTGGCCGCGGTCACCGGCGACGACGCGGTGAACCTCGCCGCCTGCCAGGTGGCGAAGATGGGCTTCAACGTCCCGCGCGCCATCGCGCGCGTCAACGACCCGAAGAACGAGAAGCTGTTCCGCCAGCTGGCGATCGACGAGACGGTCAGCCCGACCCGCGCGATCCTCGCCGTCATCGAGCACGGGATCCCCGTCCACGACCTGCTGCACCTGGCGGAGCTCGAGGGCGGGGAGGTCCAGATCGTGGAGGCGCAGCTGGACGCCGACTCTCCGGCCGTCGGCCGCGAGCTGCGCGAGATCCACCTGCCCGCGGGCAGCATGATCGCGGTCATCATCCGCGACGACCGAGCCCAGTCGCCGCGCGGCGACACGACGCTGCGCGTCGGCGACAAGCTGCTGGCCATCACTTCGGCGGAGCGCGAAGCCGAGCTGCGCAGCCTCTTCATCGGCGAATAGGCCCGCGGGCGCCCAGCCCAATCGGTCCCTTGGTGGACCATGTGAGCGCGTGCCGTCCTGCCTGTGCTGCCCCGGCCGGTGTCACCACCCTTGACAATGGCGTTGTCAGAGTTTATGGTCCATTTCGCGCACGGAGCCTCCGAAACATTCGGCTCCGTGAAGCACGAGCAGACCAGCCGTTCGCATGGAAGGAGGTCCGAACAGCACATGGCCAACCTCACTCGATTCGACCCCCTCGGCGAGATGGTGTCCCTGCGCCACGCCATGGACCGTCTCTTCGAGGATTCGTTCGTCACCCCGCTCGGCTGGCGGACCATCAGCGGGGGCGACGCGATCACCCCAGCGCTCGACGTTCATGAAACCGACGACCACATCGTGGTCAGCGCGGCGCTGCCGGGCGTGAAGCCCGACGACGTCGAGATCACCATGGTCGGCCAGACCCTCACCCTCCGTGGCGAGTTCAAGGCCGCCGACGAGGTCCAGGGCGATCAGTACCTGTACCGGGAGCGCCGGTACGGGACGTTCAACCGGACCCTTCAGCTGCCGGTCCGCGTCGAGGGCGACCAGGCGGAGGCCACCTTCACCGATGGCGTCCTGACCCTGCGCATCCCGAAGGCCGAGGAGGTCAAGCCCCGCCAGATCCGCATCACGGCGGGCGGCGGTGAAACCTCGTCCAACGGAAGCTCGGGCCGCTGACCGTCATGCAGCGCATGCGGCGCGTGGCGCCGGCTCCGACCGGTGCCGCGCCACGCGACGCCCTCACGAGGCCGCGGTACATCATCAGCATCGCCGCCGAGCTGGCGATGGTGCATCCCAGGACCCTGCGGATCTACGAGGAGGAAGGCCTCCTCTGCCCGCAGCGACGTAACAACCTCCGTCTCTACAGCGAGGCGGACATCCAGCGCGTTCGAATCATCCGCTTCCTGACGCGGCGCCAGCGAGTGAACCTCGCGGGCGTGCGGGTCATCCTTCAGCTCGAAGAGCTCGGAAAGATCCGGGTATACGATCTGTTCGACGAGGCCGATGTGGAGCGATTCGCCGAAGCGCCCGACGAGCCGGAGCTCGCCGCCGCATCGACCCAAGGAGCAGACCCAAGTGGCCATTGAAGAGACCCAGGACATTCCACCGCGCGAGTCGGACGGGGACGACGACCAGGAGCTCGACAAGCTCCAGGTCCTGCCGCTCGTCGCGCTTCGCGACACAGTCATCTTCCCGGAGATGATCGTCCCGCTGCAGGTCGGGCGCGACCGCAGCGTCAAGGCGCTTGACCGCGCGGTTCGCACCTCGCAGCCCGTCGCCCTCGTGACTCAGCGCTCGAGCGAGCAGGAGGAGATCTCCGCCGTCGACGAGCTCTACACCATCGGAACGCTGGCGAAGATCGCACAGGTCATCCGCCTACAGGACGGGACCATTCGGGCGATCGTGCAGGGACGGCGCCGGATCCGGCTGCTCGACCTGCTCCAGACCGAGCCGCACCTCGAGGCGCGCGTCGAGATCATCGACGACGCGGCCGAGAAGACGCTCGAGGTCGAGGCTCTGATGGCCTCGATCCACGGTCAGATCGAGCAGTACGTGAACTCGGGCGCGCCCGTTCCGCCGGAGGTCGCGGTCGCCGCGCGGAACATCAGCGATGGCGGCCTGCTGGCCGACATGACGGCCTACAGCCCGGAGATGACGACCGAGCAGCGCCAGGAGCTGCTCGAGACGATCGACATCGCCGAGCGGCTGCGCCTCGCGAGCCAGTTCCTTGCCAAGCAGATCGAGGTCCTCGAGCTCAAGGGCAGGATCCAGAGCGAGGTCAAGTCCGAGATGGACAAGACCCAGCGCGAGTACATCCTGCGCGAGCAGATGAAGGCCATCCAGAAGGAGCTGGGCGAGGACGATCCCGCCGTCGCCGAGGCCAGCGACCTGCGCGAGCGGGTCGAGTCATCGGCCATGCCCGAGGAGGTCAAGGCCAAGGCGCTCAAGGAGGTCGATCGCCTGTCGCGCATCCCGAGCGCCTCGCCCGAGCAGGGAGTCATCCGCACCTACGTCGATTGGCTCGTGAGCCTGCCGTGGGGCATCGAGACCGATGACAACCTCGAGCTCGACGAGGCCGAGAAGATCCTCAACGAGGATCACTGGGGGCTCGAGAAGCCGAAGGAGCGCATCGTCGAGTACATGGCGGTGCGCAAGCTCGCCGAGAAGATCCGCAGCCCGATCCTGCTGTTCGTGGGGCCGCCGGGCGTCGGCAAGACGAGCCTCGGCAAGAGCATCGCGCGAGCGATGGGCCGCAAGTTCGTGCGTATGAGCCTGGGTGGCATCCACGACGAGGCCGAGATCCGGGGGCATCGGCGCACCTACATCGGCGCGCTGCCGGGCCGCGTCATGCAGCACATCAAGACCGCTGGGTCCGCGAACCCGGTGTTCATGCTCGACGAGATCGACAAGGTCGGCATGGACTTCCGTGGCGACCCGAGTTCGGCGCTGCTCGAGGTGCTCGACCCGGAGCAGAACAACACCTTCGCGGACAACTACCTCGAGGTGCCGTTCGACCTGAGCAAGGTGCTCTTCATCGCCACCGCCAACATGGCCGACACCATCCCACCGGCGCTGCGCGACCGGATGGAGATGATCCAGCTCCCCGGCTACACGCAGCTCGAGCGCGTGCGCATCGCGGAGCGATTCCTGATGCCGAAGCAGCTCGAGAACCACGGCCTGACCGCCGACAACCTCCAGTTCGAGGAGGCGACGCTCGTGCGCCTGATCCAGGCGTTCACCCGCGAGGCCGGCGTGCGCAACCTCGAACGCGAGATCGCGAACGTGGCGCGCAAGGTGGCTCGTCGTGTGGCGGGGGACGCCGACACGAAGGTCGTGGTCAAGCCCGAGCAGCTCGAGGACTACCTCGGACCGGCGCGGTTCGACTACGGCGAGCTCGAGGCCGAGGACCAGATCGGGATGGTCACCGGGCTGGTCGTCAGCGACGCCGGTGGCGACATCGTGCAGGTCGAGGCCACGCGCATGGACGGCAAGGACGACTTCCTCCTCACCGGTCAGCTCGGCGACGTGATGAAGGAGTCCGCCCGCGCCGGGATGAGCTACATCCGGGCCCGGACGAAGGAGCTCGGGATCGACACCGGCGCCTTCGAGAAGACGACCATCCACATCCACGTCCCGGCGGGCGCGACGCCGAAGGACGGCCCATCGGCCGGCGTCACCATGGCGACGGCCATGGCGAGCCTGCTGACCGGCAAGCCGGTCCGTCGCGACCTGGCGATGACGGGCGAGATCACGCTGCGAGGCCGCGTCCTGCCGATCGGCGGGCTGAAGAGCAAGCTGCTCGCGGCCCATCTCGCCGGCGTGAAGACCGTGCTCATCCCCAAGCGCAACGAGAGGGACCTGGTCGAGGTGCCCGAAGAGGTGCGCGAGCAGCTCCGTATCGTGCCGGTGGAGAACATGGACCAGGTCCTCGCCGAGGCCCTGATCGAGGCGCCGCGTTCGGCCGCCCGGATCAAGGCCGAGCGCCAGGAGCGCCAGGCCAAGGTCACCCGCCGGCCGCGACGAGCGCGCAAGCCGGCCGCGCCTACGCCGATCGCCGCGACTGGCGAGGGCTCTGGCGACCAGCCACCGGCGGGCCAGCCGGCCTAGGCCGGCCGGCGGGCGGTCCGGGATGGAGTACAAGGACTACTACGAGATCCTTGGCGTGCCGAAGACGGCGAGCAAGGCCGACATCAAGAAGGCCTACCGCCGCCTGGCGCGAGAGCTCCACCCGGACCGCAATCCGGGCGACGTGGCGGCCGAGAGACGGTTCAAGGACGCCAACGAGGCGCACGCCGTCCTCTCCGACCCCGAGAAGCGGAAGCGCTACGACGAGCTCGGCGCCAACTGGCAGGCGTACCAGCAGGCCGGCTACGGGTCGGGCGCCGCGACCGACTGGGCCGGGTTCGGCGGCGCGCCGGGCGGCACGCAGTGGACCTACCGGACCTCGTCCGCGGAGGACCTCGGCGGCTTCAGCGACTTCTTCAACTCGTTCTTCGGTGGAGGCGCGGCGGGCCAGTCGAGCCCATTCGGTGGGGGCGGCTTCGAGTTCGTGGACCTCTCGGACCTCGGCGGCGGCACTCGGACCCGAGGCCGGCCGGGTACCCGGACCGCCACGGCCCCGAAGCTGGCTCCCGTGGCGGAGGCGACGGCGGAGGTGACCCTGGACGAGGTCGCCCGCGGCGCCGAGCGGCTCGTCAACGTCAATGGCAGGCGGCTGCAGGTCAAGATTCCGCCGGGCGTCAGCGACGGCTCCAGGGTCAGGCTGCGCGGCGCGGTGGACGGCGGCGACCTCGTCATCAACGTGCGCGTCGAGCCCGACCCACGGTTCGTCCGCGACGGTGCGGACCTGCACGTGGAGCTGCCCCTGACACTGGCCGAGGCCCTGCTGGGCGCGGAGGTGCCGGTGCCGACGCCGACGGGCAGCGTCAAGCTCCGGATCCGCCCGAACACGCAGAACGCGCAGGAGATCCACATCGCCGGCCGCGGGCTGCCGAAGCGGTCCGGCGGCGGCAAGGGCGACCTCGTGGTCAGGACCCGCGTCGTGCTTCCGAAACTCGACGAGAAGGCGCGCGCGGACTTCGAGAAGCTCGCGACCAAGCACCCGCAGCCCAGCCCGCGGGAGCGGATGAACTAGGGACCAGCCAATGAGAACGGATCGGTTCACCCAGAAGGCGAACGACGCGATCATCGCGGCGCAGCAGCTCGCCGAAGGCGAGGGCCACCCGCAGCTCGAGGTCGCGCACCTGATGCTGGTGCTCGCGGAGCAGCCCGACGGCGTCGTGCCGGCGGTGCTCCAGCGCATCGGCGTGGCGCCGGCATCGGTGGCAGAGGCGCTTCGGGCTGAGCTCGCGAAGCTGCCCAGGGTCACCGGCACGTCGGCGCAGCTCACGCTCTCGAACGAGGCGCGCCGCGTCCTGACCGACGCGCACCAGGTGGCGGAACGGATGCGGGACGAGTACGTTTCCACCGAGCACCTGCTGCTCGCGGCCATCGAGACGGGCGACAGCAGCGCAGCGCGCGTCCTCGGCCAGGCGGGAGTGGCAGCCGACGCCGTACTCGAGGCCCTGACCCAGATCCGAGGCTCGCACCGCGTGACGAACGAGAATCCCGAGAGCAGCTACAACGCGCTCGAGAAGTACGGGCGCGACCTGACCGAGCTCGCCCGCAAGGGCGTGCTGGACCCGGTCATCGGCCGCGACGAGGAGATCCGGCGCGTCATCCAGGTGCTCAGCCGCCGCACGAAGAACAACCCGGTGCTCATCGGCGAGCCCGGCGTCGGCAAGACGGCGATCGCCGAGGGCCTGGCGCAGCGCATCGTGCGCGGCGACGTGCCGGACGGGCTGCGCGACCGACGGGTCGTGGCGCTCGACCTCGGCGCGCTGGTGGCCGGGGCGAAGTACCGCGGCGAGTTCGAGGAGCGCCTCAAGGCGGTCCTCAAGGAGATCACCGACTCGGACGGGCAGATCATCCTGTTCATCGACGAGCTGCACACGGTGGTCGGCGCCGGGGCGGCGGAGGGCGCCATGGACGCCTCCAACCTCCTGAAGCCCATGCTGGCGCGCGGCGAGCTGCACTGCATCGGCGCGACGACACTGGACGAGTACCGCAAGCACATCGAGAAGGACGCGGCGCTCGAGCGCCGATTCCAGCCGATCGTCGTCGACCAGCCGAGCGTCGAGGACACCATCAGCATCCTGCGCGGGCTCCGCGAGCGGTACGAGGTGCACCACGGCGTGCGCATCACCGACTCGGCGCTGGTGGCGGCCGCGGTGCTCTCGAACCGATACATCACGGAGCGCTTCCTGCCCGACAAGGCGATCGACCTGGTCGACGAGGCCGCCAGCCGCCTGCGCATGGAGATGGACTCGATGCCGGCCGAGCTGGACGAGATCGAGAGACGGCGGATGCAGCTCGAGATCGAGCGCGAGGCGCTGCGCAAGGAGCGCGACGACGCATCGAAGGCGCGCCTGAAGGCACTGGAGCGCGAGCTCGCCGACCTTCGAGAGCGTGGCGACGCGATGAAGTCGCAATGGGAGGCGGAGAAGGAGGTCGTCTCGGCCATCCGCACCACGCGCGAGGAGATGGAGCGACTCCAGCCCGAGATCGAGGCGGCGCAGCGCGCCGGTGACCTCCAGCGCGCCAGCCAGCTCATGTACGGCCGCATGCCGGAGCTCCAGCGGCAGCTGGCCGAGCAGGAGAAGCGACTCCACGAGCTCAAGACGTCCGGATCGGTGCTGGTCAAGGAGGAGGTGGACGCCGACGACGTCGCCCAGGTCGTGGCGCGCTGGACGGGGGTCCCGGTCAGCCGCCTGCTCGAGGGCGAGGTCGAGAAGCTGCTCAAGATGGAGGACCGGCTGCACCAGCGGCTCATCGGCCAGGACGAGGCGGTCCAGGCGGTCAGCGACGCCATCCGTCGCGCCCGCGCCGGGCTGAAGGACCCCAAGCGGCCCATCGGCTCATTCATCTTCCTGGGCCCGACCGGCGTCGGGAAGACGGAGCTCGCCCGGGCGCTCGCCGAGTTCCTGTTCGATGACGAGGGCGCGCTCGTGCGGATCGACATGAGCGAGTACATGGAGAAGTTCGCGGTCTCGCGCCTGGTCGGCGCTCCACCGGGCTACGTCGGCT
>DASWGW010000014.1:0-7647 GCA_036393435.1 Candidatus Limnocylindria bacterium | reverse complement strand
TGCCGAGGTCGATGCCGATCTTCATGAGCGCAGCGAAGCCGTCCTGTACGAAGGCCGTCGGGGCTGGCGCAGTATACCGGCCGATGCGCCCCCGGCCCGTCGGCGGCCCGATCGGCGACTGGTCGGCGGACAATGTGGCGGATGCCCGAAGGCGACACCATCCCCCGGACCGGTGACGTCCTCCGCGCGGCCCTCGTCGGCCGCCGGATCACGGACGCCCGTGCCCGGCCACAGCCCGGGATGCGGCACGACCCGGATCTTCACGCGCGGTGGGGCGCGCGTCACGACCGGCAGCCCGGTGCGCGGGAAGGCCCTGTGGGCCTACGGACGGGCGGGCCGGCCCTGTCGGCGATGCGGAGCCCCGATACGCCACGCTCGCCAGGGGCCACTGGCGAGCGTGACCTACTGGTGCCCTACCTGCCAACCTTCGCGCTCGGAGCAGTAGGCCCGTCGCCGGTGCCGGTCGGCTGGGGCCCTTCAGGCGTGCCGCGTGGCATCGTGCTCCACGCTCTCACGCGAGAGGCGTGACGAGAATCACGCGTTCGTGGCCCGGCGGCGCAGATCCGCGGGTTAGGCCTCGATGCGCTGGATGTTCGCGCCGAGGGCGACGAGCTTGGCCTCGATCTGCTCGTATCCGCGGTCGACGTGCTCGACGCCCGATATGACGCTCGTCCCTGCGGCGGCCACCGCCGCCAGGATCAGCGTCGCGCCGGCCCGCAGGTCGGCGATCCCGACCTCGGCTCCGTGCAGCGGGGTGGGACCCTTGATGCGCGCGCGTCGCTCGTCGAGGACCTCGACGTCGGCTCCCATCCGCGCCAGCTCGCGAAGGTGGTCGAGACGGTCCTCGAAGATCGTCTCCTCGACGGTCGAGACCCCTTCGGCCTGCGTCATGAGCACCGAGAGCGGCGCCTGGTAGTCCGTGGCGAAGCCGGGATACGGCGCCGTCCGCACGTTGGCGGCTCGCAGGGTGGCCGTGCCGGGCCCGCGAACGCGCAGCCCGGCCCCGTCGTCGCCTGCCTCGTGCGGCACTCCCATTCCGCCGGCGACCTCGAGGAACGATCCAAGGTGGCGTGGGTCGACGCCGCGGATCTGGACGTCCCCACCGGTGACCGCGGCCGCGATCGCGAATGTCTCGGCCTCCAGGCGATCGCCCAGCACGCGATGCTCGACCCCTCCCAGCCGGTCCACGCCCTCGATCTCGATGCGGCGGTCGCCGGTGCGCTCGATCCGCGCCCCCATCCCGCGCAGCATGGCGATCAGGTCGTCCACCTCCGGCTCGAGTGCCGCGTTGTCGAGCAGGGTGGTGCCGCGTGCGAGCGTCGCCGCCAGCACGGCGTTCTCGGTGCCCATGACCGTGACGATCGGAAACCCGACGTGGGCCCCTCGGAGGCCCCCGTCCGGCGCCGAGGCGAAGTAGTACCCGTTTCGGTAGACGACGTGCGCCCCGAGCTGCTCCATCGCGGCCACGTGCAGGTCCACCGGTCGGCGCCCGATCCGATCGCCTCCGGGGTTGGGCAGGATCACGCGGCCGAAGCGCGCCAGCATCGGCCCGAGCAGGATGAAGCTCGCCCGCATCTTGATGCCGGCCTCCAGCGGCACGAACGGCCAGGAGGCCTCATGGCAACGAATCTCGAGCCCGTCGCCGTCCGCCGGCCGAAGCTCGAAGCCGATGTCTCCCATCAGCTCGCGCAGGATCGCCACGTCGCTGATCTTCGGGACGTTGCGGAGCGTGACCGGCTCGTCCGTCAGGACCGCCGCCGCCATCTCCTTGAGGACCGCGTTCTTGGCGCCCGCCATCCGGACCTCACCGGAGAGCGGGACGCCACCGGTGATGACGAACTTCTGCATGGACTCCGGGAGTCTAGCCGGGCCAGGCTTCCTTCCACTCGTGCGACCCGCGGTGATGACCGTCGCACAGCCCCACGCGGCCGCCCATGTGACGGCTGGGCAGGTAGGGCTGCATGCCGGCCTCGAATGGCGTCGGCTGCCGGTTGCAGAGCATCATCCGCTGCTCACGCGCCCACGCGTAGAGATGGTCGGCCGAGCAGAACCGATACGGGCGGGTGAAGTTGACGGTCTCGCCGTGCGCCGGGCTGGTGGGCAGGCCGATCGGCCCGGTCTCGCGGACGACCTCGATGCGCACGGGCAGCTGTGGCATCCGCGCGCCGCACTGCTCACACGACTGCATGGACCGCAGGTCGTCGACCCGAGCTGCAACTGAGCCTGGCGTTACGACCGGCGAGAGTCGGCCGATCCGCGGAAATCTCGGGCTCGAGCGCCCAAGCGCAAGTGTCACTTGCGGCACGACCGATGGACGCGCTCTCGGCGGTCACAGTGCCAGTCTGGCTTGTACCCAAGTCCCGCGGCGGATGGTGCCTAGCCCCGCGAGCGGCGCCGAACGGCGATGCGCTCCCGCATGAGCGCGGTCTGCAGCGCGGCGCGCACGCGCGCCAGGTCGACCGAGTCCGTCGCCTGCTCGAGCTGCTGCTGCGCCTGCTTACGCGCCTCGACCGCCCGCGCCTCGTCGATCTCGTCCGAGTGCTCCGCGAGGTCCGCCATCACCACGACCTTGTCCGGTCGCACCTCGACGAAGCCGCCGCTGATGAGCATCGACTCCTCGCTCCCGCCCTTCTTGATGCGGAGCTCGCCCACGCCCAGCGAGCTGATGAGCGGCGTGTGATGCGGCAGGATGCCGAGCTGCCCATTGATGCCGGGCACCACGACCATGTCGACCTCGGCGTCGTAGACCCGCCGCTCGGGACTCACGATCTCCAATTGCAGCGGCATCAGCCCATCTTCTCCGCCTGCTCGACCGCGTCTTCGATGGTTCCGGCGAGGTAGAACGCCTGCTCCGGGAGCGCGTCGTGCTTGCCCGCGAGGATCTCGCCGAACCCGCGGACGGTCTCGGCCAGCGTGGTGTATTTGCCGGGGCGCCCGGTGAACTGCTCGGCGACGAACATCGGCTGGCTCATGAAGCGCTGCAGTCGGCGCGCCCGGGACACCGAGACCTTGTCGTCCTCCGAGAGCTCGTCCATCCCGAGGATGGCGATGATGTCCTGGAGGTCCCTATAGCGCTGGAGCGTGCGCTGCACCTCGCGCGCGACGTTGAAGTGCTCCTCGCCCACGACCCGCGGATCGAGCACCGTCGAGGTCGACGTCAGCGGGTCGACCGCGGGGTAGATGCCGAGCTCGACGATCGAGCGCTCCAGGCGAATGGTCGAGTCCAGGTGGCCGAACGTCGTGGCCGGCGCCGGGTCCGTGTAGTCGTCGGCAGGCACGAAGATGGCCTGGAGCGAGGTGATGGACCCCTTGGTGGTCGAGGTGATGCGCTCCTGGAGCGCGCCCATCTCGGTGGCGAGGGTGGGCTGGTAGCCGACCGCGGACGGCATGCGGCCCAGCAGCGCCGAGACCTCGGAGCCTGCCTGCGTGAAGCGAAAGATGTTGTCGATGAACAGCAGGATGTCCCGGCCCTCGACGTCGCGGAAGTACTCCGCCATCGTCAGCGCCGTGAGGCCGACGCGCTGCCGCGCGCCCGGCGGCTCGTTCATCTGGCCGAAGACCATCACGGTCTTGTCGATGACTCCGGACTCGGTCATCTCGCCGATGAGGTCGTTGCCCTCGCGCGAGCGCTCGCCCACGCCGGCGAAGACCGAGTAGCCGCCGTGCTCGGCGGCGATGTTGCGGATGAGCTCCTGGATGATGACCGTCTTCCCAACGCCGGCCCCGCCGAAGACGCCGACCTTTCCGCCGCGCTTGAACGGGGCGATGAGGTCGATGACCTTGATGCCGGTCTCGAAGACCTGCGCCTCGGTCTCCATGTCCTGGAACGAGGGCGGCTCGCGGTGGATCGGCAGCGACTCCTTCGCCTTCACGGCGCCCTTGCCGTCGATCGGATGGCCGAGGACGTCGAAGACGCGGCCGAGCGTCTTCTCGCCGACGGGAACCGTGATCGGCGCGCCGGTGTCGACGGCGTCGACCCCCCGGGCCAGTCCGTCGGTGGTCGACATGGCCACGGTGCGGACCCAGTTGTTGCCGAGGTGCTGCTGAACCTCCACCACCAGCAGGTCGCGCTTTCCGTCGCCGCCGGCGGTCGGGCGCGCGATCTCGACGGCGTTGTAGATCGCGGGCAGCTCGCCCGGCGGGAACTCGACGTCGATCACGGGACCCGTGATCTGGATCACCTTTCCAGTGGCCATCGGTCTGTCTTGGTCTCCTTGGCTCAGGCGCCGATGGCCTCGGCACCCGACGCGATCTCGATCATCTCGCGGGTGATGTTGGCCTGGCGCGTCTTGTTGTAGACGAGGTTGAGGTCGCCGATGAGCTCGTTGGCATTGTCGGTCGAGTTGCGCATGGCGATCATGCGGGCGGACTGCTCCGACGCGTTGTTCTCGAGGACCGCGCGGTAGAGGCCGATGGCCACGTAGTGCGGGAGCAGGCGCTTGAGCACGGCCTCCGGCGAGGGCTCGAAGAGGTACTCGTCGTTCGTCCGACGATGCCCTTCGCCCATCTCCGGCTGAACGACGGGGAGGAGCACGTCCAGGTTGGGCCGCTGGCTGAGCGTCGAGATGAAGCTGCTGTAGGCCACCCCGATCTCGTCGTAGGTGCCCGCCAGGAAGTCATCGGTCACCAGCCTCGCGATGGGCGTCACGTCGCTGAAGCCGGGGCGGTCCCCGAGCTGGTTGAAGTGCGCCTCGATCGGGATGCCCACCCGCCGCAGGGCGTCGCGGCCCTTGCGCCCGACCGTGATGGCGCTGATCTTCACCGACTCGCCGTCCGTCCTCGACCGCTCGTTCACGTATCGCAGCACCGAGCGGATGGCGTTCGCGTTCAGCGCCCCCGCCAGGCCGCGGTCGGTCGTGACCACGATCAGCCCGATGCGGCGCACCGGGCGCCGCGCGAGCAGCGGGTCCACGTCCTCGCTGACGGCGGCAGCCACGCGGCTGAGCGCGTCGCGCAGCTCGTCCGAGTACGGCCGCGCCGCGAGGATGGCGTCCTGAGCGCGCTTCATGCGCGAGGCGGCCACCATCTCCATCGCCCGCGTGATCTGGGCGATGTTGCGGACCGACGCGATCCTGCCTCGGATCTCCTTGAGCGTTGCCATCTAGGCGGCCGGCTCCCCGGCGCTCTTCCGCTTCCGTGTGGCGGGCTTCGGCTTCGCGGCCGTGGCCTTCGCCTTCGCCTTCGGCTTCGCGGCCGTGGCCTTCGGGGCGGCCTCCGCCTTCGCCGTCGCCTTGGGCTCGGACTTTGCGGCCGGTGCCCTTGCCGTGGCAGGCTCGGAGCCGGCGAGTGCGACGGTGCCACTCTTTGCCTGGCCTGCTCCCTCCGCCGGCGCAGCACCGGCGTCGGCCGCAGGCGCCTCATCGGCCTTGCCGTAGCCGCCCTGACGCTTGAACTCGAGGACCGCCTTCTTCAGCTGCTCCGCGGTCTCGTCCGAGAGCGCCTTCTCCCTGGCAATGGTCGGGAGCAGCTTCTCTCGGGTCGACTCGAGGAAGCGGTACAGCCCCTCCTCGAACTCGCGGATCTTCGGCGTCTCCACGTCGTCGAGCAGGCCGTTGGTGACCGTCCACAGGATCGCCACCTGCTTCTCCACCGGCAGCGGCGCGAATTGCGGCTGCTTGAGGACCTCGGTCGTCTTCTCGCCGCGCGTGAGCTGGTCCCGGGTGGCCTTGTCGAGGTCGGAGGAGAACTGGGCGAACGCCGCGAGCTCGCGGTACTGGGCGAGGTCCAGCCGAAGGCGCCCCGCCACCTGCCGCATGGCCTTGATCTGCGCGTTGCCGCCCACGCGGCTGACGCTGATGCCGGCGTTCACCGCCGGCCGCTGGCCCTGGTTGAACAGGTCGGTCTGCAGGAAGATCTGGCCGTCGGTGATGCTGATCACGTTGGTCGGGATGTAGGCCGATACGTCGCCGGCCTGCGTCTCGATCACCGGCAGCGCGGTCAGCGACCCGCCGCCGTTCTCCTTGTTCATGCGCGCGGCCCGCTCGAGCAGGCGCGAGTGCGCGTAGAAGATGTCGCCCGGGTACGCCTCGCGCCCCGGTGGGCGGCGCATGAGGAGCGACACCTGGCGGTAGGCCCAGGAGTGCTTCGAGAGGTCGTCGTAGATGCACAGGGCGTCGCGGCCGGACTCCATGAACTCCTCGCCGAATGCGACGCCCGCGTACGGGGCCAGGAACTGGAGCGGCGCCGGGTCGGACGCGGAGGCCGCCACCACGATGGTGTGCTCCATCGCGCCGCGCTCCTCGAGCTGGGCGACGACCTGGGCCACCGTCGACAGCTTCTGCCCGATGGCGACGTAGATGCAGATCAGGTCCTGGCCCTTCTGGTTGATGATCGTGTCGATCGCGATCGCCGTCTTGCCGGTCTGCCGGTCGCCGATGATCAGCTCGCGCTGGCCGCGCCCGATCGGGATCATCGAGTCGATGGCCTTGATCCCGGTCTGGACCGGCGTGTCGACCGGCTGGCGCACGATGACGCCGGGCGCGATGCGCTCGACCGGGCGCGTCCGGTCGGTCTCGATCGGCCCCTTGCCGTCGAGCGGCTCGCCCAGCGGGTTCACGACCCGCCCGATGAGCGCGTCGCCGACCGGCACCTCCACCACGCGTCCGGTGGTCTTGACCTGGTCCCCCTCCTTGAGGTGGGTGTACTCGCCCAGGATCAGCGCGCCGACCGTCTCCTCCTCGAGGTTGAAGGCCATGCCCATCACCCCGCCGGGGAACTCGAGCAGCTCCGAGGCGAGCGCCCCGGAGAGGCCGTAGATCTGCGCGATGCCGTCGCCCACCTCCACGATGGTCCCGACGCCCGCGACCTCGGCCCCTGCGTCGAACCCCTTGATCTCGCTCTTGATTATCGACGTGATCTCGTCGGATCGAATCGCCATCTACTCCTCGTCCCTCTTGCTAGACGGCTGTGAGCCGAGCGCGCAGGCGCTCGAGCCCGCTGCGGACGCTCGCGTCCCACAGCCTGTCGCCGATCCGTACCGAAATGCCGCCGATGAGCGACTCATCGACCGTCTCCCGAATCTCGATCGTGGCGCGCGTGAGCGCCTCGAGCCGCTCGCCGATCGCTGCCCGCTGCTCCTCGTCGAGAGGCAGGGCGGTGCGGACCTCCGCGAGCTCGATGCCGCGCTCTCGTCGCACGAGCTCCTCGAAGCGAGCGACCATCGGCACCACCGCCCCCGGTCGCCCGCGCCGGACCATGAGGAGCACGAGGCTCATCGGCTCCGCGCCGATCCCGTCCAGGACGCGCCTCAGGACCTGCTCCTTCTCCGCGAACCGAATGGCGGGATGCTCGACCAGCGAGAGCAGCTGCGGCTGGCCGAAGGCCTCCCGAACGTGCTGGAGGTCGCGCTCCCAGGCCTCGAGCGTGCGGTCGGCTCGCCCGAGCTCGAACGCAGCGTCGGCATAGCGACGTGCCGCCGTCGTGCGAAGGGCCATGTCCTAGTTACGCCCTCGCCGCGCCGGCCGCGCATCGGCCAGGAACTCGTTCACGAGCCGGCGCTGGGTCGGTGCGTCCATCTCGCGCCCGACGAGCTTCCCGGCCGCCAGCAGCGCAAGGTCGGCGACCTGCGACCGGATCTCGGCCATGGCGCGATCCTTCTCCGCCACGATCTCGTCCCGGGCGCGCGCGCTGACCTTCTCGGCCTCCGAA
>DASWGW010000013.1:0-4277 GCA_036393435.1 Candidatus Limnocylindria bacterium | reverse complement strand
AGTCCGCCGGCGGCCGCCACGGCCACCGCGGCGATCAGGACGTTGAGCACGAGCTTGTCGGCCTGGCCGAACAGGTCGACGACGAACTGCTTGGCGCCGGGCGGCTGCAGGGAGATCACGAGATCGCCGACGGCGATGATCGGGCTGGCCGCGCCGGGAATGAGGCCCGCCAGGAGCTCCGCCGCACCCAGCCCGGCGGCGCCGGCGACGACCCCCGCGAGCGCTGCGGCCCGCACCGAGGGCCCGGGTTCTGCGACGGATCCGGGTGCGGTCGACGACATCGGCTCGGGGGAAGGAGGAACGATGTCCCGCATCGTACTAGGCATCCGCCTTGCAGCCTCGCGCCGCATGTCCGATCGAGTCTGGGTCAGCGACCGGGAGCCCGGCGTCCGCGAGCTCCTCGGTGAGCTGCTGCCGGAGGCCGAGATCGTATCGCCGGCCGAGCTCCAGTCGCGCCTGGCTGCCGGCACGCGGCCCGATGCCCTGATCATCGACGGCACGCAGCTCCTGGAGCTGCCCGCGCGGCAGCGTCGCGTCGTGCGGGGCCTGCCGCGGGTCCTGATCTGCACGGGGATGCCGCTGCCGTCCCTCCCGATGAGCCTGGTCTCGGGGCCCGGCGTCGCCGTCCTGGCCAAGCCCTTCTGCGTCGAAGACCTCGAGGCGGCCGTCGAGTGGCTGCGCGGCACGCGCGCCGGCGGTGAGCCGGCCGTGCCCGAGGACGCGCTGATGGGAGCCGGCACGGCGCAGCGCCCGCCGCAGAGCCCGATGCCCGGCTGAGGTCGCCCGCTCCCCTATCATCGGCCGCGTGGCTGAGCCCATCGATCTGCGTTCGGACACCGTTACGCGTCCAAGCACAGAGATGCGCCGCGCCATCGCCGATGCGGAGGTCGGCGACGACCAATACGGCGAGGATCCCTCCGTCAACCGGCTCCAGGCGGAAGTTGCGGCGCTCCTCGGCACCGAGGCCGCGCTCTTCCTGCCGAGCGGCACGATGGCGAACCAGGTGGCGCTGCGGGTGCTCACGCGGCCGGGTGACGACGTCCTTGTCCCGGCGGAGGCGCACATCCTCCTGCACGAGACCGGTGGCGCCGCGGCGAACGCCGGGGTCCAGCTCACGCAGATCGGTGAGCGCGGCACCTTCGACGCGGAGGACGTGGTCGCGGCGGCGAAGCCGGCCGGGCACATCGTCTACCCGCCGACGACCCTCCTGGTCGCGGAGAACACGCACAACCGCGCCGGCGGGATCGTCTTCCCCGCCGAGGGGCTGGAGGCTGCGGTCGCGGCCGCGCGGGAGCGCGGGCTGGGAGCCTTCCTCGACGGCGCTCGCCTCCTCAACGCGGCGATCGCCGCAGGCCGGCCGCCGGCGGAGCTGGCGCGCGGCTTCGACCTCGTCAGCCTGTCACTGAGCAAGGGCCTTGGCGCGCCGGCCGGGTCGATGCTGGCGGGAAGTGCGGCGGTCATCGACCGCGCGCATCGCTACCGGCGCATGGCGGGCGGCGCGATGCGGCAGGCGGGCATCCTCGCCGCGGCGGGCTCGTACGCGCTCGCGCACAACGTTCGCCGGCTGGCCGACGACCACGCCAACGCACGCCTGCTCGGCGAAGCGCTGGCTCAGGCGACGAACGTCGAGATCGACCTCGCGACGGTGCAGACGAACATCGTGGTCTTCGCCCTCGCGGAGCGAGCGGGCGTGCGAGACGCCGCCGCCTTCGTGGACGCCTGCCGCGAGCGAGGGGTTCTCCTCAACGCATTCGGTCCGCGGACGGTGCGCGCCGTGACGCATCTCGACGTCGACGGCGACGCGTGCCGTCACGCCGCCGCCGTCATGTGCGAGGTCGCCGAGGGCCGCTGAGCGGCGGGGCCTAGACCAACTCGATCGGCTCGACGTCCTTCGGATCGAGCTTGAGCGCCGCGGAGTTGATGCAGTAGCGAAGGCCCGTCGGCTGATCGGGCGCGTCCTCGAAGATGTGGCCCAGGTGCCCGCCGCACTTCGCGCAGTGCACCTCGTTGCGCGTCATGAAGAACGAGCGGTCAGTCTCGGTCGCGACCGCATCGGGGTCCATGGGCTGGTAGAACGAGGGCCAGCCCGACCCCGAGTCGAACTTCGTCGACGCGTCGAACAGCTCGTTGCCGCAGCCCGCGCATCGGTACACGCCCTTGCCGTGCTCGTCCCAGTAGGCGCCGCTGAACGCGCGCTCGGTGCCCTTCTCGCGGAGCACGCGGTACTGCTCCGGAGTCAGCTCGGCCCGCCACTCCGCCTCTGTCTTTGCCTGCTTCTCGGTCGTCATGCAGCTAGCGTACGCCTCGTCAGCCCAGCTCGGTGAGGAGCAGGGCGACGACCAGCCACACCAGGAGCCCGATGAGGACGGCCACGGAGCCGATGAGGATCGCCAGCCCGAGCGACTCGCGCCTCGTCGAGGCAACCGGCGACTCGAGATACCGGCGCATCAGCGCCAGGTTGCGCGTGTTCGCCTTAAACCACAGGTCGAAGGCGTCGCCCACGACCGGAATCGCCCCAACGGCGAGGTCGATCGCCGAGTTGGCCAGCATGCGTGCGACCACCACTTTCGGCAGGCCCACCCTCGAGCCGCGCCACACGACGAAAAGGCCCACCCCTGCGCTGAGCAGGTCGCCGACCACCGGCACGAGCCCGACGATCGCATCGGCCCCGATCCGCCGGCCACCGGTGCCGGGCACGGGAATGCTGTTGTCGAGCAGCCACGCCAGCATCTCGACCTCACCGAGGGCGTCCCGAACGTGACGGCCCGCCTGCGGCATCCGCGTCACACTACCCATGTCCGACTGCGCGGTGCAGGACCGGTGCCCCGCGCCGGTACACTGCGCGCGATGAACGCACGGACGCCGGTGGTCACCGCGGCGAGCAGCCCTCGCGCCCAGGGTGGTGAGGGCGCAGTCACCGCGCTGTCCATCCTGCTGCTCCTCCAGGCCGTTTTCGCGCTGGCGGTCACGATCTTCCTGAGCCTCCTCGCCGGCGACCAGCGCAGCGCCATCGGTGGCGAGGCGGGCATCGCCGCGGAGAACGCGACGCGCTTCGCCGCCGGCGGAGCCATCCTGTTCGCCATCCTCGCGTACGTGGCGTCTCGCGGCGCGCGCCGCCGCCGGTCATGGTCCTGGACCCTGGGTGCGGTCCTGCAGCTGATCCTGGCCGTCGCCGCCGGCATCGCAATGATCGTGGCCGGCGCATCGGGACTGACCGCCGCCTATCTCGTCGCCTTCGGGCTCGCCGCCGTGACGATGCTCCTGCTCTCCACCTCAGCGGTTCGGCAGGCCCTCGGTCAGGCCTAGGCGCCGAGAGGCCGCCCGCCGCGGCGGGCGCATCGGTCTGTAGACTCGGTTGACCGATGGCCGAGCCAAACCCCCACGATCCGGGCCCGGAGCTCGCCAACGAGCGCGCCGAGGCGCACGCCACGGCCGCGCGCGAGCCCCTGCGCATCGGTGGCGCGACGGTGCGCATCGGGACCGCCTCGTGGACGGACCCGACCATGACCGCCGCCGGCGTCTTCTACCCGCCCGACGCCACCACGGCCGAGGATCGGCTCGTCTACTACGCCAACCAGTTCCCGATCGTGGAGGTCGACTCGACCTACTACGCGCTGCCGGCGCGACGGACCGGCGAGCTGTGGCTCGAGCGGACGCCGCCCGACTTCACCTTCGACATCAAGGCGCATGCGCTCATGACCGGCCAGCCCTCGGAGGTGAGCCGGCTGCCGAAGGACATCCGCGAGTCGCTTCCGGCCGAGATCATCGCCAAGAAGCGGGTCTACGCCCGCGACCTGCCGCGTGAGGTGGAGGACGAGATCTGGGCCCGCTTCATTGACGGCATCGAGCCGCTGCGGTCGTCCGGCAAGCTCGGGGCCGTCTTCCTCCAGTACCCACGCTGGTTCTTCCCGACGAGCGAGTCGCGCGACGAGATCGTGAAGGCCCGCGAGCGCCTCGGGGACACCCCGTTCGCCGTCGAGCTGCGGCACGCGTCGTGGTTCAACGACAAGAACCGTGACCGGACGCTCGCGTTCCTCGAGAAGTACGAGATCCCCTTCGTGATGGTCGACGCGCCGCCGGGGACGAAGTCGTCGCTGCCGCCGCTGACGGCGGTCCCATCCCCGCGGCTGGCCGTGGTCCGCTTCCACGGGCGGCGAACCGAGACGTGGGAGAAGAGTGGCATCCCCGTCGTCGAGCGATTCCGCTATCTCTACGACGAGCAGGAGCTCAGCGAGTGGGTGCCGCGCATCCACGAGGCCGCGTCGCGGGCGCCGGAG
>DASWGW010000012.1:0-10898 GCA_036393435.1 Candidatus Limnocylindria bacterium | reverse complement strand
CGCGGCCGGGCCGTGCGTCCTGTGGCTGGCCGGTCGCGCGCAGGGCCACGGGCTCGGCTGGTTCATCCTGACCGCCGCGAAGATCTCGCTGGTGATGGTCGCGATCATCGTCGCGGTCGTGCTCATCGCCACGCTCATCCTCGCCGGCACCGTCCCCAGCGTTGCCGCGGCCGGAGCCGCGCTCGTCATGGCCGGCATGGCCCTCGTCATGAGCGCGATCTGGGCCGTGGCCACGTGGGGCGCCGACCGCTGGATAGCGCGCGCTCGAATCGGTACCCAGGCCGGCAGGGACTCTCGGTAAGCCGCCGGTAAGGGCTCGGTAACCGATCGACGGCAATGCTTCGGAGCGTGGCTCGGACGAAGCAGGCAAGACGCGGCAAGCATCCATCGCGCGGGAGCGGTGTCAGCGGGAACGCGGCATCGATCCTCTCGCGCGAGGGCCTCGAGCATGGCGCCGGCGGGGGCGTCGTCGTCCCGACCGAACGCGAGATTAGGTCGGCGCTCGAGGAGCTGCCGGAAGACCTGTCGTGGGAGTGGGCCCGACCGCGGCTGGCGCCACTGTTCGAGCGTCCCGGTTCCGGCAGTGTCAACGGAGATCCGCGGGTGCACGCGCTGACGTCGCTCGGCATCGCCGTGGGCTTCGGGATCGAGGTTGACCCGATCTTCGTCGCGGTGACCGAGTCCATGGCGCGGCGTTGGGAGGCGACGGTCGAACAGATCCGAGCGGCAGCGTTCGCACGTCTGGAGGCTGTGAGCGACGCCCTCGGACCGCAACACCTGCAGCACGCCGTGCAGCACGGCTATCTCATACGGGCACTCGGCGAGCCAGGCGGGTGGGCTTCCTCGGTCATCCTCGCGGGCGTCACGGCGATCGAGAGGATCTTCGGACCGCAGGACCAGGTGTTCACAACGCCCGCCCGCAACCAGCTTCTCTCCTTCGACGCGCAGACCCCGGCGCGAGCGATCGGCGAGATCACGGTCGGGCTCGAGGAGCTCGATCCCCATCCCCTGTTGCTCGACCCTTTCGTCCTGCATGATGGCCTGCTCACGTGGGAGGGCCTGGCGGAGGAAGCAATCGATTGATGTGTACACGCCGATGCCTGATGGACGTACTACAATATCGCCATGCAGGTAGGAGTGCGCGCGCTGCGCTCGGAGCTCAGCGCGTGGATCGAGCACGCAAGACGCGGTCGCGAGGTCGTGATCACCGATCGGGGCCGACCGGTGGCGCGCCTGGTGCCCGTGGAGGGCGAGTCGGCCCTTGACCAGCTGATTGCAGCCGGCCTGGCCACGGCCCCTCGAGCGAAGCGGGGAGCCGATCTGGAGCCACCGACGGTGCGTCCGCGCAACGGGACCGTCAGCGAGCTGCTCAGAGAGCAACGCCGCGGGCCACCGTGATCTGCCTCTTCGATACCTCGGCGCTCGTGAAGCTGATCATCGATGAGCCCGGCAGTGAGTCCGCTGTGACGATCTGGAACCGAAGCGGCGTGCCGGTGACCTCGCGGCTTGCCCAGCCCGAGCTTGCCGCCGCGCTGGCCGCGGCACGCCGCGCGGACCGGCTGCGAGCCCCGGAGGTTCGCGTGGCCACCCGGCGCGCCAGTCGGTTGTTCGACGAGGTGACGTGGCTCGAGCTTGGCCCTGACAACGCGCGTCTGGCTGCCGCTCTGGCGACGGACCATGTGCTGTCCGGAGCCGATGCCGTGCACCTGGCGTGCGCAGTGCAGCTTGGAGCCGAGAGCATGTTTGCCACGTTCGACGAGCGCCTGAGGCTCGCCGCCGGCGCTCTGGGCATATCGCTGCTGCCCGCTCAGACCTCGTAGGCGCCCTGGGGCTCGGCGACCTCGACGTCACGCCCGTACGCGGCGGCGGCCTCGTCGCGGGCCCAGGCGGCTCCATCGTCGATCGGCAGGTGCGTGAGCAGCAGGCGTCGCGCGCCGGCGGCCCTCGCCGCATCGCCGGCCTCCGCCGGCAGCAGGTGGCCGCGCGGCTGGGGTGGGGCCGCGTCCTCGTCGACCGAGCGCAGCGTCGCCTCGCTGACGAGCAGGTCGGCATCCGTCGCGAGGTCCAGGAGCGCGTCGCAGGGCCCGGTATCGGCGGTGTAGGCGATCAGGCGCTCATCGGCCTCCGCGCGGAAGCCCCAACACGGGATGTAGTGCTGGGTCTCGACCGGGGTCAGCGACATGCCGCCGAAGGTCATCGTCGACCGGCCATCGTGCTCCGAGAGGCGGAAGGCCTCGTCGAAGTGCTTCCTGTTTCCGACGCCCCGCGCGAGCTCGGTCAGCTGCTCGCTGGACCCCGGCGGCACGATCACGCGCAGCCGCTCGTCACGAGGGCGTGAGCGCCAGGGGTAGACGTAGCGCAGCGTCACCAGGTCCAGCATGTGGTCGGCGTGCATGTGGCTGAGGACGACCGCGTCGAGCTCGTCCGGATGGCAGTGCGTCAGCAGCTGGGCGACCACGCCCGGGCCGATGTCGACGAGCAGGCGAGCGCCGCCACCCTCGATCAGGTACCCGGCGCATGCCTCGCCCGGGTTGGGGCGCGCGGGTGAGCGGCCCAGGACCGTGAGTCGCATCGGTGTCGTGGAGGCCTATCGCTGCCCGATGGGCACGTAGTCCCTTGATCGTGGCCCGACGTAGATCTGCCGGGGCCGCCCGATCTTCGTCTCGGGCGACTCGATCATCTCCTTCCACTGCGCGATCCAGCCGGGCAGGCGCCCGATCGCGAAGCAGTTCGTGAACATGTTCTTCGGGAAGCCGATGGCCCGGTAGATCAGCCCCGAGTAGAAGTCGACGTTCGCGTACAGCTTGCGGCTGACGAAGTACTCGTCGCGCAGGGCGACCTCCTCGAGGCGCTGAGCCACCTCGAACAGGGCATCGTCGGCTCCGGTCGCGCGCAGGACCCGGTCCGCCGCAGCCTTGATGATCGTGGCGCGCGGGTCGAAGTTCTTGTAGACCCGATGGCCGAAGCCGGCGAGGCGGAAGCTGTCGTCGGGGTCCTTGGCCTTGTCGACCCACTTCTGGACATTTCCGCCGTCTTCGACGATGCGCTCGAGCGTCGCGATGACCGCCTCGTTTGCGCCGCCGTGCAGCGGACCCCACAGGGCGCTTATCCCGGCGCTGATGCTGGCGTACAGGTTGGCGTGGGCGCTCCCCACCATGCGCACCGTCGAGGTCGAGCAGTTCTGCTCGTGGTCGGCGTGCAGGATGAGCAGCAGGTCGAGCGCCTGCGCCACGTCGTCGTTGACCTCGTACGGCTCGGACGGCACGGCGAACATCATGTTCAGCAGGTTCGCCGCGTATGGGAGGTCGTTGCGCGGGTAGACGTACGGCTGTCCGATCGCCTTCTTGAACGACCAGGCGGCGAGCGTCGGCAGCTTGGCGATCAGCCGGTTGATGGTGATCTCGACCGCTGCGGGGTCGAAGATGGAGTGCGCATCGGGGTAGAAGGTGCTCATGCCGACGGTGCCGGAGGCGAGCACCGCCATCGGGTGCGCCTGCTGCGGGAACGAGTCGAAGAAGTGCCGCATCTCCTCGCGGATGAGGGTGTGGTGAGTCACCTCGGTCACGAACCGATCGAGCTCGTCGCGCGTCGGCAGCTCCCCCCAGATGAGCAGGTACGCCACCTCCAGGAAGGTCGACTTTTCGGCGAGCTGCTCGATCGGATAGCCGCGGTAGCGCAGCACCCCGGTCTCGCCGTCCAGGAAGGTGATGGCACTCGTGCACGCGCCGGTGTTGCCGTAGCCGGTGTCGAGCGTGATGAGCCCCGTCTGCGCGCGCAGCCTGGAGATGTCGACGCCCGCGTCGCCATCGGTCCCCGCGACCATCGGAAGCTCGATGCTGCCGTCCTTCCAGCGCAGCTCGGCGGTCCCGGTGCGTGAGGGGGCGTCGGCGGTCATATCAGCAATTCCTCCACCGCCGCCCGCTCCTCCAGGAGCTCGGCGGTCGTCTCCGCGATCTTCCCTCGGGCGAATTCGTCGTGCTCGATCCCCTGCACTATCTCCACCTCCCCGGGCGACGTCGCGCGCAGCGGATAGCCGAAGACGAGTCCCTCGGGAACGCCGTATCCACCGCTCGCCGGGGCCGGGACCGCCGCGCTGAAGATCTCGCCGCTGGGCCGGCTGACCTGCCGCACCGTCTCGACGACCGCGTTCGCCGCGCTGGCCGCACTCGACTGGCCGCGCGCCTTGATGACCTCCGCGCCGCGCTGTTGGACCGCGCGGATGAACTCGCCGCGCAGCCACTCCTCGTCGCCGATGACCTCGGGCGCCGGCCGCCCTCCGATCCGCGCGCGCCAGGCGTCCGGGAACTGCGTGCTCGAGTGGTTCCCCCAGATCGCGAGGTCGCGGACCTCGCTCACCGGCTTGCCGGCGCGTGCCGCGAGCCTGGCGCGCCCTCGGTTCTCGTCGAGCATGGTCATGGCAAACCACCGGTCGCGCGGCATCCCCAGCCGTGCGGCCGCCGTGGAGCCGATGAGGGCGTTCGTGTTGCACGGGTTCCCCACAACCAGCACGCGACAGCCGTCGGCGGCATTGCGCGCGATGGACTGCCCCTGCCCGGTGAAGATCCCGCCGTTGATGCCGAGCAGGTCCTTGCGCTCCATCCCCTCCTTCCGCGGGACGGCGCCCACCAGCAGGGCCCAGTCGGCGTCGCGGAACGCCTCGTCCATGTCCGAGGTGCACACGACGCCATCGAGCAGCGGGAAGGCACAGTCCTCCAGCTCCATGCGGACGCCATCCAGCGCGGGAAGTGCGGCAGGCAGCTCCAGGAGCTGGAGGCGGACCCGAACGTCCGGGCCGAGCATCTGTCCCGAGGCGATGCGAAAGAGGAGGGAGTAGCCGATCTGGCCCGCGGCGCCGGTGACGGCCACGCTCACGAGAGAGTCGGGCATCGGTCTCCTGTGGCTGCTGGCGCCGCGAGTGTAACGCAGGCTCCGCGCCTCACCTGGCGGCCGGATCGGGCTCGGCGGGCCCCGGTCCACCGATGCGCCCACGCGCATCGGTCGCATACGAGCGGCTCCTCCCCGGGCTGGACGCAGTGGGGACAGACCGGGACCGCGCGGCTCACGCCGCGGAGCGTATCAGGCGACCTGGACCAGGCCGGAGAGGCTTGCGCCGATGCCGGCGAACCGCTCCCGAAACTCGGGCGCAAACGAATACAGCACGTTCGTCCCCTGCCGCTCGCTCACGAGGACGCCGGCCTCGCGCAGGACCCTGAGGTGATGGCTGATCGTCGGCTGGCTCACGCTGCAGCACTCCGTGAAGTCACACGCGCACACGGCTCCCTCGCCGGCTGCGCCGAGCTGGCGAACGATGGCCAGGCGGGTCGGATCGGCGAGCGCCGCCAGGAGGGCGACGTCGCGATCGGGCTGCTGCATCAGGCCCGCATTCTATCCATTGACATCTATATAGACAACTATCAATGTGCGACGCATCCACGAAATCGCACGCGGGAGGAGGTGATGATCCGATGAGGCGCGCCGACTGTGACTGCGAATGCAGCGACTGTTGCGCGGGCGGAGGCTGCTGCTGAGCCGATGAGCGTCCGTGGGTGCCGGTCCGCCGGTGCCCACGGCCCCACGCTCCTCCTATGCCCCCAGGGTCGTCGGTGTGGGCGCGGGCAGATCGTCGCGATCCGCGCCCAGGATGAAGATCCTGATGCGGTCGCGAAGGACGTCGCGAGCCCGCCGGAACGCCTCGAGCCGCTCCTCGTCCAACCCCGTGACGGCCGACGGGTCGCCGATGCTCCAGTGGGCCTGCTGTGCGACGCCCGGCAGCGTCGGGCACGACTCGCGTGCCTGGTCACAGACCGTGATCAGCCAGCTCAACGACTGGCCGAGGAACGGCTCGAGCGTCTTGCTCGCGTGGCCGCTGATGTCGATGCCGATCTCGGCCATCACCGAGATCGCCTCCGGCCGAACCACGGTCGCCTGGGTTCCGGCGCTGAGGGCCTCGAACCGGTCGCCTGCCCAGGCGCGGAGCATCCCCTCCGCCATCTGGCTCCGCGCGCTGTTGTGGGTGCAGACGAAGAGGACGCGTTGCCGCTCGCTGTTCATGTCCGGACTCTAGCGCCGGCATGTCAAGGCCGGATCAAGCCGCGTCAATGTCCACGTTGGGGACACGATGTGGATAACTTTCAGGCCGCGTCCCATTCTCGTGGAGAAGGGGGATTGCGGGATGGTCGACGCCGCCCGTACTCTTGGGATGTCCCGAAGGGGCAGCCAACGGCACCAGAGATTGCATCAACGGTCCGGCGGCGGTTCCTTCGGGACGTTTCTGTGTCCCGGATTCCCGGAGCCGCCGCGCGTCAGCCTCCGCGCAGGTCGCGCTGGAGCCGTCGAACGACCTCGGCGGTGACGTCGTCAGGTCCGCGGCCCGGCTCGGAGGCGGGGCCGGCGAACGTCCCGAACTGCCGGTCGCCGGCGTCCCCCAGGCCCGGAACGATGTAGCCGCGTTCGTTGAGATGCGAGTCGAGCGCCCCGACGTGGACGTCCACGTCGGGATGCGCGCGGCTCAGCGTGCGGACCCCCTCGGGCGCCGCTATCAGGCTCACCTGCTTGACGCGCGCCGCGCCCCACTGCTTCAGGATGTCGACCGTCGCCGCCGAGGAGCCACCCGTCGCGAGCATCGGATCCAGGATCAGGCAGACCTGCACCGTCGCCGCGTCGGGCAGCTTGTTGTAGTACTCGACCGGCTTGAGGGTCCGCTCGTCGCGGTAGAGGCCGATGTGCCACACCTCGGCCGTCGGCAGCAGCTCGAGCATCGCGTCCACCATCCCCAGCCCCGCGCGCAGGATGGGGATGAGTCCCACCTTCGGCTCCAGCCGCTGGGCGTCCATCGGCTCCAGCGGAGTCTCGATCCGCATGGGCTGCAGCGTCAGGTCGGCCATCGCCTCGTATCCCAGGAGCCAGGTGAGCTCGCGCACGAGCTCGCGGAACTTCTTCGGCTCGGTCTGCTTGTCGCGGAGGATGGCGAGCTTGTGCGCCACCAGCGGATGGGAGCTCACGTGGAGGGAGGCGGGCATCTCGGCCATCGCGGCCGATTCTAGCCTCGGCCTCACGCGGCCTCACAATGCGCCGATGCTCCCCACCGCCGCGCGGCTCCCCCTCGCCTTCGGGATCTTCGGGGTCGTGTGGGGAGCGTGGCAGGCGGTGCTGCCGGACCTCGCCGCGCACCACGGGCTGACGAGCGGGCCGCTGGGCGCGATGCTCACCCTGGGCTTCGCCGTCTCGCTGCCCGCGATGATCGCGGCCGGACGGCTCGTGGATCGGGCCGGCGCCGGGTGGGGCATCGCGGTGCCTGCGGTGGCGATGGCGATGGCGCTGCTGGCGATCGGCAGCCTGCCCTCCATGGCGCTGCTCGTCGTGGCGGTCGTCGTCTTCGCCTCCGGCAGCGGGGCGTACGACGTCGCCATCAACGGGGCGGCGATGGGCGACGAGGCGTGGAACCGTCCGGCGCGGCTGACCCTCCTTCACGCCGCCTTCAGCGCGGGCGGCGTGCTGGGAGCCGTGGGCGGCGGCGTGACCATCGGGTCGGGGATCGCATTCCAGGCGGTGTACCTGGTCTTAGCCGGCGGCCTCCTCGTCGCCGCCGCGGTCGCGGTCAGCTCGCACTGGCGAGGCGCCTCGAGCGCCGGAGCCGTGCCGCGCGGCGTGGCGCTCGCCATGCTTCCGCTGGCCGCGTTGGCCGGCCTCGCGTTCCTCGCCGAGGGATCGATGGAGACGTGGTCGGCGATCTACCTTCGCGACGTGCTCGGCGCCGCCGCGCTGGTGGGCGCGCTCGGGCCGGCCGCCTTCCACGCCGCGATGTTCCTCGGGCGCCTGGTTGGCGCGGGCGTCGCCCGCTGGCTGGGCGCTCCGACCACGCTGCTGGTGGGGGGCCTCATGACCCTGGTCGGGATGGCCGTCGCGCTGCTGGTGACGGTGCCGGCTGCAGCGATCCCGGCCATGGCGGTGGCGGCGCTCGGCGCATCCTTCGTCGTGCCGGTGGTCGTGAGCCTGGCCGCGCGGCGCGCGGGGGCGCACGCCGGGCGGGCGGCGTCCTACGTGCTCACCCTGGGCTATGCGGGCTTCCTTGTGGGCCCGTCTCTCGTGGGGATCGGCGGCGAGCTGTTCGGCCTGCGAATCGCGCTCGTGGTGGTCCCGCTGGCGGCCGCCCTCGTCGCGCTCGGTTCACGCACCAGCGTGGCGCGCGAATGACGTCTCCGGCGAGGTCGGGCCGAACGAGGCGGGACAGAAAATCTGCCCATGGCCCCCGGTGGCGGCATGCTGCTAGGCTATCCCTCTTCTCCAACGACCCAATCGCGCACGGACCGTGGCCAGCCCGTCGCTCGGAGCCGCACCAGGAGGAAGTGGGAGCATGGTCTTCGGATCGAAGCGTGACACCAAGCCCGAGGGTCAGCCGCGGGAAGACGTGGTCGGGAATCTGTATCCAGATAGCGTGACGAGTGAGGTCGACGTGGCTCAAGCACCTACCGAGTTCCGCCGTGAGGATCGCGGCAACGAGTCCGTTATCGATCCGCATGCGCGCTTCAACGGGAAGTACGTCTCGGACCGAGACCTGCGGATCGAGGGCGAGGCGAACGGCGAGATCGAGTGCCAGGGGACGCTGATCATCAGCCCCCAGGCGCGCGTCCGGAGCGCGATCACGGCGCACAACGTGATCATCAACGGCGACTACGAGGGGGACGTCGACTGCGGCGGCCGCTTCGAGGTCGGGTCGACTGGCCGCGTCAAGGGCAACATCAAGACGCAGGTGCTGGTCGTCAAAGAGGGCGCTCACTGGGAGGGCGGCGTCGTCATGACCCGCGAGCCCGGTGCACGGCCCGTCCCGCCCGCAACCGGCGGCACCGCGCCACAGGGTGGTGGCCGGTCGAGCTCCCAGGGCGGCGGCGGTGGAAGCAGCATCTTCAGCAAGCCCGACAGGGACGGCGGTCAGGCGAGCGGCGCGGAGCAGCGTGAAGGCCAGCCGGCCGGGCAGGGCGGCGGCGGTTAGTAGCCGCACCGCGCGCGGCAGCATCTCTCGGACGACCACCAGCTCCAAGCCCGGCGCGCAGGAGCGCGCGGTAGCGGGTCGCGGGCGCCGGACCTCCTCCGCCGGCGCCTCCCCGGTCCTCGTCGAGGTGACGCGCGGCGGCCGCGTCGAGTCGGTCCACCGCGGCGCGATCGCGATCGTCTCGCCCGACGGGGCGCCCGTCGCATCGGCCGGCGATCCCGACCAATTCATCTTCCTGCGCTCGAGCGCCAAGCCCTTCCAGCTGGCGCCGTTCGTCGCCTCCGGCCTGTTCGACGAGTACGGCCTCGGCACCGAGGCGCTGGCCATCATGGCCGCCAGCCACAACGGCGAGGATCGCCACGTGCGCCTGGTGCAGGAGATCCTGCGCCGCGCCGGGCTGACGAGCTCCGTCCTCCAGAACCAGGTCCATGCGCCGTTCGACGTCGAGACCGCGCACCGCCTCATTCGCGACGGCGAAAAGCCGACCGTCCTGCGTGGCAACTGCTCCGGCAAGCACGCCGGGATGGTCCTGTTCGCAAAGGCCTCAGGGTGGCCGCTCGAGAGCTACTGGCATCCCGGCCACCCGGTGCAGCGGCTGGCGCTGGAGACCATCTCCGCCCTCTCCGATGTGCCGGTCGCAGAGATGGCAAGCGCCGTCGACGGCTGCGGCGTCGTCACCTTCGGGATGCCGCTTCGCGGGCTCGCGGTGGCCTTCGCCCGCCTCGCCGATCCCTCGGCCGTCGCCGACCCGCCGCTGCGCTCGGCGCTGACGCGCATCCGTGACGCGATGATGGCGCACCCGGAGCTCGTGGCCGGTGAGCGAGGCCGGATCGATACCACGCTGATGCGCGCGTTTCCGAAGCGCATCGTCAGCAAGGGGGGCGCGGAGGGCGTGCTGGCGATGGGCCTGCCTCCGGGGGCGCTTCCAAGGGGTGCGCCGTTCGGCGATGGACCGATGGGCATCGCGGCCTCGATCGAGGACGGCAACTCGGCGCGCCGCGGCGGCGATGCGGCCAGCATCGAGATCCTTCGCCAGGTGGGGCTGGCGGGCGACCCGCTTCCGGGGCGGCTCGGCGAGTACGCCACGTCCCCGATCCTCGATCCCCGTGGCGAGGTGACCGGCGAGGTGCGGCCGGCCTTCCGGCTCGCCTAGCGGTCTCGACGGCCTGCGACGGCTGGTACGATCGCGCGACCCCATGCCGACCTCACATTCGGCCGCGCTGCGAGCGCGGATGGCTCCCAGTCCGACCGGGCCGCTGCACATCGGCAGCGCGCGGACGAGCCTGTACAACTTCCTGACCGCGCGGCACGCGGGCGGGACGTATGTCCTGCGCATCGAGGACACCGACGAGGCGCGCAACGCGGTCGACTTCGAGCGCGACATCATCGAGGGCCTGCACTGGCTCGGCATCACGTGGGACGAGGGTCCACAGGTGGCCGGCGGCGAGGACATCGGCCCCTACGGGCCGTACCGACAGAGCCAGCGGATGGAGACGTACGCGCGCGAGGCGGAGCGCCTGCTCGACTCGGGCGCCGCGTATCGGTGCTGGTGCACGTCGGAGGAGCTCGACGCGGTGCGCCGCGAGCAGGAGGCCCGACACGAGCCTCCCCGCTACAACCGACGCTGCCTGAACCTGACCGAAGCGGAGCGCGCGGCTTTCGAGGCCGAGGGTCGCAGGCCCGCCATCCGCTTCGAGGTGGAGCCCGAGCGGATCGTCTTCCATGACCTGGTCCGCGGGGAGGTCGAGTTCGACAACGCGCTCCTGGGGGACTTCGTGATCGTGCGTGGCGACGGCGGGCCGCTCTACCACTTCACGGTCGTCGTCGACGACGAGGCGATGCGGATCACCGACGTGATTCGCGGCGAGGAGCACCTCAGCAACACCCCCAAGCACATCGCCCTGATCCG
>DASWGW010000011.1:0-4167 GCA_036393435.1 Candidatus Limnocylindria bacterium | reverse complement strand
CCAGGACTACGGGCCGCCCACACCCGAGGAGCGGGACGCCGAGCCGGGGAATTGATCGACGTGGGGGCCGCCGGCGCCAAGCCACTCGACCTGGGCAGCGGCAGCTTCTGCGCCTCGTTCGACCTCCGGTCCGCGGCATGGCTGTCGGTCGGCGGGCCTCATCCGGCGCACGGCTTCGTCGAGCTCTCGGCGCTGCCGGCGTTCGACGAAGCGCGCCGAGGCGACCCCGGCGCCACTCGCCTGCACCGCTTGGCGATGACGCGGCCCGAGCACGCGTTCCTGCGGGTGGAGCTCGACGGCGGCCCTCCGGATCTGACGCCGGACACGAGCGACCCGGCCTCGCCGCGCTGGACCGCGGACCTGGTGGAGGTGCGAGCCAGCGCCGAGCCGGATGCGCGCGCGATTCGCCAGGCGTGGTCGGTCGACGCGCGGAGCGGTGCCCGGCCGTCGTTCAGGATCCGCCTGCGCGGGACGCTCGACCGACCCGCGCTGGCCGAGATCACCGAGCTCGATCCCCCGCAGCCGACAGGGGCCATCACCTCGTTCACCGCGTCAGACGCCGCTGTGACGATCGCCGCGCCGGCGCTTCCCGCGGAGGCGGTCGTGACCGTGCACGGGGCACACGTCACGTGGACGAGCGAGGAGCGCGGGGTCATGGGAAGCGTCGCCTGGCGGGACGGCGCGCCACACCTGGATGTGATCCTCGAGGTCTCGCTTTCCGGGTTGGCGCGCTCCGCGGATCCGGCCATCGCTCTCGGCTCGGCCGACGCCGATCCCATCGTCGCGCGCGCGCTGACATACATCCGCGGCTGTACGGCGCTGGCCGTTCGAGACGACGAGCGGACGATGCTCACCGACCATCGCATCCTGCCCCTGTCGTGGACACGCGACGCCTACTGGCAGGCGCTCGCCCTGCTCGCCGCCGATGAGCCAGGCGACCGCGAGCGCGTCGCGGATCACCTCCGGTGGCTCTGGCGCCGCTGCGAGCGGCCGGATGGCCGATGGGTCCGCAGCCACCATGCCGATGGGCGCCGCAAGGACCTCGCCTTCCAGGCCGACCAGCAGCTCTACCCGATGGTGGAGCTGGCGGACTACTGGCGTCTCACCGGAGAGCTGCCCGCCGGCGTCGCGTGGGAGCAAGCGGTGGCGCGCGCCTGGGAAGCGGCGGTGCGGGCGATCAACCCGGCCACTGGGCTCATCGCGAGCACCGAGAACGCCGCCGACGATCCTGCCGCGGCGCCGTTCATCGCCGCCTCACAGGTCCTGCTGTGGTACGCGGCCGAGCGCATCGCCGAGCTGGCTGATGCCGGCGCGCTGCGCCTCGATTCCCAGGGCGTGAGGCGGGCTGGAACGACGGCGCGCGCCGCGTTCGCGGCCCGGCTGGCCGGCTCGGCCGGCCCGTGGCCCTACGCCGTCGACGCCGAGGGACGTCGCGTCGCGTACCACGACGCGAACGACCTGCCCGTCGCGCTCGCCCCGCTATGGGGCTTCTGTGACCGCGACGACCCCGGCTGGAGCGCGACCATGGAGTTCGCCTTCGGCGAGGGCAATCCCGCCTGGTTCGGCGGGGCACGGCCCGGTCTCGGATCGACGCATACCCCTGGGCCCTGGACGCTCGGCGACATCCAGGCGTGGGTGCGAGCGCGGACCGTGGGGGATCGGCCCGCGATGGAGAAGAGCCTCGCCCGACTGCACGAGGTCGCATTCGTCGACGGGATGCTGCCCGAGGCGTACGCGGCCGACCCCACGGACGACCGGCGCATCCGCCACTGGTTCGCGTGGCCCGGCGCCGCCCTCGGCGCCCTCGTGCTGCTGGATCGCCACGGGCGCCTGGAGGAGCGCCTCTCGGCGCAACACACTGGCTAGGATCGGCAGGTGAAGATCGGGATCGTGGCCACCCGCCTGGCCGGCGTCGATGGGGTCACCTTCGAGACGGCCAAGTGGGAGGCCGTGCTCGACGCCATGGGGCACGAGCTGCGCCTGTGCGCCGGAGAGGTGGATGCGCTGCGCTACCAGGCTCGATTGGTGCCGCCCATGCACTTCAGCCACCCGCCCGCAGAGCGCGTGACGGCGGCCGCCTTCGACCGCGACAGCGACCCGGCCGCGGTCCGGGCGGAGATCGACCGCCTTGCGAACCAGCTGCTGCCGGTCCTCCACGACTGGGTGGGCCGCAACACGCTCGACGCGATCGTCGTCGAGAACGCCTGGGCCATCCCGATGCACCTGCCGCTCGGCCTGGCGCTGCGTCGGCTGGTCGAGGAGCGGCGGCTGCCGACGATCGGACACCACCACGATTACTGGTGGGAGCGCGAGCGATTCTCCACCTGCGTCGTGCCCGAGGTCCTCGAGGCGGCCTTCCCACCCGACCTGCCGTGGGTGCGCCACGTCAGCATCAACAGCCTTGCGGCCGCCGAGCTCGAGCGGCGTCGGGGGCTCACGTCGATGGTGGTGCCGAACGTCTTCGACTTCGACCAGGCGCGGCCACGACCTCGCCCGGCGGTTCGGCGGCGGCTACGAACCGAGCTGGGCATGACCGAGCGCGGCCTGCTGGTGGTGCAGCCGACGCGAGTGGTGCCGCGCAAGGGCATCGAGCTTGCGATCGAGCTCGTCGGACGGCTGGGCGATCCCGATGCCGTCCTTCTCATCACCTCGCCGGCGGGCGACGAGGGGCTCGACTACCTCGTGCAGCTCGAACGCCTGGCGGAGCGCCACGACGTGCGCCTCGCCTACGCCGCCGACCGCTTTGCGCCCGACCATGAGGGCAAGCCGATACGCCCCGCTCACTCCCTCCACGACGCGTACCTCGCCGCCGATCTGATCACCTACCCCAGCCTGCACGAGGGCTACGGCAACGCCCTCATCGAGGCCCTCTTCTACGGGGTTCCAGTCGTCGTGAACTGTTACCCGGTGTACCAGGCGGACATCCGCCCGCTGGGGCTGCGCCTCATCGAGATCGATGGCGCGATCACGGACCAGACGGTATCGGAGGTTCGAGCCCTCCTGGCGAACCGGCGCAGGATCCGCGAGAACGCGTCGCATAACTTCGCCATCGCCCGGGAGCACCTCTCCTACGACGTCCTACGCGGTCGCCTGGAGACGCTCCTGCACGAGCTCACCAGCTGAGTCGCGGCGGCCTTCCCATCGGACGGGCCATCGGGCCGCTCAGCGGCTGAACCGTGCGTGGGGTGGGAGATCCGGCCATCGGCGGAGTCAGTTTGCAGGCCTCGATGGCAGCAAGGCCCGTGGGCTGGGAGTTTCGGCCATTCAGTGGTCAATTGGCCCGTGGGATGGGCGGCCGGCTGACCGCCAGGGTCTCTACGCGGCGGTCAGGGCGTAGATGCGCTCGCGGACCTCCTCGAGGTCGAGCTCCGGGGTCGAGGTGCCTCCGGTGATGCCGATGCGCCGCTTCCCGCGCACCCATGCCGCGTGCTCGGCCTCCAGCTCGTCCGCATCGGCGACGTGGATGGTATCGGCCAGGATCTCGCTGCACTTCACCGCGAGCTCCTTCGTGTTCGAGCTGTTCTTGCCGCCGACCACGACCATCGCGTCCACCTCGCGCGCCAGGGCCACCGAGTCGTCCTGGCGGGTCAGCGTCACGGGGCACACGGTGTTGACGACCCGCAGGTCGTGGGCGCGTCGCAGGCAGAAGGCCGCGAACTCCTCGAGCTTCTGGGGAAGGATCGTCGACTGGGACAGGACGCCGATCTTCTTCGTGCGCGGGACGCGCTCCCAGGTGGATCGGTCCATGTCGTCGACGACGACGTGCTTCTCGCCCGCGTACGAGCGGACGCCCTTCACCTCGGGGTGGTCCTCGTGGCCGATGATGCAGACGGTGTAGCCCGCCTCCGCGAGCTCGCGGGCGGCCTTCTGGCTCTGGAGCACCCACGTGCAGGTGGCGTCGATGACCTCGAGCGTCTCCTTGCCGCTGACCTTGTCGAACTCGTCCTTCGGCACGCCGTGGGCGCGGATGACGAGCGTGCCGCCCTCGACCTCGTCGGCGAGGTCCGCGGTGCGGATGCCGCGGTCGGACAGATCGGCCTTGATGCCCGGGTTGTGGACCAGCTGCCCGAGCGTGGTGACGTCCTTGCCCTCGGTCCGCGCGTGCTTCGCCTTGTCGATCGCGAGGCGCACGCCATAGCAGAAGCCGGCGCGCTCGGCGATTCGGAC
>DASWGW010000010.1:0-4372 GCA_036393435.1 Candidatus Limnocylindria bacterium | reverse complement strand
GGGTCGAAGTCGCGCGGGCCGTCGTAGCTGCTCGTTCCGTCCTCCATCTGCTTCGTGCCGCCGCGCATGATCAGGCGCAGGAAGCTCTCGCCCTCCACGTCGACCGGGAAGCCGGAGCCGTCCTGGACGAATGGCGGCGTGGCGCGCTCGAGTGCGATCTCGGGCGTGCCGTCCATGAACTCGAACACGACCCGGTCGTATCCCTCGTGGGTGCCGATCCGGACGTCCACGATCTGCGCGCGCGGCACGGTGGCCTGCTCGACGAACGGCAGATCACACGTGAAGTCGCCGAGGTCCTCCGATGGAATCGGCTCGGCCGTGGCGCCGGTAGCGGTGGAGGCGGACGCCTGCGCCGATGCAGGGGCCGTCGCGGTGGGCGAGGAGCAGGCGGCCAGAAGCAACGCGGCCATGGCGAGCGGCATGAGGCGGCGGAAGGGCTGCATGATGTTGTCGGCTCCCTGAGGCGGCGGGATGACGAAATTGGCTGGCCACCAGACGCGCGGGCCAGCCGCAACGTTACCGCCTCTCGTAGACTCGGCACACCGATGAATGATTCCGAACGCGGATACTCCGCCGGGCTGAAGGGCGTAGTGGCCGGAGAGACCGAGCTCGCCAGCATCGACGGCGAGCGAGGCGAGCTCCGCTATCGCGGCTATCCGATCGGCGAGCTCGTGGAGCGCGGCTCGTACGCGTCCGTCGCCGAGCTGCTGTGGACGGGCGAGTGGAGGCCCGATGCGAGCCTGACCTGTGCAGCCCCGCCGCCCGAGGTCGTCGACGTCCTGCGTCGGCTCCCGGCGGGAGCGAACGCCATGGACGCGCTGCGCACGGCGGCGTCAGTGTACGGGGCGGTGATGGGCATCGCCTGGCCGCCGACCGTCGAGCAGGCTCGTGCCATCACGGCGTTCGCGCCCTCGGCCCTGGCCGCCTTCGCGCGCCTGCGCGAGGGCACGGCCCCGATCGACCCGCATCCTTCACTGGGGCTCGCCGCGGGTTTCCTGTACCAGCTCAGTGGCGAGGTGCCGGACGAGGCGACCGCCCGGGCGCTCGACGCGTACTTCATCGTGGCTGCGGAACACGGCTTCAACGCCTCGACCTTCACCGCCCGGGTCATCATCTCGACGCGGTCCGACATGGCGAGCGCGGTCGCCGGCGCGATCGGCGCGCTGAAGGGTCCGTGGCATGGCGGAGCTCCCTCGGAGGTCGTCAATCAGCTCCACGAGATCGGCTCCGTCGAGCGCGCGGAGGAGTGGATCCGCCAGGCGCTCGCCCGCGGCGAGCGGCTCATGGGCTTCGGTCACCGCGTCTACCGCGCCTACGACCCGCGCGCCGCCGCGCTGCGGTCGGTGGCGGAGGGCCTGGCCGGAGCCTCGGAGTGGCTGGGCAAGGCGGTCGCTGTCGAGGAGATCGCGCTGCGCCTCCTCGCGCAGTGGAAGCCGGACTACCCGATCAAGACCAACGTCGAGTACTACGCGGCCGCCGTGCTCCAGGGCGTCGGCCTGCCGCCATGGCTCTTCCCCGCCACGTTCGCGGTTGCGCGCCACGCGGGATGGACCGCACATTGCCTCGAGCAGGCGAGGGCCGACATCCTCATCCGGCCTGACGTGCGTTACGTCGGTCCGCCGGAGCGCCACCTCCCCGGCTGATCAGGTGTCGATCCGCTCGCCGAGCAGCCGGCGCTCGGCGGGATTCTGGGTGAGCTCGAGCGCGCGGCGGTCGGCGTCGCGGGCCGCATCGCCGTGCCCGAGGCGACGGAGCAGCTCGGCGCGGGCCGCATGGAACAGGTGATAGCCCTCCAACCGGTCGACCAGCCCGTCGAGCTCGGACAGGGCGGCGGCCGCGCCGTCCCGCTCGGCGACCGCGAGTGCGCGGTTGAGCGCCACGACGGGCGTCGGCTCGAGGGCGCGCAGCGCGTCGTAGAGGCGGACGATGGCGCTCCAGTCGGTATCGGCCCACGACGACGCGCTTGCATGCATGGCGACGATCGCGGCCTGGAGCTGATACGGCCCGACCCGCCCCATCCGCTCGGCCCGCTCGAGCAGCTCGACGGCTGCGTCGATCGCCACGCGGTCCCAGAGGCGGCGGTCCTGGTCGGGCAGCAGGACCAGCCCACCGTCCGCAGAGAACCGCGCGTCGACCCGGGCGAGGTGGAGGCGCATGAGCGCGAGCAGGCCGATCACCTCCGGTTCGTCGGGCATCAGGCGCGAGAGCAGGGAGGTGAGCCACTCCGCGTCCCGCGCGAGCTCGCGGCGCTCGGCGGCGTCGCCCGACGACGCGAGATAGCCCTCGTTGAAGACGAGATACAGGACGCTCAGGACCTCGCGCAGCCGGGGTGGGAGCTCCGCAGCCTCCGGGACGCGATAGGGGATCTGGGCGTCGCGGATCTTTCGCTTGGCACGGACCAGCCGTTGCGCGATCGTCGCCTCCGGCACCAGGAACGCCCGCGCGACGGCCGACGTCTCGAGCCCCCCGACGGTCCGGAGCGTCAGCGCGACCTGCGCCTCCCGGTTCAGGGCGGGGTGGCAGCACGTGAAGATGAGCCTGAGGCGGTCATCGGTCGCCATTGGTCCACCGGTATCGACGGGTGGCTCGTCCCTCGATGCTTCGGCGGTGAGCAGGCGCATCCGGTCCCGGTAGCGCGCGTCCCTACGCAGCCGGTCGACCGCCTTGCGCCGCGCGGCCGTCATGAGCCACGCCCCCGGGTTGCGCGGAATGCCCTCCCCCGGCCAGTGCTCCAGCGCGGCGACCGCGGCATCCTGCACGAGCTCCTCCGCGACGTCCCAGTCGCCGAGGATCCGAACCAGGGCACCGGTCAGGCGGCCGCGCTCCTCGCGCAGGACGCGCTCGAGGTGCTCGTCGACGCTTCCGCGGTCAGGCACCGCTCTCCAAGATCGGACGGATCTCGAGCGCGGCCGACCCGGGCCACGTCGACGCGATGGCGAGGGCCTCGTCGAGATCGGCAACCTCCAGGATCCCGTACCCACCGACCATCTCCTTGGCCTCGACGAAGGGTCCGTCGGTCACGGTCGCCTTGCCGTCCGGATCCACCCGGACCGTGGTCGCGGTGGCGGACGGCTGGAGCTCGTATCCCTCGACGATGCGTCCGGCCGCGGCGTGTTCGCCCCACCATGTGCGGATGCGCTCGTACACGGCCGCCCTCTGAGCTTCGGGCCCTCGCGCCTCTTCGTCCTCGCTGCCGGCGATCAGCATCATGTACTTCATCGGCCCACCTCCTCGTGAGTCATCGGCCTTCGAGCGGCCTTCACCGATGACGACGACCGGCATCGCCAGGGATCGACATCGCCGTGCCGATTGTGCACCCGCCGCTGACGGCACAATGCGCGCATGACTTCCCCGGGCCACGCGAGGGCTTCGCCCGCAGCGGTGGCCGTCGCGCTCCTGATCGTCTACGTCGTCTGGGGCTCCACCTACTTCGGCATCGCGGTGATGATCCAGACGATGCCGCCGCTCCTTGCCGCGGGCGTGCGCTACGGGTTGGCCGGCATCCTCATGCTGTCAGGCCTCGCCCTGTACGTGCGGTGGCGGGGCCGTGCGGGCGGCGCCGAGCGGCCGACCGCTGCGCACTGGCGCTCGGCGTTCATCGTCGGCACCCTGCTGCTGCTCGGCGGCAATGGCGGCGTGGTGCTCTCCGAGCTGTACATCCCGTCCGGAGTGTCCGCGGTGCTGGTCGCCACGGTGCCGATCTGGCTCGCCGTCTTCGATGCGCTGGTCACGCGGCAGCGCCCGAGCCGGCTGGTGGCCGGCGGCCTGCTGGCGGGGGTGATCGGCGTGGCAGTGCTCGTCGTCCCGGTCGAGGGCCTCGCCCAGATCAACCCGGTCGGCGTCGTCCTGGTGGTCGGTGCCGCCATCTCGTGGGCGGCGGGATCTCTCTACGCCCGTCACGCCCCGCTGCCGCGCTCAGGACTGCTGGCCACCGGCCTCGAGATGCTCGCCGGCGGGTTCTCGCTGGTGGTCGTCGGGAGCCTGTTGGGCGAGATCGGGCAGACGGACGTCGCTGCCTTCTCGGGCGAGTCGGTGGCCGCGTTCGTCTACCTGGTGATCATCGGGTCGATCGTCGGCTTCACGGCATACACCTGGCTCCTCGCGCACGCCCCCGTTTCCACCGTGGCGACCTACGCGTACGTCAACCCGATCGTGGCGGTCGCGCTCGGCGCGATCTTCCTGTCCGAGCCGATCACGGCGCGAACGCTCATCGCCGGGGCGATCATCCTGAGCGCCGTGGTGGCGATGGTGTCCGGACGGCCGCGGACCGTGGAGGAGTGCGGGCCCTCGCCCGAGACCGGTGGCGAGGGGGCCGTCGTCACGCCCGTACCGGTCAGCGTGCCGGTGGCGGAGCGGGATTCCTGACGCTCGA
>DASWGW010000009.1:0-11492 GCA_036393435.1 Candidatus Limnocylindria bacterium | reverse complement strand
GTTCACGGCCCTGCCGGCCGAGGAGATCACCGTCGACGTCCACTGCGTCACGAAGTGGTCGAAGCTCGACACCGCCTGGACCGGCGTTCCGGTCGACGCGCTGCTCGACGGGGTCGAGACGAGCGCCGGCTTCGCGGTGGCCCACTCCTACGGCGGCTACACCACGAACCTGTCGCTCGACGACCTCACCGGCGGGAAGGCGTGGGTCGCCTACCGCTATGATGGCGAGCCGCTCGAGCCCGAGCATGGCGGCCCGGCTCGCCTGCTCGTCCCGCACCTGTACTTCTGGAAGAGCGCGAAGTGGCTGCGCGCGCTGGAGCTGAGCGCCGACGACGCCCCAGGCTTCTGGGAGGGCTACGGCTACCACAACTACGGCGACCCATGGCGCGAACAGCGGTACTCCGGCGACTGAGCTGGACGGTCGCCGAGGTCGTCGATCGCATTGACGAGACGCCTCGCGTCCGGAGCCTGACCCTTGACGTCCCCGACTGGCCGGGCCACCTGCCCGGGCATCACATCGACGTGCGCGTCACCGCCGAGGACGGCTACCAAGCTGGGCGCCAGTACTCGATCGCGACGCCGGCCGACGGGAGCCGCGTGACCATCACGGTCGAGCGCCTGGACGACGGCGAGGTGTCGCCGTACCTGACCGAGGTCCTCGAGGTCGGCGACGGTATCGAGCTTCGCGGGCCGATCGGCGGCTACTTCGTCTGGGAGCCGAGCCGCGGCGGTCCGCTGCTGCTCGTTGCCGGCGGCAGCGGCATCGCGCCGATCATGGCGATGCTGCGGGCGCGGCTCCAGGCCGGCATCGACGTCCCGATCCGGATGCTCCTGTCGTGGCGCTCCGGCGAGGATGTCATCTATGCCGATGAGCTCAACGCCACCGCCCGCGACGCGGCCGGGATCGAGATCACCCACACGTTCACCCGATCGGCGCCGGATGGGTGGACGGGGCGGACCGGGCGCCTCGACCGCCACGCGCTCGCCGAGCTCGCCTGGGCACCGTCCGAGCGCCCGCTGGCCTACGTTTGCGGCCCGACCGGGCTCGTCGAGGCGGTCGCATCGACGCTCGTGGAGCTCGGCCATGATCCGGCCCGCGTCCTGACCGAGCGCTTCGGTCCGACAGGAGGATGAACGACATGACCGATGCAACGCACGTGGACGGCAACGCGCTCGGCGGCCTGCTGATCGAGGTCTTCGGACGCGAGATGACCGATGCGCGTGGCTGCTGCGCCTCGTGCGGGACGGTGAACCCCCTCGGCGCGATGCGGGTCTACAGGAGCGCGGGTGACGTCATGCGCTGCCCAACCTGCGGCAATGTGACGATCGTGACGCTCGTGATTCGTGAACGCACCCGCGTCCATCTCGGGGGCGTCCGGTGGATCGAACCTGACGCCTGACCTGCCACCTCCCTCCAGCGCCCAGTTGGCCATCGCTCCGAGCGCTTCGAATGCGGAGGGCGCGCATCACGGCGAAGCCGAGGGCGGACGTTAGCGATCGCTCAGCACTCAGACTCTCAATGGCCGCGTTCGGACAGGTGCCGACTGCCCCTCCACCCTTCGCGCGCATCCGGCCCGAGTACATCGTGCATCGAATGTGATCAGTACCCTGGTCTCCGGCCATTCCGGATGCTTGGTCTGTCTAGCCGCGAGGAGGCTGCGAGGAGTCAGCCGCCTGCCGGCGCAGGTCGCCCGAACAAGAAGCCCTGACCGAGCGCCACGCCGAGTGCCTTGAGGGTTGCGGGACGACCCACAAGACCGTCCGCCGGGTCGTCGAGCGCCGCTCGAGCCCACCGCCGCCCCGGCCGGCCCGCCCGAAGGCGACCGACCCGTTCGTGCCGCTCATCGAGGCCAAGGTCCGCTCGACCGACGGCCGGATCAGCGCCAAGCGCCTCCTGCCGCTCTGCCGGGCCGACGGGTACGCCGGCTCGGCCCGCCACCTGCGGAGGGCAGTCGCCGCGGCCAAGGTCGCCCACCGGCGCGACCGGCGGACGTACCGGCCGTGGATCCCGACCCCGGGTGAGCACCTCGTCATCGACTGGGGCGAGGAGGGCCCGCTCAAGGTCTTCTGCGCCGTCCTCGCCTGGAGCCGAGTCCGGTTCGTCCGGTTCGCGGAGCGGATGGACCAGGCGACGACCCTCCGTCTCCTGGCCGAGTGCTTCGAGCTCCTTGGCGGCGTCCCGGCGATCGTTCTCGCCGACCGGATGGGCTGTTTGAAGGGTGGCGTCGTGGCCAACGTCGTCGTGCCGGCGCCGGCGTACGTCGCGTTCGCCCACCAGTACGGCTTCCGGCCCGACTTCTGCGAGGCCGGCGACCCCGAGTCGAAGGGCCTCGTCGAGCACCTCGTCGGGTACGCCAAGACCGACCTCGTCGTCGGGGCCGGCCCCTGGCCCGATGTCGAGACGGCGAACGAGGCCGCGGCCGCCTGGTGCGGCGAGGTGAACGGCCGGCTCCACTCGGAGATCGCCGCAGTGCCCGCCGAGCGCCTGGCAACCGAGCGCCGCCTGCTCCGACCGCTGCCCTCGCTCCGACCGACCCTCGGCGCGGCCCACGCCCGGAAGGTCGACCACCTCCGGACCGTCCGCTTCGGGAGCGCCCGCTACAGCGTCCCGGGCGACTTCATCGGCCGCCGCGTCGAGGTCGTCGTCGCCGGCGGCGAGCTCGTCGTGCGCCACGCCGGGATCGAGATCGCGCGCCACCGCCTCGTCGGCCCCGGCGAGGTCAGCCTCGTCGACGCCCACTACGGCCGCCCGGCCAGACCACCGGTCCGGGCGGTCCGGCCGCGGACGCCGGCCGAGCTCGCCTTCCTGTCCCTCGGGCCGGTGGCCGAGGCGTTCCTGCGCGCGGCGGCGGCGGCCGGTGCGACCCGCCTGCCGGCCGAGCTCGCGCAGATCGCCGACCTCGAGCGGGCTCATGGCCGGAACGCGCTGCTGGCCGCCCTCGAGCGGGCACTCGCGTTCGGCCGCTTCCGGGCCGCCGACGTCCGCTCGATCCTCGCCGCCGGCGCCGGGCTGCCGGGCCGGAGGGGGCCAGGCGAGCCGCTGACGATCGAGCTGCCGGCGGTCCCGGTGCGACCGCTCGGCGCGTACGCCCTCGAGCCCGTCCGATGACGGCGACCTCGGCACCGGCTCTCGCGCCCGACCTCGAGGCCGCCCTGCGCCGGCTCAAGCTGGCCGCCGTCCGGCGTCTTGCGCCCGAGGTCCTCGTGACCGCCCGGACCCAGCGCTGGGCGCCCGACGACCTGCTCCGGACGCTGCTCGAGGCGGAGCTCGCCGCGCGCGACGCGTCGAACGCCCGCGCGCGCCTGCGGGCGGCCGGCTTCCCGGTCACCAAGACGCTCGACGAGTTCGTCGTGGCCGACAGTGCGATCGGGCGGGCCACGTTCGACTACCTCGCCTCGCTCGAGTGGATCCGGGCCCGCGAGAACGTCGTCCTCGTCGGGCCGGCCGGGACGGGCAAGAGCCACACCCTCATCGCGCTCGGCCATGCCGCAGTCGAGACCGGCTTCCGGGTCCGCTACTTCGCCGCGGCGACGCTGGCCGAGGTCCTCTATCGCGGCCTCGCCGACAACAGCGTCGGGCGGCTCATCGAGGGCCTCCTGCGGGCCGACCTGGTCATCGTCGACGACCTCGGGTTTGCACCGTTGGACGACACCGGTGCCCAGCTCCTGTTCCGCTTTGTCGCCGCCGCCTACGAGCGGCGCAGCCTGGGGCTCGCATCGCACTGGCCGTTCGAAAGCTGGGGCCGCTTCCTGCCCGAGCACACGACCGCGGTCGCCCTCCTCGACCGCCTGCTCCACCACAGCGTGACGGTCGTCACGAGCGGCGACTCCTACCGGATGAAGGAAGCGCGGATGAGAGGAGGTGGGCCACCGGCGACGCTGTGAGCCATCCTCCGGGGTGGGGACTTCTCATGGCCACAAGTGGAGACTTCGACATGGCCATTGACACGAGCGGCGCGGTGAGAACCTGGCCGCCAACAGCGGCGGGCAGCAGAGGTCGGCAGGGTTGGTCGGGCGGTCGCACCCTCATCAAACACCGCGCTTACACGGCGCTGCCAAGTGATCGAGCTCGCGCCTAGCTGTCTCGACCGCGGTGCGAGCCCGAGGCAACTGACCCGATCGGCGCGATCGTCCTTCGTGGGATGGGTCATTCCGTGGCGCGGAATGGCGATGGACCCGATAACTGTCAACGAATCGGCTGTTGGACGCCAGGGCAGCCGGCGTGCAATGGCCCGCCTCCGAGCACCGCGGCACCGCTCAGCCCGCCATACGCGGTGTCTCTCACGAGGAAACCGGCTCTGCCGTGACCTCCGCGCGAATGTTGCTGCCGCTCAGGCCGGCGATGGCCAGCAGCCGCCAGCCAGGCCATGCCAGCGCCAGCGTGGTGACGGCCAGAGTGATGCCGATTCCCAAAGGCAGGTCGAGAGCGAGCCAGAGTGGGAAGCTGAGGACGGCGACCCCGGCCGCGGCGAAGGCGAACGCCGACGATGGGCCGAAGACAGCCGCACGCCAGGTGCCGATGGCGAGCAGCTGCAAGGCGATCCCGAGCAGCGTACCCGTGATGCTCTGCAGGATGCCCAAAGCGCCGCCGAGGAACGGCCCGTCCAGGGCCGCGAGTGGTTGATACCCCGTCGTCGCCGCGAACACCGGAAGCGCCAGGGCCTCGAACTCGGCGGCTCCCACGAGCAGCGTGCCGGCAACCATGACCCCAACGTACCCGGCGAGCCCGATCCTGCCGGCGCGGAGTGCCTGACGACCGTAGAAGGCCGGCAGACCGAGCAGGACGAACACCATCCACGCCCCGATCAGCGCGTGGGCAGGCGTCCACATCGGGCTGAGCATGTCTTCGAGGCGATGTTCAGGCGGGTGGAGCAGCAGGTGGCCCAGCAGCCCGATCGGAGCGCTGACGAGGAGCGCGGCACCCCCCAGGCGGTAGAGAGCACGCGACGACATTTCACCGACCTCCCTTCTTCGTGTGCCACCCGCGCGGACGATCACGTTCTTCTACTGGCGATCGACCATCTCCGACCAACGCCACCGACGGCATCAGAGTTCGACGACCCCGCTCGAGCCATTGACCACGACCGGCGTCCCATCGGCGATGACCCTTGTCGCGTCGAGAGCGCCGTCGACGAGGGGAATGCCGAATTCCCGCGCCACGATCGCGGCGTGGGCGAATGGCCCCCCGACCTCGGTGACGGCGGCCGCCGCGACCGCCAGCAGCGGCGTCCAGATCGGAGAGGTGGCGTGGGCCACGAGCACGTCACCCGGCTGGAACCGTCCGAAGTCCTCCGGCCCGGCTACCACTCTCGCGAGCCCCTTCGCGACGCCGGGGCTGGCGGGGGTTCCCACCACCACGCGTCGGCCATCCCGTACCTGCAGCCCGCGCTCCATCAGCTGGGCCCGCATCTCGGGCGGCATCACCTTCATCATGCGATCGTCGGCCCAGCTCGGATCGGTCGGGGGCGGGATGATCGGTGGCGGCGCCAGGCGTTTCTGCCCCTCGCGGCGCGCGCGACGAGCGTCGACGACATCGCGCCGGTCGCCGTCGGTCGCCCAGAGCTCAGTACGCTCCAGGTAGAACACGTCCTCGGCCCTCGCCAGCACGCCGGCATCGGCCAGCCGCCTTCCGTGAGCGAGGAACGCGCGTCGAAGTAGCGCCAGGACCCGCTGGAGGTGGAAGACCGCGTCGTCGGTGTGGGCGGCATGACTCTGACCGGCGGCCGCGGATCGGCGGGTGACGAAGCCGCGAGGCCCCCTGATCGCCTTGACCGCCGTTACGGCCCGCGCCCGCCCGTCCCGAACGCTCGCCAGTCGCTCATCCGGCCCCCTGGGGTCGGCTTTCGCAGCCGCAAGGTGCCAGCGCTGCGCGTCGGGCGAGTCGGCCAATGTGGGATGGATGGGGTCCGCACTTTCGACCATGTGGCCGAAGCGGGCCAGATACTCCGACAGCGCGTCCGGGTCGCGGGCCGCTCGCCGGAGCGCCCGCTCCGAATCAAGCAGGAGCGAGTCGTTGCCACGGAACAGGACGCCGGGATCCGGGATCCCCGGGTGACCGCCAACGAGCTGCTGGGAAACACGGGCCACCGAGGCGAAGAAGCTGACCTCGATCCACCACCAACCCAGGGCGTCGAGGAGCCGATCGACGTGCCCGCGCAGACCGGCCGTGTTCATCTCGGCCGGCATCGCCCGCGACAGCTCGTCGAGTTCGGCCAGCCGCGGGCCCCAGCGCCGCCGCACCCGGCGGTGCCCGTCGAGGCCGACGGTCAGGAGCGTGACGACGTAACCGGCGATGTTGGCGAGGACGGTCCACAGCGGGCCGCCGAGCCGCATATACAGCCAGCCGTTGATCTGAATGTGCCCGGGTTCGAACGACCTCGGTATGGGAGGCCAACCGCGATATCGCTCGCGCGCCGCCGCCATCGCCTCGAACGTCGTTGTCGCCCCCAGCGGCGAGAGCGGCTCGGTCGCCCACTCGCCGGCCTGCACATCCTTGATCCACTTCGCGCCCGGGATCGGGCCATCCCAGCTCACGTCCGGCGGGAGCGCCGTCATCGGCCTGGCCTGGAGGAGCCACAGACCATCCTCGTCGATGGCCCACTCGACGTCCTGCTGGCGGCCGTCGACCTGCGCGAGCCGGCGTACCACTGCCGCGATCTGGCTCGCCTCGTCATCGGTGACGACCGGACCGTCGGGATCAACCGGCTCGGCCGTGACGTCGCCATCTACCGTCACGCGGAAGCGGTCGGGGCTCACCTCACCCGACACGAGCGTGTGGCCGAGTCCACGCACCGCATGAACCACGACGACGTCACGAGCCCCACTGAGCGGATCCGCCGAGAACGCGACCCCGGCTGCGCGGGCAGGAACCATCCGCTGCACGAGCACCGACATCGTCAGGCTGTCGGCCAGGCCTTCGAGCCCGCGACGCGACAGATAGGCTCGGACACGGTCGGCCGACAGGGACGCCCAGCACACGGCGAGCGCGGCGGCGAGGTCCTCTTCTCCACGTACGTCGAGGACGGTCTCGAATTGACCGGCGAAGCTGGCCTCGTTCCCGTCCTCGACCGAGGCCGAGGAGCGGACCGCGACCGTTGGCTGCGCGCCCATCGCCCGGTAGCCCTCCACGGCGGCGGCGATGGCGCGATCCCCCACCCCGACGACGCAGAAGCCGTCCGGGACGCGCTCGCCGGCGGCCATCAGCTCGCCCAGCCGGGCCGCCTTTCCGCCGACATCGCGACGACCGCCGGCCCGCGCGAGTGGGACGACCTGGACGCGGGCCTCGGTGTCAGTCGCCAGGGACGCTTCCATCGGGATCCTCCCTCAAGGCTGGGACGTGGGCCGAGACTCGGCAAGCGGATCGGGAAGCTCGGACATCCCGGGCGAGAACAGCAGCCTGCGCCGCCGATGCTGGCGCCGCAGATACGCCTCGAGCAGGGCCAGGCTCCTGTTCGCGAGCGTGGCGCTCACCTGCTCGCGCCGTCCACCGCTCACGGCCGGGTTGATGAGGTGGTGGACGAGGAAGGCCATCTCCTGGTCGGCCAGTTCGCTGTAGCGGCGGACGAAGCGCAGTTTCTCCAGCGCGACGCCCTGTTCCATGATCGTGCGAGCCGCCGACGCGGCCTCCACCTCGGCAGCGGTGTAGACGGGCCCAAGGTCCGTGTTCTGCGGTTGCAGGACCCCGAGCTCAACGAGCTCGCTCAGCTGCTCGACGCTGAGCCCGGCGCGCTCCCCCACCTCGGTCGGTGTGAGCGGCGGTTCATCCCCGTCGAGGCTCAGGAACTCGGTCACCACGGCGAGGGCACGCTCCCTGGCCGCGGGTGTCTCTGGCGCGACCTGTCGCGACATGCCCTGCAGCTGCTCGCGGATGGTGGCCAGCGGGATGTGCGCCTGCTGGAAGGCCTTGATGAGCCGAAGACGCACGAGGTGCCCGTCGTTGAAGTATGAGACGCGGGCATTGACCTTCTGGGCCGGTGGGATCAGCCCTTCCCGCAGGTAGTAGTGGATCGTCTCCCGGCTGACGCCGGCCTCGCGAGCCAGCTCACCGATCCGCAGACGGCGCTCGTCCTCCCCCGCGCGTCCCGCGTGCGTAGTAACACTATGCATAGTCACGCTATTTACATGACGCGACTCCCCATGTCAAGCACGCTGCCGACGAATCCGGGCGCGCAGGTCCGAGCGTGCACCGCGTCGATCATCGCCTGCCCCGCCCGGTTGGGCGGATGTTCTGGTTGTGGTGGAAGACGTTGTCGGGGTCGTACGTGGTCTTGACGTCCACCAGCCGGTCGTAGACGGAGTCGCCATACGCCTCGCGGACCCGGTCCGGGTCTTCGTCGCCGCCGAGGAAGTTGACGTACACGCCTTCGCGGAAACGGCCGAGGGCACCGAAGAACCCCTTGGCCCAGGCGGTCTCCCGGTCGCCGACGTCCTCGCCGGGCCGCCACGCGGCGTGGTGGATGATCGCATGCGACGCGTGCCGGTTCGCGAACGCCGTGCGGCCGGCGGCCATTCGGCTCACCGCCCCCTTCAGATGGAACATCGCCGTGTACGACCGCGGCGATGAGAACGAGAACGCGTGGCCGACGATGACGTCGATGATGTCGTCGCTGAGCTCGGGGAGGTGGGTGGCCTTCCAGTAGTAGTGCCAACCGTGGAGGACCGTTGAGTCGAGCGCGCTCTGGAGTTCCACGTACGGCTTGGGCCCAACCAGATCGAGGAGGGGAGTCCGGAATGCGCGCAGCGCGCCGAGCACCCGCTCGCCGTCTCGCACCGGCCCGGCGTAGCAGGTACCGACCATCACCACCGGGCGCCAGTGCAGATCCTCGGGGATGGCCGGCAGCGGCGGCGCGGTTGTGAACTTCACGATAGTGCCGAGCTCGTCGGGAGCGTCGCGGACGAAGTCGCGGTAGAAGCGCAGGACCTCCCCGGCGTCCCTCGCGTCCCAGATGATGGGCCCGGCCAGGACGGTGGGCCCGACGGAGTGGAGGCGGAACTCGAACGAGGTGACGACGCCGAAATTGCCGCCGCCGCCTCGCAGCGCCCAGAACAGGTCGGCGTTTTCATCCTCGGACACCCGCAGCCGCTCGCCATGGGCGGTGACGACGTCGGCGGCGAGGAGGTTGTCGATCGCGAGGCCGTGCTTGCGCATCAGCCAGCCGATGCCGCCGCCGAGGGTCAGCCCGGCGACGCCGGTGTGGCTCACGATCCCGCCGGTGGTGGCCAGACCGTGCGCCTGCGTCTCGTGGTCGACGTCGCCCCACAGCGCGCCGCCGTGCACCCAGGCCCTGCGCTCGGCCGGATCGACCTGCACGGCCCGCATCGCCGAGAGGTCGATGACGATCCCGTCGTCGCACACCGCGGCGCCCGCCACGTTGTGGCCTCCGCCCCGGATGGCGATCTCCAGATCGTGGTCGCGGGCCCATCGCACGGCCGCGACCACGTCCGCGGCCCCGCTGCAGCGGGCGATCAGGCGCGGTCGCCGGTCGATGGCACCGTTCCAGACTGCACGGGCGATGTCGTAGTCGGGGTGGCCGGCAGTGATCAGCCGGCCCCGGAACCCGTCGATCTCGACCGTTGGCTCCGCGCTCCCGTGGCCGACGTCCGCGGCCGTCGATGTCGTCATCGCGTCCTCCCGGCTCGAGGTCCACATCGGACCACCGCGGAACGCACCTGTGAAGTCAAGAATCTGGACTTCACAACCGAAGGCCGGCGCGCAACACTGGCGCCATGCGGACGTACGGCCAGTACTGCCCCATCGCGCGTGGCGCCGAGATCTTCGCCGAACGCTGGACACCCCTGATCGTTCGCAACCTTTACCTCGGCTGCGAGAGCTTCGGTGAGATCCTGGAGGGCGCGCCCGGACTCTCCCGGACCCTGCTCTCACAGCGGCTCAAGCAGCTCGAAGGGCTCGGTGTCGTCGAGTCGGCACCCAAGTCCGACGGTCGCGGGCACCACTACCAGCTCACGTCGGCCGGCCAAGACCTCTTCGCCGTCTGTGCTTCGCTCGGCGCGTGGGGTGCGCGTTGGCTCGAGATCGCCCCCGAGCACCTCGACCCCTTCGTCGCCCTGTGGTCGATGTGCAACGCGCTCCGCCGAGACCGGCTCCCGGATCGACGCGTCGTCATCCGCTTCGACTTCACGGGCCGCCCGCGCCCGGAGCGCTATTGGCTCCTCATCGAGCGCGGAGACACCGAGATCTGCAAGACCAACCCCGGCCCCGACGAGGACCTCTACATCACGGCGGAAGCCGAAGCCTTCGTCAAGTGGCACGCCGGCCAGCTCACCTGGGCTCAAGCGACCCGCGACGATCGCATCCAACTCGACGGCCTCCCCTCGCTTGTGCGAGCCTTCCCGACCTGGAACGCCCGCAGCATGTTCGCCCACATCAGGCCGATCTCCCGCATCGCCACGAGTCGGGAGGGGGGTGCATGATCGCTTCGGCCAGCCCGCACCTATGCTCTCCTCGCGAACTGGGCGGCCGACTCAAGGCAGCGCGCGGCATCTGATTGATTTCCAGCCCGCGCGAAGGCTTCCGCGGCTTCCCGGAACATCGCGCGCGCCTGCTCGTCCTCGCCCGCGGCCTGGCGGAGGTTGCCGCGAGCCTCCCATACTGCCCCGGTCCACGGGCCGCCCTGCCACATGCCCGCGACGCGCTCTGCCTCGGCGATGAACGAGCGAGCACGATCCAGTTCGCCGGCTCGCGCGCTGGCCGTTGCCGCACTCGTCAGGTATCCCATCGAGCACGGCTCACACGCCTTCATCTGGGCGAGCTCCCGCTCGGCCTCGCGCATGACCCTGACAGCCTCCTCCGGATCCGCGGCGGCCTGGATCATCGTGCCGAACACTCGAACCAGCAGGTGCGTGGCGATGTCGGAGCGGTGGGCGAGCGACCGCGCCCGGTTGAGCAATCGGTTGCCCTCATACCGGCGACCTTGGCTGACGGCCGCCTCGGCCAGGCGTTGCCTCGCCAGCGCGGCGCCGGAGATGCAGCCCTCACGGTCGTTCGCTTGCGCCGCATCCTTGAGGTGCCTCTCGGCCTCAACGAGGCGGCCGGCAAGCAGCTCGGCCTCGCCCAGCATGAGCAGCGCCAGCGCCCCGCCGGTCGCCGAGCCCGCCTCCTCGGCGATCTTCATCATCTGGCGCGCGAACTCGGCGACGGTGTCATAGCCCTCGGGACCGGTGAGGTAGTACTCGGCGAGGCACAGGTGCGCGTCGTAGACGATCGGCTCCATGTTGGCCCGCATCCGCATCGATTCCGCCAGCTCTTCTGCGAACTGCTCGCGCCACCTCCCCTGCGCCATCGCGACCTTGGCGAGGATCACCGCGGCTTCACCGAGCTCGCGCCCCAGGCCGGCGTCGAGGGCGATCGCGCGCGCCTCTGCCGCTGCTCGTTCCGCCTCCGCGATGTCGTGGCGGTTCATGTGCACCAGGGCCCACGCGAGCAGCGCGTGTGCGCGCTCGGCGTTCGTGGGCGGCTCCGCGCCCTCGAGGGC
>DASWGW010000008.1:0-23543 GCA_036393435.1 Candidatus Limnocylindria bacterium | reverse complement strand
CGGGCACCGAAGCGCACGAGCTCGTACGCGAAGGCGGCGATGACGGGCACGAGCACGATCCGCGAGAGGAACAGCGCCCACAGCGGGACGCCGGCGCGCGGGATCAGGCTGAAGAAGAAGATGCTGATGACGACCACGATGAGGATGAACGTGGTGCCGCATCGCGTGTGGGCGGTGCCGAAGGCGTCGACCTCCTCCGGTGTCAGGGGCCGTTCGGCCTCGTGGGCGCTGATCGCCTTGTGCTCGGCACCGTGGTAGGCGAAGACGCGCCGGATGTCGCCCATGAGGCCGATGAGCGCCAGGTAGCCGACGAAGATCGCGAGCCGGATGAGGCCCTCGACGGCGTTGGCCACGAAGTCCGATTGGGTGGCGGTCTCGGCAAACGTCGAGAGGAAGAGCGGCAGGAGGAAGAAGAGCGCGATCGCGAAGCCGATGCTCAGCGTCATGGTGAGGGCCACCATGCCCTTGCCGAGCTCGACGTCCTCTCCCTCGGCCGCGATGGAGGCCGAGCGCATGAGCATCCGAGTGCCGATCACGAGCGTCTCGTACAGCAGGACCACGCCTCGCAGCAGCGGGACCCTGATGAGCCGCCGATCGGCCCTGAGGGCGGGGGGCAGCGGCTCGCTCATGGTGCGGATCTCTCCCGACGGTGGCCTGACGCTCATGGCCACCGTCGTGCGGCCACGCATCATCACGCCCTCGATGAGCGCCTGCCCGCCGTAGAAGAAGTCCGGCATGCGGAATCGCCGCCGTCCCTGCGAATCGGTGACGGCGGCGATGACCAGCGGCCCGGCCGCGATGAGCAGCTCGGGGATGAGGAAGAAGAGGTGCGGCGCGAAGAGCGCCGGCCACCGGGTCAGGCGGGCCGGGCGCAATCGGCTTGTCAGCGCAGCGAGCGCTCGAGACGCTTCTGGAAGCGCTCGACCTGGCCGGCGGTGTCGACGATGTTCTGCGTGCCCGTGAAGAACGGGTGGCAGTTGCTGCAGACCTCGACGCGGATCCGCTCCGCGGTCGACCCGACGGTGAACGTGTTGCCACAGACGCAGTGCACCTGCGCCTGGTGGTAGGTGGGATGGATCTCGGCCTTCATGGGATGGGTGCTCCGGTGCGTCAGGCGGACGGGGCCTCGACGGCCTCGACGCTGACGCGCTTCTTGTTGCGAGTGTGGTGTGTGAATCGAACCTTGCCCTCGGCCGTCGCGAAGAGCGTGTAGTCACGCCCCATTCCGACGTTGTCGCCGGGGTCGAAGGTGCTGCCGCGCTGCCTGACGATGATCGTGCCGGACAGCACGTGTTGCCCGTCGCCGCGCTTGACGCCCAGTCGCTGCCCGGCGCTGTCGCGACCGTTCTTGCTGGACGAGCCGGCCTTCTTGTGTGCCATCGGTTACTCCTTCGGCTCGCTCTTCTTCGCGGCCGGGCTGCGGCGCCGGGTCGCCGGCTTCGCGGGTGCCTTACCAGTATCTGCCTTCGGCTTCGACTTCGCAGCGGCCGATGCGCGCCGCTTCGGCGCCGCCTTCTCCGCCTTGGAGGCGGCAGCGGCTCGCGAGCGCTTCGCGGTCGCTGCTTTCGGCTTGGGCTTGGCCGTGGCCTTGGCGGCCTTGGCCTCCGGAGCCGATTCGGTCCTGCCGTTGGCCGTGATCCCGTCGATCCGGACGCGGGTGAGGTGCTGCCGATGCCCCGTCCGGCGGCGGTACTTGACCTTCTGCTTGAACTTGAACACGACGATCTTCGGTCCGAGCTCCTCGCCGATGATCGTGCCGCTCACCGTCGCGCCCGAAACCGTCGGCGTGCCGACGGTGACCGCCTCACCGTCGCCGACGAGCAGCACTCGATCGAAGGTCACCGTGGCACCGGCATCGGCCGCCAGCCGCTCGACGATGAGCGTGCTGCCGGGCTCGACGCGGTACTGCTTGCCACCGCTGCTGACGACGGCGTACATGACTCTCTCCTGGGTGACGATGGTGCCTCGCCGCTTCCCGCCGGGCGGGTCCGCAGAGGCACACGGAAGCGGGCCGAGTGATCAGCCCGCGGACCTCGAATTCTATCGGGCGATGGGCGGAGTGTCAACGAATACGAGCCGCGTCCGGACAGCGCGTCGCACGCGGACGGGGAGGTCCAGCGAGTTCACCACGTCCTCCGGCCTCCCGGCGCCGTTCGGCGTCAACCGCAGCACCGTCCGCAGGCGCGCGGTGTGCGCCTTCTCGTCGACGTCGAGCACCTCGACGTCCTCGATGAGCGGCCGCAGGTCGCGGTCGCCCGCATCGCTCCGCCGCTCGCTCTCGCCGCGGCGCCGCTTGCCGGTCAGCTCCTTGGCCTGCAGCAGCCGGACGATCGCACCGCGCAGGGCCTCCATGGTGAGCGACTCGTCGCCGCGCACCTCGACCTCGTACTCGGCCGCCCTGACCTGCGACGCGGCGGACGGGAAGCCGTGCCAGACCTCCTTTGCGTCGCGCAGCACGACGCCGGGCGGAAAGTGCTCGGCCGCCCCCTGGATGCGGTCGATCGGGACGAGCTCGTCGAAGTACGCCTCCACGACTTCGCCGCGCAGCTCGATGCCGATCGGCAGGTTGGCGGCGAGCTTGATGCGCGCCTTCGGCTTCGTGGCCTGGGTGTACGAGAGCGGCAGGTTCGCCTCGCGGAAGGCCCGCTCGAGCTCCTCGATGAGCTGGGCCTGGCGCATGCGCAGCGCCGGCTCGGCGCGGCTGAAGAGGATCTGCCAGCGCTGCCGCGGCGGCGCATCCGGAATTCGCGTGGTCATTGCCCGATCCTACCGTGCCTCAGCCGCCCCGGCCACCTCAGGACCCCGGCGCGGCGAGCGCCGGACGTGGAGCGTCAGAGCGTCGGCCTGTAGCTCCGCATGCGAATCGACTCCAGGATGCCGAGCCCGAAGAGCAGGCTGATGAGGCTCGATCCGCCGTAGGTGATGAACGGCAGGGGGATGCCGGTCACGGGCATGATCCCGATCACCATCCCGACGTTGACGACCAGCTGGAAGCCGATGATGCTCGCCAGCCCCACCGCGACGAGCCTGCCGAACGAGTCGTGCGCCTGCCAGGCGATGAGCACGATTCGCCACAGGAGCAGCGCGAACAGCGTGAGCAGCACCAGGCCGCCCACGAACCCGAGGTCCTCCGCCACCACGGTGAAGACGAAGTCGGTCGTCTGCACCGGGACGTAGCCGCGCTGTTCCTCGCCGCCGACGGTCAGTCCGCGACCGAGCAGCCCGCCCGACCCCACGGCATTGAGCGCCTGCACGAGCTGGAAGCACGCGCCCTGCGGATCGACCTGAGGGTCGAGGAAGCAGAACAGCCTCTGTCGCTGGTAGTCGTGCAGCAGGCTCACCGCGACCGGCGCCGCGGCGGCGGCCGCTCCGGCGAGCATCACGAGCCACCCGACGCCCGCGCCGGCCAGGAAGAGCATCCCCGCCAGGATGGCGCCGAACACGAGGGCGGTTCCGAGGTCCGGCTGGCGAAACACGAGGAGGGCGGGCACCGCGACGAGGATGGCCGCAATGGCGATGGTCGACGGACGGCCGATACGCCGGCCGCGCGCCGCCAGGAAGGCGGCCAGGACCGTCACCATGAGCACCTTGCTCATCTCGCTGACCTGGAAGTCGAGCCCGAGCAGGGTCAGCGACATCTGCGCGCCGAACAGGTTCGTGCCGGCGAGCACGGTGAGCACCAGGAGTCCGATGACGGCGAGGTAGATCGGCACCGCGAGCGTCCGCAGCCAGTGGTAGTCGACGCTGGCAACGGCGAAGAAGAGCGTGAGGCCGATGCCCGCCCAGATCACCGTCTTCACCGTCTGCGACAGCTGCTCGCCCGCGAGCGGCGACCCGAAACCCGCCGAGTAGCCCATCAGCACGCCGAAGGCGACGAGCAGGAGCACGTAGAGCAGCAGCTGCGCGTCGAAGTGCCGCCACTCGCGGACCCTGAGCGACTCGACGAACGTTGCGGTGGCGAGGCCCATCGGTCCGTGCCTAGTTCGCCGTCACGAGGCTGAAGTCGTTGGGATCGAGGCGGAGGTCCTGCCCCAGGCCGTAGTGCAGCTGGAGGAAGTACTTCACGACCTCCGCCGACACGTTGCCGGGGACGACCGCGGCGTACGTGAACGTGACCACCGCGAGCTCCGCGTCCGTGGCGCCGTCGACGCTCGGAAGGTACGCGACGAACCACGAGTGGAAGGGCAGGGTGCCCTCCGCGGTGAGCTCCCCGAACTCGGCGGTGCCGGTCTTGCCGGACAGGGCGCCGGGAAGGGCGAGGTCGCGGATGTTGTACGCGTGGCCGGACGCGATCACCTCGCGCGCGGCGACGCGCATCGTGTGGAGCGTCGAGGCGTCCACGTCGAGCGTGCGGATCGGCCGCGGCTCGTACCTGCGGATGAGGGCGCCGGAGGCATCGGTCTCGCCCAGCACCACCTGCGGCTCCATGAGCCGCCCGCCATTTGCGACCGCCGCATAGGCGTTGAGCAGCTGCAGCGGCGTCACCGCGATGACGTTCTGCCCGATGCCGGCCTGCGCCAGCTCGCCGGTGAACACTCCGGACCGGCCCTGCCGCCGCGCCCAGTCCGTGGAGGCGATGATTCCCGCCTCCTCACCGGGCAGCCGGATGCCGCTGAGCTGCCCGAACCCCAGCTCCCCGGCCCATGCCGCCAGCCGGTCGATCCCCGCCTCGATCGCAAGCTGGTAGTAGAACGTGTCCGAGCTCTTGGCGAATGCGTCGACGATGTCCAGCGGCCCGAAGCCCTGCCGGTTCCAGTCGAAGAGGCACTCGCCCTCGGGCGCGCCGGGGATCTGGAAGCAGGCGTAGGTCGGCCACTGCTGGTCCGGGGTCGTGATGCCCTCCTCCAGGGCCGCGATGCTCGTGACGAGCTTGTATGTGGATCCCGGCGGGTAGATGTCCGAGATGGCGTGATTGCGAAGTGGGAGGTTCGGGTCCTCGAGGTACATCTCGAAGTCGGCGGCCGAGATGCCGGACGCGAAGGCGTTGGCGTCGTAGGTGGGCAGCGAGACCATCGCCAGGATCTCGCCGTTCTGCGGGTTCATCACGATGGTGACCCCCTGGCTGACGCCGGCGACCTCCATGCCCCACGTCAGGGCCTGTGTGGCCAGGCGCTGCGTCTGCGCGTCGATCGTGAGCATCAGGTTCGTGCCCGGGCGCGGCTGCCGGACCGTCTCGAGCACCTGGACCACGCGCCCCTTCGCGTCGCGCTCGGCGAGCTGCGATCCGTAGTCGCCGCGCAGCTCGGCCTCGAACGAGGCCTCCACGCCCGCCCTGCCCACGAAGTCGTCGTGCAGATAGCCCAATGGCTGGAGCCGAGCCAGCTCGTCGGCCTCGACTCGGCCCGTGTAGCCGATGACGTGCGCCATCAGCTCTCCGCCGACCGAGCCGGCCTCGTCGAGGTACTCACGCCGTGGGTCGACCTCGATCACCACGCCCGGCAGCTGAGGAGCCCTCTCGGCGACGAGCAGCGCTGTCTCGCGGGTGAGCCCGCGTACGACCGGCAGCAGGTCAAGCGGGGAGCCGGCGTAGCCGTCGAGCCGCTCCTCGATGGCGCCGACCTCGGCTCCCGTGAGATCGGCCAGCAGCGCGAGCACGCGCGCCCGCTGCGTCTGAGGAAGGTCTCCGGGCCGGATGCTGACCGTCCAGGCCGGTGCGTTCACGGCGACCGGGCGACCCGCGCGGTCGAAGATGAGCCCGCGTGGTGCGGGGACGGCGAGCTCCACGGTCCGGTCGGCGGCGACGCGCGCCGCGTACACGGCACCGTCGACGACCTGGACCTGGAACAGCCGAACCACGAGGACCGCGAGGAGCAGGGCCGCCACGACCCCGAAGGCCGCGAAGCGCCGGCCCGAACGCGGCAGGTCGTCGAGGTCGCCGTTCAGTTCGGTCATCGGCGCACCACGGTCGGTCCGGCGCGCTCGCGCCGCCGCTGCAGCAGCCGGATCGGGATGATCACCAGCGCGGCCAGGGCGGCGTTGAGGGCCGCCGCGGTCATGACGATCTCGACCGGCTGGGCGCCCCACGCTCCCCCGCGCAGGAGCTGCGCGATCACGATCATGATCACGTCAGCCACGATCGAGCCCAGGAAGGTCGCGAGCACGGGATAGGCGAGCGGCACCCGCGCAAGCAGGGGCGCGGCTGACGCGGCGAGCGCGGTGGCAGCCAGCAGGCTCAGGGGGATCGATCCGAGGGGCTCGCGGCTCAGGAGGTTGGCCGTAAGGCCGGCGAGGAATGCCCACGTGACCCCCGGCGCAAACCCGAGCGAGGTGGCCACGAGCACCGATGCCACCAGAGCGAGATTCGGCCTCACTCCGGCGACGACGAGGACGGGAGCCAGGCCGGCGTGGATCACGCCGACCGCGATCGCCAGGATCGGGCTCATGCGGTTGATCGATGCCACGACCGTCGCGGATGTATGACAAAGTATACGCCGGTCGCTTCACGTGAAACATCGTCCGCGGGCGGTTCCTCAGGGGCCCATCCGGACCTCCGGTAAGGGCGCGATAAGCGGCCGATAAGAGGCGAAACTGGTAGAATTGACGAGCCCACCTGGAACTCGAAGCGGAGCGGTCTTGGTCCGAGTAACGGCCTGCACGAACCAGAAGGGCGGGGTCGGCAAGACGACCACGGTCATCAACCTCGCCGCGTACCTCGCGCTCACCGGCACGAGAACGCTGATCATCGACCTCGACCCACAGGGAAATGCCACCAGCGGCCTGGGTGTCGATCGGCGGCACGTGGAACGATCGGTCTACGGACTGCTCGTCGACCGCCAGCCGATCGAGCAGGCGGTGGTGGGCACGTCGATCACCGGGCTCGATCTCGTCCCTTCCACGCCCGCGCTGTCGGGTGCCGAGGTCGAATTGGTTGGCGTGGCGGCGCGGGAGCGCCGGCTCGCCGCGAGCCTCGCGGAGCTGAAAGACCGATACGACCGCGTGCTCATCGACTGCCCGCCGTCGCTCGGCCTGCTGACCATCAACGCATTGACCGCGGCGGACGGGGTGCTGATCCCGATCCAGACCGAGTACTACGCCCTGGAGGGCCTGAGCCAATTGGTGAACACCATCAGACGCGTCCGCGAGAGCCTGAACCCGCGCCTCGAGATCGAGGGCGTCGTCCTCACGATGTACGACACGCGCACGAAGCTCTCGGAGCAGGTCGCCGTCGAGGTGCGCCGTCACATGAACGGGAGCGTCTATCGCACCGTGGTGCCCCGCTCGGTTCGGCTGGCCGAGGCGCCCTCGCACGGGCTTCCGATCGCCCTGTACGACCCCCAGTCCCGTGGGGCCGATGCCTACCGCGATCTCGCCACGGAGGTCGCCGCCCGTGGGTAGCGCCCCGGCGCGAGGGACCCGAGCCTTCGGCCTGGGTCGTGGGCTCGACGCGCTCATCCCCTCGGCGCGCGACGAACGCGGGGTGCTGGAGGTGGCGCTCGACCGCATCGGCCGTAACCCGAGCCAGCCCCGCGCCGCCTTCGACGAGGCGCAGCTCGGCGAGCTCGCGGCGTCGATCGCGGTGCACGGCGTCCTCCAGCCGGTGGTGGTGCGCGAGCTCGCCGATGGCGGCTATGAGCTCATCGCCGGCGAGCGGCGGCTGCGCGCGGCGCGCCTCGCGGGGCTCGAGCGGATTCCGGCAATCGTCCGCGACATGGACGACGCGGGGACGTCGCTCGAGCTGGCGCTGATCGAGAACCTCCAGCGCGAGGACCTCAACGCCATCGAGGCGGCGCGCGCCTACCGGGAGCTCATCGACCGCTTCGGGCTGACCCACGAGGCCGTGGCGCGCCAGGTGGGCAAGAGCCGCGTGGCGGTGAGCAACTCGCTTCGCCTCCTCGAGCTGGCGCCGGAGACCCGCGACGCGATCCTGGATGGGCGCATCAGCGAGGGGCACGGCCGCGCGCTCGCGGCAATCACGATCCCCGAGCTCCAGCGCGCCGCGCTCCAGGTGGTGCTGGATCGGCAGCTGTCGGTGCGGCAGACGGAGGAGCTCGTCCGCCGCAGGCGTGACGCGCGGCCGCCCGCGCCGCGCCAGTCGCTCAGCCACGACCTGCAGGAGGTGGAGGCTCACCTCCGCGGCGTGCTGGCGACCAAGGTCGGCATCGTGCGCACGCGGCGCGGCGGCCGCGTGGTGATCGACTTCTACTCCGACGAGGAGCTCGACCGCCTGTACTCCATCATCACCCGCGGCGCAAACGCGGCGGCATCAACGGCATCGGCCCACCCCGGGCTCGGCGAGGAGACCGCCTGATGACGGTCGAGCGAGCACCGAAGACGCGCCCGACGCGCACATCGAAGGCGTCGTCGGGCTACACCGCAGCGCACATCCAGGTCCTCGAGGGCCTGACGGCGGTCCGCAAGCGGCCGGGCATGTACATCGGCTCCACCGATGAACGCGGTCTCCACCAGCTCGTGTGGGAGGTCGTCGACAACAGCATCGACGAGGCGATGGCCAACCAGGCGACGCGGATCGACGTCACGATCCACGCGGATGGCCGCTGCGAGGTCGTGGACGACGGCCGCGGCATCCCGGTCGATCGCCACGCGACCGGCAAGAGCGCGCTCGAGGTGATCATGACCGTCCTCCACGCCGGCGCGAAGTTCGGCGGGGGCGGCTACAAGGTATCCGGCGGCCTCCACGGCGTCGGCGTCAGCGTCGTGAATGCCCTGAGCGCCCAGATGCGCGTGGAGGTGCTCCGCGACGGCAAGCGCCACGTCCAGGAGTTCGTGCGCGGCGAGCCGAAGGGCCCGGTGCGCCAGAACGGCGGCGTGCCCGAGGCGAACCGCGGCCTGGATCCGGCGTGGAAGCGCACCCACGGCACCCGCACCTTCTTCACCCCGGACTCCGAGATCTTCGAGACGCTCGAGTTCTCCTGGGAGACGATCAGCACGCGGCTTCGCGAGTCCGCCTATCTCAACAAGGGGCTGTGGATCCGCCTGACCGACGAGCGCGCGCAGCGCGAGAAGAACTTTTACTTCGAGGGCGGCGTCACGAGCTACGTTCGGCACCTGAACCGACGGCGCGACGTGCTCAACGCGCGGCCCATCTACGTCGAGCGCCTGGTCGGCTCGACGAGCGTCGAGGTGGCGCTCCAGTACAACGACGGCTTCGCCGAAACCGTCATCCCGTTCGCGAACAACATCCACACCGTGGACGGCGGGACGCACGTCGCCGGCTTCCGCTCCGCGCTGACGACCTCGCTGAACTCCTGGGCCCGCAAGTCGAGCACCCTGTCCGAGAAGGAGGCCAACCTCTCGGGGGACGACGTGCGCGAGGGGCTCACCGCGGTGATCAGCGTCAAGCTCACCGACCCGCAGTTCGAGGGGCAGACGAAGGCCAAGCTCGGCAACGCCGACATCAAGGGCATCGTGCAGAACGTCGTCACCGAGGGGATCGTCCAGCACCTGGAGGAGAACCCCGCCGACGGCCGCCGGATCATCGAGAAGTGCCTCACCGCCGCCCGGGCGCGAGAGGCGGCCCGCAAGGCTCGCGACCTCGTCATCCGTAAGGGCGCCCTGGAGGGCATGGCGCTGCCCGGAAAGCTCGCCGACTGCCAGGAGCGCGACCCCGCGCGCTCGGAGCTGTACATCGTGGAGGGCGACTCCGCCGGTGGATCGGCGAAGCAGGGACGCGACCGGCGCTTCCAGGCGATCCTCCCCATGTTCGGCAAGATGCTCAACGTCGAGAAGGCGCGCCTGGACCGGGTGCTCTCGAGCGACAAGATCCGGCCGCTCGTCATCGCGCTTGGCGCCGGCATCGGCGAGACGTTCGACATCACCAAGCTGCGATATCACCGCATCTGCCTGCTGTCGGATGCCGACGTCGACGGGGCGCACATCACGACCCTCCTTCTCACCTTCTTCTACCGCCACATGCCGCAGGTGATCGACGAGGGATACCTGTACCTGTGCCAGCCGCCGCTCTTCCGAGTGAGCACCGGGAAGGTGACGCGGTACGCGAGCACGGAGAAGGAGCGCGACCTCGCACTCAAGGAGCTTTCGCGCGACGGCAAGACGAAGAACGTCACGGTCCAGCGCTTCAAGGGCCTCGGCGAGATGAACGCCGACCAGTTGTGGGAGACGACCATGAATCCGGAGACCCGCACGCTGCTCAAGGTCGAGATCCTCGAAGGTGCCGAGGCCTCCACTGACGACATCTTCAGCACGCTCATGGGCGAGAAGGTCGAGCCCCGGCGCGACTTCATTCGCGGCGAGGCGCGGAAGGTCCGCAACCTCGACATCTGATGCGACGAACGAAAGGCAGCAGACCGATGCCATCGCGACACGCGGCCGACATTCGGCAGGTGAGCCAGAAGACCGGGCGCACCCTGGACGAGTGGTGCGCGCTGCTCGAGGCAAACGGCGTCGGCGACCGTCGCGAGGCGGTGAACATGCTGCGCGACTCGTACGCGGTGAGCCACGCCTTCGCGCTGGCGATCGCGGACCAGTGCCTGCGTCGCTCCGGCGACGACGAGTGGGGCGCGGCCGATTACGACGCCGAGGAGGAGGCCGGGCCCTGGTAGCGGCCGAGCGCGACCCCTCCACCGGCGCGGGGATCCTGGGCGACAGCGATACGGTCGTCGCCGAGGACGGCCGCCGCTACGCGTTCGCCGACCACAACTGCTTCGCCTGCGGGCGCGACAACCCGATCGGCATGCGACTGCGGATCGAGATCGGTGACGGCATGGCGCGCACGACGTGGGTCGCGGATAAGGACCACGTCGGCTGGAGCGACAAGCTCCACGGCGGCCTGATCGCGACGCTGCTCGATGAGGTGATGGCCTGGGCGCCGTCCAGCCACGACTCCTGGGCCGTGACCGCGGAGATGTCCGTGCGGTACCGCTCGCCGGCGGCCCCGGGCGAGGAGCTCAGGGCGGTCGGCCGCGTGGTCGCGCGCCGGCGGCGGATCTACGAGGTTTCCGGCGAGGTCCGCGCAGCCGACGGGCGCCTCATCGCCGAGGGCCGCGGCCGGTACCTCGGGGCGTCGCCACAGGAGAAGGCCGAGCTCAAGGAACGGTACGGCGTGGCACCCGGTGTGGGTGGAGAATGAGCATGAACGCGACACACGCGACATGCGCGACACCGCACTGGGGAGCCCAGTAACCGATGGAGATGCAGAGGGTCGGGAACGTGCGCAACGTCCAGATCGAGGACGAGATGCGCACCGCCTACCTCGACTACGCCATGAGCGTGATCGTGGCGCGCGCCCTGCCGGACGTCCGGGACGGCCTCAAGCCCGTGCATCGGCGAATCCTCTACACGATGCACGAGATGGGGCTGCGCTCCACCGCCGCGTACCGCAAGTGCGCCGGCGTCGTCGGCGAGGCGATGGCCAAGTACCACCCGCACGGCGACCTGGCCCTGTACGAGACGCTCGTCCGCATGGCCCAGGACTTCAGCCTGCGTTACCCGCTGGTGGACGGGCAGGGCAACTTCGGGTCGGTCGACGGAGATCCGCCGGCGGCGATGCGCTACACGGAGGCGCGCCTGGCGGCGATCACCGACGAGATGCTCGCGGACATCGAGAAGGAGACGGTCGACTTCGTCGACAACTACGACGGCCGCCTGCGACAGCCGACGGTGCTCCCGTCGAAGCTCCCGAACCTGCTGGTGAACGGCTCGAGCGGCATCGCGGTCGGCATGGCCACCAACATCCCGCCCCACAACCTCGTCGAGGTGTGCCGCGCGACCACCGCGCTCATCGACAATCCCGAGATGACGGTCGACGACCTGTGCGGGATCGTCACCGGCCCCGATTTCCCCACCGGCGGGACCATCTTCCGCTTCGAGGACCAGCGCAACGCGCTGTCAGGCGAGCGGGAGCGGGTCGACGTCATCCGGCACATGTACGCGACCGGGCGGGGGCGGATCGTCATCCGGGGCCAGGTCGCCTTCGAGGAGATCCGGGCGGGCCGGATGGGCGTCGTCATCACCGAGTTGCCGTACCAGGTGAACAAGACGACCCTCATCGAGCGCATGGCGGAGCTCGTTGGCACGAAGAAGATCACCGATGTCAGTGACCTCCGCGACGAAAGCGACAGAGACGGTATGCGGATCGTCGTCGAAGTGAAGCGCGACGGCAGCCCGCACACCGTCATGCAGCAGCTCTTCAAGCACACGGCCTTGCAGACGAGCTTCAGCGCCAATGTGCTCGCCCTCGTCGACGGCCAGCCGCAGACGCTCGGGCTCAAGAAGCTGCTGGAGCACTACATCGCCTACCGGCGCGAGGTCGTGCGCCGCCGCACCGAGTTCGACCTCGCCCGCGCCCAGGAGCGGGCCCACATCCTGGAAGGGCTGAAGATCGCCCTCGACAACCTCGACGAGGTGATCGCCACCATTCGAGCGGCCGCCGACGTCGACGCCGCCCGGTCCGCGCTCGTCACGCGCTTCAAGCTGACCGAGGTCCAGGCGAACGCGATCCTCGAGATGCAGCTGCGGCGCCTGGCCGCGCTCGAGCGCAAGAAGATCGAGGACGAGTATCGGGCGGTGATCCAGCTCATCTCCGAGCTGGAGGACCTCCTGGCGAACCCGCGGAAGATCCTGCAGGTCATCAAGGACGAGCTCGCCGACCTCGTGAAGCGCTACGGCGACGAGCGCAAGACGCGCATCCAGGCCGACGTGAACCGTGAGCTCACGGCCGAGGATCTCGTGGCCCGCGAGGACGTCGTGGTGACGCTCAGCCAGCGCGGTTACATCAAGCGGCAGCCCATCGGGACGTTCCGCTCCCAGCGCCGCGGCGGCCGGGGCAAGCTGGCCATGCTCACGCGCGAGGAAGACGCGGTGCGCCACCTGCTCGTCGCCAGCACGCACGACAACATCCTGTTCTTCACGAATCGCGGCCGCGTGTTCATCACCAAGGTCCACACGCTGCCCGATGCCTCTCGCCAGGCGAAGGGCCTGCCGATCATCAACCTGCCGGGCGTGCAGGTGGAGCAGCGCGAGTACGTCAGCGCGATCATCAGCCTGCCGCAGTTCGAGCCGGGCAACTACCTCGTCATGGCGACGCGCAAGGGCATGATCAAGAAGACCAGCCTCGAGGACTACGCCAAGATCCGGGCGAACGGCCTCATCGCCATCAACCTCATCCCGGGCGACGAGCTCCAGTGGGTAGGCCTCTCGGACGGGCAGAACGACATCATCGTCGCCACCCGGAAGGGCCAGGCGGCGCGCTTCCGCGAGGCGGAGGTGCGTCCACTCGGCCGCGGCACGCAGGGCGTGACCGCCATCCGGCTCAAGGGCGACGACGAGGTCATCGGCATGGAGGTCGTCCAGCACCTCGAGCAGCAGCTGCTGGTCGTGACCGAGCAGGGCTTCGGAAAGCGGACCGATGTCTCCGACTTCCCGATCAAGCACCGCGCCACGGGGGGCGTCATCGCCAACTCGCTCGGACCGGAGACCGGCGCCGTGGCCGCCATCCGTCTCGTGAACCGCGAGGAGGAGGAGGTGATGCTCATCACCGAGCTCGGCACCATCCTGCGCACCGAGGTGGGCGGCATCAACCGCTACCGCCGCGCCTCCCGGGGGGTGACCGTCATGAAGCCGCAGGGCGAGGATCGCATCGTGTCGATCACCGTCTTCGTCGACGACCGGCCGGAAGGGGAACTCGCGGAGGGCGAGCCCGCCGAGGGCGAATAGCGTCGCATCACGAACCCACCGCCGAGCTTCACTGGCGTGCCCGCGGCTCCGAAGGCGCGCAGCACCGCAACCGGTGGCGCATCGGTGCTGGCGGGTTGCATCGTCACCGATCATGCGGCCAGCGGCTAGAATCGGCGAGCGAGATCCCCGCCACCGGAGAGTGACGTGTACGCCGACGAGTTCAGCATCTACGCCGGCAACGCCAACCGCCCATTGGCCGAGCGGATCTGCCGATACCTCCAGACCGAGCTCGGCGACGTCGAGGTCTTCCAGTTCGCGAACGAGAACATCTTCGTCCGCATCCTCCAGAACGTCCGGGAGCAGGACGTCTTCCTCGTGCAGCCGACGAGCCGGCCGGTGAACGAGTCGATCATGGAGCTGCTGATCATGATCGACGCCTTCAAGCGCGCCAGCGCCGGTCGCATCACGGCGGTCATCCCCTACTACGCGTATGGGCGTTCCGACAAGAAGGACCAGCCCCGCGTCCCGATCACCGCACGCCTCATCGCCGACATGCTGACCGTGGCCGGTGCCGATCGCGTCCTCACCATGGACCTCCACCAGGGCCAGATCCAGGGATTCTTCAGCATCCCGGTCGACGAGCTCACCGCGGTGAACCTGCTCTGCGCCCACATCAAGGCGAAGCAGCTCGAGGAAATCGTGGTCGTATCGGAGCTGGGGTTCGCCAAGAAGGCGCGCCACTTCGCCGAGCTGCTCTCAGCGCCGCTGGCGATCGTCGAGAAGCGGCGGCTGGGCAACGACGATCGCACCGAGGTGATGAACATCATCGGCGAGGTCAGCGGCAAGACCGCCGTGATCATCGATGACGAGATCAACACCGGCGGCTCGCTGATGGAGGCCGCCGGCGCCCTGGAGACCGGAGGGGCGAAGGCCATCTACTCGTGCGCCACCCATGGAGTCTTCTCCGCATCGGCCCTCGAGCGGATCGCCGAGAGCTCGATCACCGAGGTCGTCGTCACCGACACGATCCCCCTCCCGACGGGGACCGCCGACCCGCGGATCACGGTGCTCTCGGTCGCCCCGCTCTTCGGGGAGGCGATCAAGCGCATCCACCGCGGCGAGAGCGTCGGTGCCCTCTTCAGCTCCGAGGTCAAGCTGGTCGAGGAGATGAGGCTCTGGGAGGAGGAGACGGAGCAGGACGAGCAGCGAGAACCCTCTCGGGTGAGCGCGGGCTGATCGGGGAGCCGCGCGGGGCCTGATCGCGATCGGCCGTATACTCGAACTCCCGATGTTCAAGTTCCTGTCCCGCCTCGGGGACTCCAACGAGCGCGAGGTTCGCGCCCTCGGGCCCCTCGTCGATCGCATCAACGAGCTCGAGCCCGAGACGCAGTCCCTCTCCGACGAGGCACTCGCCGCGCGCACGGATGCCTTCCGCGCCCGCCTGCGCGAGCGCGTCGGCGAGCTGCTCACCCCGATCGAGCTGCGAGAGACCGATCCGGACGCCGATGCCAGCGAGTCCGCGCTGGCGGGCGCAGACGCCGCCCGCCTGGCCGACCAGCTCAAGCAGCAGCGCGAGCGCGAGCTGGCGCAGATCAACGATGCCCTCGAGGAGATCCTGCCCGAGGCCTTCGCGGCGGTTCGCGAGGCGATGGTGCGCGCGCTCGGCAAGCGCCACTACGACGTGCAGCTCCTGGGCGGCGTCGTCCTGCATCGGCGGGCGATCGCCGAGATGCGGACCGGTGAGGGCAAGACCTTCGTCGCGCCGCTGGCGGCGTACCTCAACGCGCTGGTCGGGCGCGGCGTCCACGTCGTGACCCCCAACGACTACCTGGCCAAGCGCGACGCGCAGTGGATCGGTGCCATCTTCCATCGGCTCGGGATGAGCGTGGGCTCGATCCAGCACGAGGGTGCCTACGTCTTCGACCCGGCGTATCCGGCGAGTGACGAGCGGCTGCGCGACCTGCGGCCGGCGACCAGGCGGGAGGCGTACGCGGCCGACGTGACCTACGCGACGAACAACGAGCTCGGCTTCGACTTCCTGCGCGACAACCTCGTCGTGGACCTCTCGGCCCGCTCGCAGCGCGCGCACTTCTTCGCGATCGTCGACGAGGTCGACAACATCCTCATCGACGAGGCGCGGACGCCGCTGATCATCAGCGGCAACGCGGAGGAATCCGCCGACAAGTACATCCAGTTCGCGCGCCTCGTCCCGCGCCTGAAGGCGGAGGAGGACTACGCGGTCGACGAGAAGTTCAAGCAGGTCGCCATCACCGAGGTCGGCACCGACAAGATGGAGGGCTGGCTCGGCGTCGAGAACATGTTCGCCGACGACTTCAGCCTCGCGCGCCACCTCGAGCAGGCGCTGAAGGCCGAGGTCCTCTACAAGCGAGATCGCGATTACGTCGTCAAGGACGGCGAGGTGGTGATCGTCGACGAGTTCACCGGTCGCCTCATGCCCGGGCGCCGATGGTCGGAGGGACTCCACCAGGCCGTCGAGGCCAAGGAGGGCGTGGCGATCCGCAACGAGCAGCGGACGCTCGCCACGGTCACGTTCCAGAACTACTTCCGCATGTACGACAAGCTCGCGGGCATGACCGGCACCGCGGAGACCGAGGCGGAGGAGTTCGCGAAGATCTACAACCTCGAGGTGGTGGTCATCCCGACGCACCGCGAGATGATCCGGGCGGACTTCGCCGACCTCGTGTACTCGGGCCAGAACGGGAAGTGGCAGGCCGTCGTCGACGAGATCGTCGAGGAGCACGAGCGCGGGCGCCCGGTGCTCGTCGGCACGATCAGCGTCGAGATCAGCGAGATGCTCTCGGAGATGCTGAAGCGCCGCGGCATCAAGCACAACGTCCTCAACGCCAAGCTCCACGAGCGCGAGGCGGAGATCGTGGCGCAGGCCGGCCGATCCGGGGCGGTGACGATCGCGACCAACATGGCCGGCCGTGGCACCGACATCATCCTCGGCGGCAACCCGGAGGTGATGGCGGGCGAGATCCTCCACAAGCGAGGCACCAACCTGCTGGAGGCGACGCCCGAGGAGTACGCATCGGCCCTGGCGGAGGCCGAGCAGGTTACGAGCGAGGACCGCGAGCGGGTCGTTGCCGCCGGGGGCCTCCACATCGTGGGCACCGAGCGCCACGAGGCGCGGCGCATCGACAACCAGCTGCGTGGACGGTCCGGCCGGCAGGGAGATCCCGGCAGCAGCCGGTTCTACCTGTCGCTCGAGGACGACCTCATGCGTCGCTTCGCGAACGACCGCGTGCAGGGGATCATGCGCACCCTGGGCTTCACCGAGGACACCGCGCTCGAGTCCAAGATGGTGAGCCGCACCATCGAGAACGCCCAGCGGCGCGTCGAAGGCTACAACTTCGACACCCGCAAGCACGTCGTGCAGTACGACGACGTCATCAATCGCCAGCGCGAGACCATCTACCGCGAGCGAGACCGCATCCTTCGCTCCAAGGACCTCGGCCCGACCGTCGAGGCCATGCTCGAGGACGAGCTCGCGGCGCTCGTCGCGGAGCACACGGCGGGCGACCACCGGGACGACTGGAACCTCGGCGGGCTGCGGACCCAGCTCACCGGCATGGTCCCGCCATTGACCGATGCGGACCTGCGAGTCGTCGACGATGCCCGCGAGCAGGCCGCCCTGACCGAAGCGGTCACGGCGCTCGTCCTGGGACGCTACGCCGAGAAGCGCGATCAGACCGGCCCGGACGGGATGCGGATCCTCGAGCGGCTGGTCCTGCTGCGCGTCATCGACTCGCTGTGGGTCGAGCACCTCACGGCGATCGACGACATGCGGCGGGGCATCGGCCTGCGGGCCTACTCGCAGCGCGACCCACTGAACGAGTTCAAGATCGAGGCGTACCGGATGTTCGACGAGCTCAAGTCCACCATCCGCCACGACGTCACCCACACCGTCTTCCGCGTCACGGTCACCCAGCAGCCGCACGAGCACCGGCCGATCACGCGCAACGTGACCGAGGGGCGGGCACCGGTCGCCGGCGCGGCGGTTCCGGCCGGCTCGGCCGCGGCGACCGCGGTGGTGGCGGCGGGCGGCGGGCGCCAGCCGGCTCGATCCGGCCCGAAGCTGGGCCGCAACGAGCCCTGCTACTGCGGGTCAGGCAAGAAGTTCAAGCGCTGCCACGGGGCGTAGCCGCCACTCGCCGCATTTGTAACTCCGGAAGTTTCGTGGGCCAATGCCCATCCCGGTACGAGCTCGGGCGAGCGGGCCCCGCTCTATCCACACGTTATCCACAGCGACGTTGCGGATCTGTGGACCAATCGGCCGAAACGGGGTTGCGATTTCGGCGCTGCGCGCTAGGATGGGCAGATACGATTTGTAAGACACGCTGAGCGTGGCGTGTAATACATTTTGGGAGGGCTTGTGAAGCAGACCGCGATGCCGAGGGCTTCCGTGCCTCTCCCGATGAGTACTGCCACTCACCTGCCCGCGGTCACGCGTTTCCGCGATCCGGAGCTCCCCTACGAAGACATGATCGTGTGCGAGCGCGACTGCATGCGCTGCAGCTATGCGGCGACCCTCGACTGCGACGGCAACTGCGGGGTCTGCCCACGCAACTCGTACTGCCCGTGCGTCAACCCGGCGAAGGTCCGCGGCAAGATCAACCGGCTGGCCGAGATGGAGCTGCCGATGGTGGCGACCCTTGGACGCAATTAGGGACGAGGCAGGGCGCCTGGCGCGGCTGGTCGCCGAGACCGCGGTGCGTCTTTGACCTCGCCAGCAAGGCGACCGAGCTCGAGGAGCTGACCCGGCGCTCCTCCGACCCCAACCTGTGGGACGACCCGGCGGCCGCTCAGGCGATCATGCGCCGCGCGGAAGAGCTGCGGGCCGAGATCGAGGCCTGGCGGTCGCTGGAGCAGCGGGCAAATGGTCTCGCCGAGATGGCGGAGATGGCCGCGGCCGATGCCACGGGTGCATCGTCGCTGGAGGCGGACCTGCAGCGCGACCTCGAGTCGCTCCAGGCCGATTGGCGGCGGGTCGAGCAGCAGCTGCTCCTCTCAGAGCCGTTCGACGAGCGCGGGGCGATCGTCTCGATCCACGCCGGGGCGGGCGGCACCGAGAGCCAGGACTGGGCCGAGATGCTCCTGCGCATGTACCTGCGCTGGGCCGAGCGGCACCGCTATCGCACGGAGATCCTCGAGGCGACCGAGGGTGAGGAGGCCGGACTGAAGAGCGTGAGCTTCACCATCGACGGGCGCTGGGCGTACGGGCAGCTTCGCAGCGAGCGAGGGGTGCATCGGCTCGTCCGGATCAGCCCGTACGACTCGCAGAAGCGGCGGCATACGAGCTTCGCACTGGTGGAGGTCATGCCGGAGGTCCCCGAGGATGCGGCGATCGAGATTGACGAGAAGGACCTGCGGGTGGACACCTACCGCGCGTCGGGGGCCGGCGGGCAGCACGTCAACAAGACCGATTCGGCCGTGCGCCTGACCCACCTGCCGACGGGTGTGGTGGTGGCCGTGCAGAGCGAGCGCAGCCAGCACCAGAACCGCGACCGCGCCATGGCCGTGCTGCGGGCGAGGCTCATCGAGCGCCAGGTGGAGGAGCGGGAGGCCGAGATGGCGCGGCTTCGCGGAGAGCACATCGAGGCGGGCTGGGGCAACCAGATCCGCAGCTACGTCCTCCAGCCGTACACGATGGTCAAGGACCTGCGGACGGGCGTGGAGACGTCGAACCCAACGGCCGTGCTCGACGGCGATCTCGACGCGTTCATGGACGGCTACCTGCGGTCCCGGGTGGGAGTGGGCGGAGACGGGCCGCAGCCGGCCGCATGACGTCACTCCTCCGTCGCCGCCAGCGCGTGCAGCCACCGGGCGCGCCCGTCATCAGCATGAGCGGCGTGTGGATGACGTATCCGAACGGAAAGGTCGCCCTCGCCGACATCACGGTCGACATCCCGCCGGGCGACTTCGTCTTCCTCGTGGGGCCTTCCGGCGCCGGCAAGAGCACGTTCATCCGGCTCCTGATCCGCGAGCAGCTGCCCACGAGCGGGCGCGTGAGCGTGGCCGGGCGCGACCTCCTGCGCATTCGGCGCGGGCAGGTGCCGGGGCTGCGACGGCGAATCGGCGTCGTGTTCCAGGACTTCCGCCTGTTGCCCAGCAAGACGGTCTGGGAGAACGTCGCGTTCGCGCTCGAGGTGACCGGCACGCCGCGCCACGTGGTGCGCGAGCGCGTCCCTGCGCTGCTGAACCTGGTCGGGCTCCACGAGCACGCGCACCACCTGCCGACCCAGCTCTCGGGCGGCGAGCAGCAGCGCGCGGCGATCGCCCGCGCGCTGGTCCACGATCCGCCGATCCTCATCGCCGACGAGCCGACCGGCAACCTGGACCCCGTGACGAGCTGGGACATCATCCAACTGCTGATCCAGATCAACCAGCTCGGGACCACCGTCCTCATGGCGACGCACAACCAGGAGATCGTCAACGCCATGCGGCGCCGGGTCCTCGCGCTCGAGAACGGCCACCTCGTTCGCGACGAGTCGGCCGCCGCGTACGAGCGCCGGTACTGACGATGGGCTTCGCCCGGTTCATCGGCTTCAGCGTGGTCCGCGCCTGGCAGGGGTTCTGGCGCAACGCGATGATGAGCCTCGCCGCCACGGCGACCGTGATCCTGATGCTCGTCCTCCTCGCCGCGCTGTTCATCGTGATCGCCGGGCTCAACTCGGGACTCGAGTTCGTCGAGTCGAAAGTCGGAGTGACGGCCGAGCTCGAGGATGGCCTGTCCACGGCGGAGGTCGAGGATCTCGTCGCCGAGGTCGTGGCGCTTCCCGGGGTGGCCGAAGTGGACTACATCTCGCCCGACGAGGCCATGAAGCGGCTGGAGGCCGCGTTCGCGGAGCGTGGCGAGGAGCTCGACTTCGGTGGCGCGACCATCGAGCTCCAGGCGACGCTCGAGATCGCGCTGGACGAGCCCGACTTCGCGCGGGACGTGAGCCTTGCCCTGACAGAGCGGCCCGAGGTCACCCGGATCACGACGCGCCAGCAGGAGGTCGACACCCTGATCGGGATCATCAACGTGATCCGCGCGGTCGGGATCGGGGCGGTCGGGCTCGTCGGGCTGACGGTGCTGTTCATGATCATCAACACCATCCGCATCGCGGTCTACAGCCGAGCGGGGGAGATCGAGATCATGCGGCTGGTCGGCGCATCGGACTCCTTCATCCGCTGGCCGTTCATCCTCGAGGGCATCCTGTGCGGGTTGATCGGCGCGCTGGTGACCATCGCGCTCGTCGCGGCGGCCTGGGAGCCGATCCAGCCGGTGATGGTGGCCGTGTTCCAGATGCCCACCGCCGTCAGCCGTGAGTTCCTCGCCACGCTCGCGTTGCTGCTCTTCGCCGTCGGGTTGGGCGTGGGGGCCATCGGCTCCTGGATCAGCGTTCGCTCGTACCTCGCCGGCGTGAGCTGACGGCGCCACGAGGGCATCCCGCGTAGCGGAAACGTAATCGGCCGCTGACCGGCCGCTCACGCGGCGGTTGCTAGACTTCGAGCCCGATATGAACGAAGAGCAGCCTGATTCGTCGCGGGCCGATCCGGACGACGCGGTTCGGCGGCCTCCGGCCGCGTCACGCCCCATGGGCGGCGGAAGCGTGCCGTGGTTGATCTCGCTCGCGCTCGCCGCCGTGGTTGGGGCGCTGCTGTTCGCCGGCGGCTACCTCGCGGCCGGCGGAGCGGGCGGGACCACGAGCTGCGCCGCGCCCGACCCGGCCTTCGAGGCGTTCTGCGAGGCGTACGACCGCCTGCAGCGGGAGTACGTCGACGAGCTCGACCCGGAGAAGCTCGCCGAGGGTGCCATCGAGGGCATGTTCCAGTACGGCGTCGAGGACCCGTACTCGGGGTACATGCCACCCGACGAGTACCAGCGGGCGCTCGGAGACCTGTCCGGCACCTTCAGCGGCATCGGGGCCGAGATGGCGATCCGCAACACCGTCGATCCCGACGATCTCGCCGCCTGCACCGAGTTCAGCGATACCTGTCAGTTCGTGGTTCTCGCACCGTTGGCGTCGTCGCCGGCGGAGGCGGCCGGCGTCCTTGCCGGCGACGTCGTCCTGGCGGTCGACGGCGACCCGGTGAGCGGCTCGACCATGAATGAGCAGATCTCGCGCATCCGCGGCGAGGCCGGCACCCAGGTGACCCTGACGCTCCAGCGGGATGGAGGCGAGCCGTTCGACGTCACCATCACCCGTGCGGAGATCACGCTGCAGGAGGTCGAGACCAGCCTCATCGACGGCCACATCGGTTACATCGTGCTCAACGCCTTCTCCGCGCCGGCGGCCGAGCAGTTCGCTCAGGCACTCGAAGGGCTGCTCGAGGACGGCGCAGACCAGATCGTGTTCGACCTGCGTGACAACCCCGGCGGCTATATCGACGCCGCGCAGCAGATCGCCAGCCAGTTCCTCGCCGCGGGAGTGATCTTCACGCAGGAATCGGCTGGAGACGACGTGCGCATCTACGAGGCGACGGGCGAGGGAGCGGCCACCGACCCGGACCTGCCGCTGGTGGTCCTCATCAACGGCGGGTCGGCGTCAGCCTCAGAGATCGTGGCGGCGGCGCTCGACGAGGCCGGGCGAGCGACGCTCGTCGGCGAGCCGAGCTTCGGCAAGAACACCGTCCAGGTCTGGAGCCGGCTCGAGAACGATGGGGGCGTGCGCATCACGATCAGCCGATGGTTCACGCCTGGGCACAACAGCGTCGCCCCGGAGGGCCTCCAGCCCGACATCGCCGTTGCGCGCAGCGCCGAGACGCCACCGGACAAGGATCCCGCCCTCGAGGCCGCGCTGGCCTACCTCGCCGAGCAGCCGCTGGCCGACGAGCGACCCCGTCCGGAGGCGTCGCCCTCCCCCGCGGCACGGCTCACCTCGCCGCTCGTCGTGGGCATTGTCGGCGTTCGGGGCATCTGCTAGCATCCGGTCCAACGAAAGGAGGTGGTGTGCAGGTGAGTAGTTCCAAGCACGCCACCACCGAGGCGGTGCGTTAACCCACTGTTTCGCGTGGTGTAGCGACGGGGAGAGCCGGCGGATACTGCCGGCTCTTTCCATGTCCGCCGAATCTCCGCTCGCCGCTTCGCATCCTGGACCGATATACCCATGCCCGACGAGACGATCGCCCTCAACCGACGCGCCCGCCACGACTACGCCATCGAGGACACCCTCGAGGCCGGCATCGCCCTGACCGGAACCGAGATCAAGAGCGTGAGGGCGCGCAAGGTGAACATCGCCGAGGCCTACGCCCGCGTCGAGAAGGGCGAGATGTGGCTGATCGGCGCGCACATCGCCGAGTACGCCCAGGGCAACCGCTTCAACCACGCCCCGACGCGAACGCGCAAGCTCCTGCTGCACCGCGATCAGATCGCGGAGCTGACCGGGCTCCAAGCGGCGAAGGGACTCACGATCGTGCCGCTGCGGCTCTACATCCGGGATGGGCGCGCGAAGCTCGAGCTCGGGATCGCACGTGGCAAGAAGACGCACGACAAGCGCCGGACGATCGCCGAGCGCGACATGCGCCGACAGCTCGAGCGCGACACGAAGGAGCGCGTGAAGCTCTAGACCTGTGACTGGCAGGATCGGGGACCCTGCTGGCCTTGCTGGCGCTACAGGCTGCGCAGCGGACCCGCTCCTGCCCGTCTCATTCCGAGGCTGGGCTCGCCATCCTCCTCGCAGTCGGGCATCGGGTGTTCTGCGCGAGCGGGCGGTCGGTGGCCGAGCCCACGTAACGCGGAATGTCACGAATCCTGCGGCGGCCGCCGATAGAACGGGTGTTCACATCGGCGCATCGGTCTGGTACAATCGAAGCCTGGTTCGGTCCGTGGGGATGTCAGGTTTCGACAGGGCCCGTGAACCGGGAATCGCAGGTCGAGGTTGCTCGCAGGCCTCGTAAAAAAGCGGGCAATTGCTGTAACTGGCAACGATAGTTACGCCCTC
>DASWGW010000007.1:0-7678 GCA_036393435.1 Candidatus Limnocylindria bacterium | reverse complement strand
CATCGCCGGAGGGCTGGTGGCCGCGGGCGGCCTGTTCGTGCTGGCCGGTGCGACCCCCGCCGCGCTCGGCATGCTCGCCGACATCAGCGAGGAGCACCCGGACGACCGCGGCGCGATCATGGGCCTGTACTCCGTGTTCCTCGCGGTCGGGCAGATCCTGGGCTCGCTCATCGCCGGCGGGGCGGCCGAGTGGCTAGGCGTCGACGGGCTGCTGCTCGCATCGGTCGGGCTGCTGCTCGTGGCGCTCCTGCCTCTTCGCTGGCTGCGTGGGTCGGAGCACCTCGTGGGTAGCTCCGCCCTCCGCACGTCCGGCGCGGGCTGAATTGACAGAATCCGGCCACAGCCGCGTTACGCTCCGGACGGAGCCGATCTCGTGACAGGTGCTGCCCTGGTGCTGCAGGCGCGTCGGCAATCGGCCCCGGCCGCGGCTTCGGGCCGCGTAATGCGGCCGTCGCATGAATCTGTCAACGCCGTCAGGAAGAGCGGAACTGCGGGAATACCTCGGAACCGAGGCGCTCGAGACGCGAGGTGTCGGCCACGCCGCGGACGCCGAAGATGAGGTGCTGCGCGCCGGCCTCCACTAGGCCACCGAAACGCTCCACGATCTGGTCGGCCGACTCGGTCTCGGGATCGACGCTGCTGAGCACGGTGCGCTCGATCTCGTCGTAGGGGCGGCCGAGCCGCTCGCAATGCTCACGGAGGACCGCGAACTTGGCGCGGATGAACTCGGGCGAGCGGCCGAAGACGTTGCACGCGTCGGCGTACTGGGCCACCAGCCGCAGGGTCTTCCGCTCCCCGCCTCCGCCCACCAGGATCGGTACGCGCGGCTTCGAGATCGCCTGCGGCGAGTTCAGGAGGCGCGCCGCCGTAACGTATCGGCCCTCGAAGGGCTCGCCGCTGCCGCTGCCGCCCGACCACATGCCGTGCGCCATGCGCAGCGTGTCCTCCAGCCAGCCGAAACGATCGCGCAACGAGGGCATCGGGAAGCCGAGGGCGGCCGACTCGTCCTCGTTCCACGCGGCGCCGATGCCGAACCACGCGCGCCCGCCCGAGAGCACGTCGAGCGTCGTGGTGGCCTTGATCCACAGCCCAGGAGCGCGGTAGTGGACCCCGCCGACCATGAGCCCGAGCCGAGCTCGCTCGGTCTGGGCGGCCAGGAAGCCGAGGGCGGTCTGGCCCTCGAGCATCGGAGCCTCAGGCGGTCCAAGGCTGCGGATCTGGAAGAAGTGGTCCATGACCCAGATGGAGTCGAACCCGACCGCATCGGCGGTTGAGCCGATGCGTCCCAGGGTCGGACCGATGGCGGCCGCGCCACCCGGCCATGTGAACTGGTTGATCTGGAGGCCGAACTTCACGGGCATGGGGCCCATTCTGGCGGGGCGGCACGCGGAACGCTTTACGCGAATTTGTAACTTCCAGAGTTACGTGGGGCGCCAAAGGGTGTCGTGCTCGCGCGCGGGCGTAGCATTCGGGGCGCGATGGCGGAGGACGGCCGAGAACCGCGGACCTCGCGCTGGACGGCCAGGCGAATTGCGTTCGCGGCCTGGGCCGCCTTCCTGGTTGTGCTGTTCGGGGTCGCGTTCTTCGGGCTGACCTCGCTGGCCATTGCGTGGTTCGGAACGCTCGAGGGTGTGGCCGGACCGGTGACCGAGGTGGGCTACGGCGCCCTCATCGGGATCATCCTCACCGTCGGGGTGGCGTCGCAGCTCCGCGCTCCGGAGCGCAGGATCGCGGGGGTGCAGCAGGCGGCGCTGGTGATCCCTGCGCTGCTCATCGGATCGGCGCTCTCTGCGGACGCCCAGAATGTGGAAGCCGCCGCGATCGCCTTCGTCGGCGTCGGCATCCTGCTCCTGCTTCACCCGGCTCGGGCGGAGTTTCTCAGGCGCGGCGCCGGCCTCAGCCGGCCCCTTTTGGCGATCACCGTCATGGGCGCCGTCCCATCCGTCGCGTACGCGCTGGAGATGGGTGCGCACGCCCAGGATCTCGTGGGGCCGCCACACCATGTGCAGCGCCTGTCGACGATGGCCGCGATGGCCGTCGCGATCGTGCTCGTCGGCCTGCTGGCCTCGCTCAAGACGCGAGGATGGAGGATCCCCGCCTGGAGCGCCGGGGTCGCGGCCATGGCCTTTGGGCTCGTATCGGCTGTCTACCCCGATCACCCCGCCGCGGTGGGGCTCGGCTGGGGAGGTGCCGCGCTCGCGGGAGGCGTCCTGTTCATCGCCGTAGCCGAATGGGAGGCCAGGAGACCAGCCACCTAGCAAGAGGCCCCTCGCGTCGAGCGCGGAGGGCCTCCTACCAGACGTTCAGTTGGCCGTGACTAGACCGCGACGGGAACCTGTCCGGGGGCTGGGACGATGCCGAGCTGGACGAGCATGCCCATCTGATCGACAAGACCCCAATGCTCGACTAGCCGCCCGTTGGCGACGCGCCCAATGTGGATCTCGGTCCAGGTCGCGCGCGTGCCGGTGGCCGGGATGCCGAGGAAGTCACCCTTCATCGTCCCGCTGGCAGTCAGCCGATGCACGATCTTGTCGCCCGCGTCGATCACGTCCTCGATCGTGTAGCGGAGGTCAGGGAAGGCCGACCTGTAGGCCATCGCGAACTGCTTGAAACCTTCCAGCGTCGGCGGCACGCCAGGCTGCGCATAGTGCTCGACGAAGTCGGGCGCGAAAATCTCGTCGATGAGCCCGAAATTGCCCTGGTTGAACACCTCGAGCGGGATCCGCGAGAGCTGGGTTTTCATGTCGGTACCCATGTGGAAATCAGCCTTTCGCTGCCGTCGGCGCTGCCGTGACGAGGGTCCAGCAACGCGCACAGGTGGCGGTCGGAAGCTGGTGTGTAACCCTCGGCAACGAACTGGGGGTATGGCGAGCGCTAACAGTTTGGAGTGTATGGTACGCTCCGTATCATGTCAAGCGAACGACTGACCCCGACCTCGTACCTGGTCCTTGGCTTGCTCGGGCGCGAGGGGCCGTCGACGCCGTACGAGCTGAAGCGGCACGTCGGCGCCACGCTCGGCAACTTCTGGTCTTTCCCGCACACGCTCTTGTACAGCGAGCCGGCGCGGCTGGCGGGCCTGGGGCTGGTCACGGAGACGCGTGAGCAGGACGGTCGCCGTCGTCGCGTGTTCACGATCACCGTGGCGGGGCGCCGCGCCCTACAGGCGTGGCTCGACCGGCCACACGCTGAGCCGACTGAACTGCGCGACATGGGCCTGCTGCAGCTCTTCTTCGCCGATCTGGCGCCACCCGCGGCGCGCCTACGCCTGGCAGAGCAGCAACGCGCCATCCATCGGGCCAAGCTGTTGGCCTACGAGGACGATGCGCGCCTCGAGCGGCGACCCGGAGTCTCCGGCGGTGGACAGCGGACGGTCGAGCACTGGCGAGGAGAGACCCTGCGCATGGGCCTGCTCTACGAGCGAGCGGCCGTGGAATTCTGGGAGGACGTCGCCGAGAAGGGGCTTGGGTCGGAATAGCCCGTCACAGGATGTCGTGCTCGCGCGGGGCGAAGGGGCGGTCGGGCGCGAAGGGGTTGGAGGCGCGATCGGCCGCGTCGGTGAGGAGGTCGACCACCAGCCGGCTCCCGCCGGCACCGCCCATCACGCCGTGGCCCGAGTAGCCGCCGTTGAGGTACAGCCCGTCCGGCCCGATTGGGCCGAGATAAGGGCGACGGTCAGGGGTGTACTCGTACTGGCCCGCCTGGAGGAACCAGTGGAAGGGCGCGGCGCCATCGGCCCACGCATCGCGCCAGAAGGGTGCGACGCGGGCCAGCGCGTGGTCGGAGCCGGGGTCCAGGAGGCCGAAGGCCCAGTCGTGCTGCACCGGAACCGGGTCGGCCGGCTCGGACGGCACCGCGGCGGCATCGGTGAAGATCGCGAGGCAGCCGCGGAACGCGGGGCGCCAGTGCGCGGCCGTCTCCTCCTCGATGGTCATCGGCGCATCGGCCGGCACCGCCGGCAGGTCCGGGATCACGAGCTTCTGCCGCGTCGTTGGCGCAAGGGCGACGTCGACCCCGGCCATGGCGGCGACCCGCGCGAGAAACGGCCCGGCGGCCACGATCACGGCATCGGCCGAGACGGGGCCCAGGCTGGTCTCGACGCCGCGGACCCGCCCGGCGTCGACAACGACCCGCGTCACCGCGGCGCCCGTAACGAAGGTCGCCTCGCCACCGCGGGTCGCGTCGGGGATGAGCTCGGCGTTCGAGGCGGCCGCCGCGTAGCCCGCCGTGAGGCGCTTGACGTCCAGCCAGCCGTCCGCGGCGCGGAATCGGGCGCCGCGCACGTCGGGGGACAGCCACGGCCAGCGGGCGCGGGCCTCGTCGCCGGTGAGCAGCTCGACGTCGTCCAGGCCCCACTCGCGCTGACGGGCCACGAGGCGCCGGGATCGCTCGAGGGTCGCATCGGTCAATGAGCAGAACAGGTAGCCACCGTGGCGCAGGCCCAGGTCCCAGCCGGCCAGCCCAGTGCGCTCGGCGAAGGAGTCGAAGAGCGTCACTCCCTCGCGGACGACCGCGACCTCCTCGGCGTTGTCGAACTGCAGCCTGAAGGCGCCGGTGGACACGGCCGTCGTGAGCGTCCCGAGGGCCGCCCGCCGCTCGAGGACGACCACGCGCAGCCCGGCACGAGCCGCGAAGAAGGCGGTCGCGCAGCCGATGACGCCCCCTCCCACGACCACGACGTCCGCGGTCGCCGGGGGCCTCTCGGCGAAACGAACCCCGGGTGCCGACACGCCTCAGTGACCCGGCAGCGCGACTGCGGGCACCGTGACGTCGCCACGCGGCCGCGCCGGACCTCGCGAGGGGACGCGCTGGGCGATGAGCGCGGCGAGGAGCGCCACCCCGGCCGTGATGCCGTAGACGATGGCGAGCGCGGTCGCGAGGTCGATGACGCCTGCGTCCGCAACCGCCACGACCGCCCCGCCCACCCCGGCCCCGAGCGCGGTCCCGAGGGTGAACACGAGCTGGAGCGCCGACGAGCTGAAGCCCTCCTGTCCGGGCTCGGCCGTCTCGAGCATGACGAGCGCCGACGTCGAGTAGGCGAGCCCCATCCCGAGGCCGGCGATCGCCCAGCCGAGGGCGGCGGTGAATACCGGCATCCCGGGCAGCAGCACCGTCGCGGTCGTGGCAATCCCCACCGCGATGAGCGCCGCGCCGCCTGCCATCATCACCCGCCGCACGCCCGCGCCGGCCGCGCGCGCCTGGATCCAGGAGCCTGCCGCCCACGTCACCGCCGAGGTCGACAGCGCCAACCCTCCCAGGGCGGCGCTTCCGCCCCGAATCTCCACCACGGCCAGCGGCACGAATGCCTCCGCACCGAGAAACGCGAAGGCCACCCCGAAACCGAGCGCCATCACGCTCGGCCGTCCGCGGGCCAGCCGCAGGCTGCCCTTCGGCAGCAGATGGCGCAGGGCGAGGACGACGAGCCACCCACCGCCGAGCAGAAGCACGACGGAGACGAGCGGCACCCCGACCGTCAGCGCCCAGAGCAGCAGGGCCGACCCGACCGCCAGCAGCGTGGCATCCATGGCGCGCCCTCGCGCGCTGCGGGTCGGCGAGGCGGACGACACGGCGGCGCCCAGCGGGGCGAGCTGCGGGGTGATGGCGGCACCCATCACGAGCACCATCGGCACCACCGACAGGAACACCCAGCGCCAGCCGATGGTGTCGGCGACGGTGCCGGCAAGCGCGGGACCGATCAGTCCGGGCACGACCCAGGCGCTCGAGACGAGCGCGATCATGCGCGGCGTGGTGTGCGCCGGATAGGCGCGCGCGATCGCCGCGTACACGACCGCGCTCATGGCGCCGGCCCCGAAGCCCTGGATGGCCCGGCCGCCGATGACCACGGCCATGTTCGGCGCGAGGCCCGCGATCAGCAGCCCCACCGCGAACAGGACGACGCCCGCAACGAGGGCGGGAGCCGGACCCCGTCGGTCCGCATCGGCTCCGCCGAGCGTGATGCCGATGATGGTGGTGAGCCAGAAGGCGCTGAACGCCCAGCCGTAGAGGTCCAGGCCGCCGAGCTCCCCGACGAGCAGGGGCAGGACGGTGGGGACGGCCATGCCCTCGAATGCGGCGGCCGTGACGAGGCCGACGAGCCCGACCGTGAGCAGGCGTCGCTCCGGCGCCCACGCCCCGCCCGTGGGCGGGGTCACCCGAGGACCGCCGTCCCCAGCAGCAGGGGCGAGCCCAGCTTTGCCTCGTATCGGGGACGGAAGCGGGCGACGTTGTACATCGCCTCGACGTCAAGCCGGCGGGCGCCGAGATGGCCGCCCGGCAGCGCCGTGTGGTCGTATTTGCCATTTCGCACGGCGACCATGCGGCCGAAGGTGCCGGCCCCCAGCAGGTCGACCGCGACGTTGGCGAAGGTGATCGCGACCATCTGGTCCAGTGCGTCCGGGTCGCCGGAGCGCAGGTCGTAGGTGAGGTCGGAGTGCACCGTCTCGACACCGGTGCGGCGCTTGATCTCCTCGGCGAGGGCCTCGCCCACGTCCTCCTTGTGGCGATGGCCGTACGCATCGGGCTCGCCGACCTCGCGCAGCTCACCGCCATGCCAGATCGCCCCCTCGCTGGCGATCACGAAGGCGTAGAAGGACGGGTTGAGCCGGCGGTCATCGGCCAGGATCTCCGCGAGCGTATCGAGGTCGAAGGGTGCCTCGGGGATGACGCAGCGTGCGCTCGTCACGTAGGCGGCGTACCAGGCTGTGTAGCCGGCATTGCGGCCGAAGATGCGGAAGACGCCGATGCGTTCGTGGCTGCCCAGCGTCGTTCGCTGGCGATTGATGAGCTCCTTGGCACGAGTAACGGCGGTCGAGAAGCCGATGCAGTACTCGGTGCCCTGCACGTCGTTGTCCATCGTCTTGGGGATGGCGATGACCGGGAAGCCCTCGCGCGCCAGGCGCGCCGCGTAGCTCAGGGTGTCGTCTCCGCCGATGGTGACGAGCGCGTCGACCCCCAGGCGCTCGAGGTTCTCGAGCACGAGCGGCGTCAGGTCGAAGCGCCCGTCCTCGGACTCGAACCGCGCCAGCGCGCCCTCGTCGATGTGCTCGGGCAAGGCGAAGCGCCCCATCGACGCCGGGTTGGTGCGCGACGTGTGCAGCACCGTCCCGCCGGTCCGGTCGATGGCCCGCGTCAGCGCCCGATCGAGCGGTCGCAGGAGGCCGCCGCCATCGGGCTCATCCAGCCGAAGATGGGTCAGGCCCTGCCAGCCGCGGCGGATTCCCAGGGCCTCCCAGCCGACCTCGCTCGCCCGGTAGACGACGCTCTTGATGACCGTGTTGAGGCCCGGGACGTCGCCGCCACCGGTGAGGATTCCGATGCGTTTCATGCGTGCGCGCTCATGCTGCCAGATCGGCTCGGGGTTTGTGGAATAGGTGGATTTCTGGCATAATCATGCCTCCGCATCGGAGTCACCCTCCTGTGACGTCGTCCCCTACTCGTCAGCGCCGGTACGTGACCTGGCGCCTCCCGGATCGCCACTTCAGCAAGGTTCATCTCGTCGGCGAGCCGGGCCTGACGATCTGCGGCCGAGCCCTTCCACGGGCCACGGGCACCCCAGAAGCACCCATTCCCCAGTCTGAGATGTGCCCCGACTGCGACCGCCAGGGCTGACCTCCGCTCTCATGGCTACCCGACCGGCCGTCGACTCGCTCGACGGCCGGTTCTTCGTTCCCACCGCATGACC
>DASWGW010000006.1:0-5016 GCA_036393435.1 Candidatus Limnocylindria bacterium | reverse complement strand
GAGCCTGAGAGGTTGCAGGCGCTCCTGGCCCGAGAGGGCAGGAGCTCAGCCGGGCGAGCCAGCCTCGGCGCGACGCCCGCCCTCGGACGAGTGGTCGATCCGCGCGAGCGCGCGCCTGTAGGCCTCGATCTCCGGCTTGAGGAAGACCGCCATGCGCAGGTGACGCAGGGCGGAGCCCCGGTCACCGAGCCGGCCCTTCGCGAGCCCGAGCCCGAAATGGGCGTAGTGGGCGAGCGGATCGGCCGCGACCATCACCGCAAACCGCTCGGCGGCCGCGGCATGCTCGCCCTGGTTGAAGTAGGCCCGGCCGAGCGCCTCGAGGATGGATGCCTTCCCGGGCTCGAGCGCGAGGGCCCGCTCGAGGAGCACCGCCGCGGCCCCGGGGTGATGTTCGGCCAGCATGCGCGTGCCGCGCTGAAAGAGCTCGTACGCCGACTCGCGGTCCTCGCGCTGCTCCATCGGCTGAGTCTAGGTCACGCGCGCGTGTCGCCCCTCAGGTCGACCGGCTGGAGCCGAGGGCTGTGCGTCCGCCCTGGGATCCGGCCACGCTTGGCCACCGGCCGCCCGTCGATCTCCTTGAGGTCGCCCGTGAAGTCGATGGGGCTGGCCTTGCTGATGGCACTGCCCACCGCGAAGGAGTCGACCGGCGCGCCGGACTCCTTGAAGAGCGTGATGCGCTCGGCGTCGAACCCGCCGGAGACGACGATCTTCACGTGTCGATGTCCAGCCTGGTCGAGACGGGCGCGCACCTCGTGGACGAGCGCGGGCGTGACGCTGCCGCGCTCCGACGGCGTGTCGAGCCGAACGCCCCACAGCCGGTCGCCGAGCGCCTCGGCGACGCGGAGCGACTCCTCCGCCTCGTCGCGGAACGTGTCGACCAGGATCACTCTGGGGATCGCCGGATCGATGTGGCGGTCGAAGGCCTCGGCCGCACGGACCGTGTCGCCGAAGATGAGCACCAGGGCATGCGGCATCGTGCCAGTCGGCGCCAGGCCCGCCAGTCGTGCGCCGGCGGGAGTGGATGCGCCGATGCAGCCGCCGACCACGCTCGCGTAGTCCATCTGGTCCGCCACGCTGGGGTGCACGTGCCGCGCGCCGAAGCCGATGACCGGGATCGGCGCGGCCGCGTCCACGACGCGGCGTGCGGCCGTCGCCCAGCCCGATCCGGAGGCGAGGATGCCGAGCAGCGCGGTCTCGTACAGGCCGAACGTTGAGTAACGCGCGCTTATGCGCATCACCACCTCCTTGTGGCCGAAGGCATCCCCGTCGTGGAGTGACTCGACGACGGGCGGAGCCTCGCCGTCGACCTCCGCGAGGATCTCGCGGAGGTACGCGAGCGCCTCCTCGGCCCCGCACAGGATGCCCTCACCGCGCGCGAAGATCTCCAGCGTGACGACGGGGTCGAGCCGCTCCGCCGCCAGGATGGTGCGTGCCCGCTCGAAGTAGACGTCCGCGGTCTCCCCGGAGAGCACGTCGGCTGCGGGCTGGAAGCGCGGCGACGGACGGGCCGGCGCCTGGTCGCTCGTCATCGCCGGGAAGTGTACGAGGCGCGGCGGCGGAAGAGGATCGCGGCCACGACCAGCAGGACGACCGCGATGAGCCCCGCGCTCGCGAGCCGGGCGACGCCCGCAGCCTCCGCGGAGGAGAGGAGCTGCTGGGCCTCGCGGATGGCGTCGAGCGAGCCGCGGAGGTCTCCATCGGCGAAGCGCCCGTTGGCAAGGCGGATCTGCTGCGCGGGATCGGGGCCGCCGATGAGGCCGATGCGCTCGACCAGGTTTCGCTCGGCGTTGACCGCGTCCGCGGTGCCGATGTACGACTCGGCCACCTCGCGCTCCGCGTTCAGCTCGGCCTGCGCGTCCGCGCCCCCGCCGTGGGCCCGGTACGCCTGGTGCAGCCGATCCGGCGCCGAGAGCCCAGCGGGCGCGAGCAGTGCCAGCAGCGCCTCGCGCTCGTCCAGCCATGCCCTCGCGGCGACGATCTGTGCGACGGCGTCGTCGAAGCTCCAGGCGGTCATCGCGCCCGCGACCGGGTCCGGCGCCCCCCAGCCGCCGGCGGCGGCCACGAGCTCGTCGAACGCCGCGCGGGCAGCCGCCCGGCCGTCGAGCAGGGCGATGTCGGTCTCGGTCAGCACGCGGGCGCGGAAGATATCGGTCAGGTCCACGCCGCTCACGGTCTCGAGGTGGTCGAGGAACGACCGCGTCGTGAGCGGCACGGTCGGAGCCGGCGCATTCTCGGCCGGCGGCACCGGCTTGATGTCGGCGGAGCGGTACGGGCCGACCGAGGTGGCCGCCCGAGCGAGCACCGTGCGCAGCGCCTCGACGCCGATTCGCGCGCGGAGCTCGACGATCACGCTCCACGACGCGGCGTACCCGTACGCCTCCGCGTCCCCGGCGTCCGCCGACCAGGAATCGAGCGGGAACGCGGACGCCGCCTGCTCGGCGGCGACCGCAGCCGGGTCGTACGGCAGCGAAACCTCCACCCGCGCTGCGACGCGCTCGGCGACCTCGCTTGCCATGCCCTCCCGGATCCATCGCGAGCCGACGAGCTCCTCCGACAGCCAGACGTGGGCCAGCTGGTGAAGCGTCGTGAACGGTGGCTCGTCGAACGCGATGAGGATCACCCCGCCTGCGGTGGAGGTCGCTTCCCCCATCCCGCCGGCGTTCAGCGCGACGGACTCGGTCAGGACCAGGTCGCCGAGGCGCGGGTATGGCAGCGCGATCTCCTCCTCGAGGAGCGGCAGCGCGCGCACGACGAGTGCGAGCGTGCGCTCGCCCCACGCCTCGTCGTCGGCGAACGAGCGCACCTGGAGATCGGCCGTACCGCCGACGAGCGGAACGGTGGCGTCGAACCTGGCGTACTCCGCCTCGGCGATGGCCGTCACCAGGGCCAGCCACTGCGTCGGATCGGCTATGTCACCGCTCACGAGCCCGCTCGCCCTGCTGGTGAGCCTGTTCCCGTCGACGTGCACCTCGTATGCCTCGGGCAGCGTCACGGTCACGTCGCCGGAGGTGCCGAAGCTCCACGCCGGGAAGACGACGAGCGAGGGGCGAACGCGCAGGAGCGGGTCCTCGGTGTCGGGCAGGGTGTATCGGACCTCGAACTCGACGGTCTCCTCGAAACGGAGCGGCGCGCGGAGCGCGATCGTCGCGACGTTGACCTCCTGCTCGACCGCCACGGCAACGGTGAGGTCGCCCTCCGCGTCGGTGGCGGCGACGCCGGCAGCCTGGTCGTGCACGGCCAGCTTCACCTCGTCGAATACGCTGAACTGCCCGGCAGGGTCGGGCGTGGTGTTCGTGAATGTCACGTCGATGGTCACCGCGATCTGGCGTGAAGCGGGCTGTACGTCGTACGTTGCGGACGTCTCGAGCATGTACTCGGCCCCTCGCACGAGGGCGACCGGGCCGCCCGGGACCGCCGAGACGGCCAGGATGAGCGGGGCGAGCAGCACGCCTCGCAGCGCGGCGGCACGGACGCGCATCAGGCCCGCCCCAGCAGCCTGGCCAGGAGGCCCCTTCGCCGGACTCGTGGAACGGAGGGCTCCCACGCGGGCATCGTCCCCTCGACGTCGGCGCGGTACGCCGCCATGAGCTCCGTGTTGCGGCTCACGCGGTCCGTCCAGTCGGGGAGCACGCCGCGGTCCGCCACCGCGTGGGCCGTCTCCTCCAGCAGCCGATCGGCGACGACGAGGAGCCGAACGAGCCCCCGGCCGAGCTCGTCGCGGTCGACGGCCGCGGATGGAAGCTCGGTCATCAGCATCGGGCGGTCGTCATCGGTCAGCGCGAACTTCACGTACGGATAGTCGAAATTGGCGCGGAGCATCCGCGCGTAGAGACGCTTGGGGATCTCCATCGCCTCGAGGCCATAGTATGCCCAGAGCGAGCAGCCGACCCCGGCCACCCACGCCACGGTGACCCGCAGGTCGTAGCGACGGTGGCCGTCGAGGATGAGGTCGCGGCTGAACGCCGGGTCTCCGGCCGAGCCTGACGAACCCACCACCTCCAGGCCCAGGTCGGCCAGCCAGCGGTCGATCGGCGGCGGATCGAGCGTCACGGCGCCCGACTGCCCCCGACACCGGCCACCACGGTCTCCCCGGACCTGATCCGGCGCCGCCGCGCGAAGTCGCGCTCGGTCGCCCCGGGGTCGATCCGACAGTTTCGGCCGACCTCCACGCCGCGCGGCACGCGCGCCCGCTTCCCGACGAGGGTGATGCCGGCATACAGCCGCTCCGGCTCGTCGACGTTCGGCCGCAGGTCGTCGCCGGCCCCCACTCGCGCGCCGGGACCGATGCGCGCCTCCTTGTCGACGATGGCCCGGTCGACCTCGGCCCCCTCGTCGACGACGGCGTCGAACATCACGATCGAGTCCCGGACCGTCGCCCCCAACGCGACCCTGACGCCCGGCGAGAGGATGCTGTGCTCGACGGTGCCGTCCACCACGCATCCGTGGCTGACCATCGAGCGGACCACGCTGGCGTTCGGACCGATGCGCGCCGGCGGCCGCTCCTCGCTGCGCGTGTAGATGAGCCAGCCGCGATCGTTCAGCTCGATCCCGGGCGCATCGCTCAGCAGGTCGAGGCTGGTGCGCCAGTAGCTCTCCACCGTGCCGACGTCCTGCCAGTACCCGGCGAACTCGTACGCGAATACCCTGCGACGCTCGGCGACCATGGCCGGCAGCACGTCGCGCCCGAAGTCGATGCGTTCGGGGCTCAGCACCTCCCGCAGGAAGGGCCACGAGAAGACGTAGACGCCCATGCTGACGAGGTTCGAGGGAGGGTCTGCTGGCTTCTCGACGAACTGCGTCACGCGACCGTCGCGCGCCACGTCCAGGATGCCGAACCGATGCGCCTCCGCGATTGGCACGGTCCGAACCGCGCAGGTGAGGTCCGCCTTCCGCTCACGGTGCAGGGCGATGAACGGCCGGTAGTCCATCTTGTAGACGTGGTCGCCGGCCAGGATGAGCACCAGCGATGGCTGGCGATCCTCGATGAACTCGAGGTTCTGGAGCACGGCGTCGGCG
>DASWGW010000005.1:0-24551 GCA_036393435.1 Candidatus Limnocylindria bacterium | reverse complement strand
GATGAGCCGCGCATAGACCTCGTTCACCGCCGGCCAGTCCGCGATGTCGGCCAGGAAGACGGTGACCTTCACGAGGTTGCCCAGCCCGCTTCCCGCCGCCGCCAGGATGGCCTCGAGGTTCGCGATCGCCCGCTCCGCCTGTTGCGCGACGTCGGCTCCCGCCATCTCGCCGCTGCCGGGGTCGATGCCGAGCTGGCCCGCCGTGAACACGAGGTCGCCGACACGGATCGCCTGGCTGTACGGTCCGACCGCTGCCGGCGCCTCTGGGGTGCTGATCGCCTGCCGCTCCGCCATCACTTCTCCTCCGTGCTGCGCGCGATGCTAGCCCCTGCGCGCCGCGAGCGGGTGACGGTGACCCTCTGTCCCGCGCGCGCGAGCCGGGAGCCGATGTCGCGGGCACGCTCCGGGTCCTCGGTCGCCGCGAAGACGGTGGGCCCGGAGCCCGTCAGCCGCGGCTCCCCACCCGCCGCGACCACGAGCGCGAAGAGCTCGGCGATCGGCGGGCAGAGGCGCGTGGCAGGCGCCAGCAGGTCGTTCGTTCCGCTCCCCCACTCCTCCTCGCGCAGCTCTCCGAACACGTCACGCGTGCGCAGCCCGAGCGCCGGGTGAACCAGGACGATGGCGAGCTCGCGCGCGGGCAACGTTGTGACGCGCTCGCCGATGCCCTCCACCCGTGCCGCGGCCGCGCCGGAGGCGAAGAACGGGACGTCGGCACCGATGGCCGCGAGCGCCTCCACCTCGCCGGCCGCCGGCTCCTCGGGAGCGCCGCGCCAGGCACGGCCCAGGCGCCACGCGGCGGCCGCGTCGGACGACCCGCCACCCAGCCCGGCGGCCGCCGGGATGCGCTTCTCCAGCGTCAGGCACGTGAGCTCCGGCTCCCGACCGAGGCCGGCGACCAGCCCGCGCCACGCCAGGTTGCCCGTGTCGATCGGCACGTCGCCGGCCACGGCGCCGTCGACCCGCAGGCCGCTGCACCCAGGAAGCAGAAGGAGCCGGTCGGAGAGCTCGAGCAGGACAATCGTGCTCTCCAGGAGGTGCTGACCGTCGTCGCGGCGCCCCACCACGCGCAGGTCGAGGTTCACCTTCGCCGGCGCGTCCAGGGCCAGAGCGGTCGTGCCGGCGGTCACAGCTCGGGCCCCAGGGCGTCCGCGACGCACGCCCATTCCTCGACCGAGAGGGTCTGCGGCCTGCGCTCCGGGTCGATCCCGCACGCGGCGAGGACCGCCTCAACGCGCTCACGCGACAGCGCGAGCTCGCGGGTGAGCCCGTTGTGCAGCTGCTTGCGTCGCTGCCGGAACCCCGCCTGCACGACCCGGTAGAAGGGCTCTCGGCCCTCGCCCACTGCGACGACCGGCGCATCGCGCCTCCGCAGTCGCAGCACCGCAGAATCGACCGCCGGCGCCGGCTCGAAGGCGGCCGCGGGGACGCGCGCCACGACCTCGGCGTCGGCCACGTTCTGCGCGAAGACCGACAGGTAGCTCATGCGACCGGGCGGAGCGGCGACGCGCTCCGCGACCTCCAACTGCACGAGCAGCACGCTGAGCTCCGGCGGGCGCTCGCCCTCGAGGAAGGCGTGGAGCAGCGGGCTGGTGATGTGGTACGGGATGTTCGCCACGAGCTTGAACGACTCGCCCGGGAAGGCGTCGCGCGGATGGATGGTGAGCGCATCGGCCTCGATGAGCTCGAACCCATCGACGCCGTACAGCTCGCGGCGCAGGTACTCGGCCAGGCGCGGGTCGACCTCCACCGCCAGGACCGATGCGCCCGCCGCCAGGAGACGTCGCGTGAGGACCCCGAGCCCCGGCCCGACCTCCACGACGCGATCCCCCGGCCTGAGCTCGGCGGCCTCGAGGATGGCGTCCAGGGCGGTCGGGTCGGTCAGGAAGTTCTGGCTGAGGCTCTTTCGCGGCCGGAGGCGCTCTGCGCCCAGGAGCCGCCGCAGCTGGCCGGGGGTCGGCGGCACGAGTCGCTCGGCGGCGAGCGGATCGGTCACCCGGCCTGGAGCCACGGCAGCGCGAGGTTCGGCACGGCCTCGAGGGAGGCGTCGGCGCGGTCGCCGGCCGCGAACCGAAAGCCGGCCGCCGCGCCGATCATCGCGCCGTTGTCGGTGCACCACTCCGGTCGCGGCACGAGCAGCGAGAGTCCCTCGGTCCCCAGCCGCTGGGCGAGGGTGGCCCGCAGCGCCCGATTGGCTGCCACCCCACCACCCAGCGCGACCGAGGCCACGCCGTGGTCGCGGGCGGCGGCGACCGTCTTGGTCGCGAGCGCGTCGACGACCGCCTCCTCGAACGCTGCCGCGAGCCCGTCGACCGGGATCGGCTCACCGCGCTCGCGATAGCCCTCGACCTCGCGCAGCACCGCGGTCTTCAGCCCGCTGAAGCTGAAGTCGTACGGGCCGTCGGTCCGTGCTCGCGGGAACCTGGTGGCCGGCGTGGCGTCCACCGCGGCGGCGCTGATCGCGGGGCCGCCGGGGTACGGCAGGCCGAGCAACCGGCCGACCTTGTCGAAGGCCTCGCCGGCCGCATCGTCGACCGTCTGCCCCAGAAGCTCGTAGCGTCCGTGATCGTGCATGAGCACGAGCTGCGTGTGACCGCCGCTGACGACGAGGCACAGGAGCGGGAACGCGGGCTCCGCGGGCAGCACCGCGCCGCCGTTCCCATCGGCCAGCCAGTTCGCGTAGATGTGGCCCTCGATGTGGTTCACCGCGATCAGCGGCAGGTCGCGCACCGCAGACAGCGCCTTGGCGAGGTTCACGCCGACCAGGAGCGAGCCGATGAGGCCCGGCCCGTACGTCACCGCCACGGCGTCGAGGTCGTCCCATGCGGCGCCTGCCTCGCCCAGGGCAGCCTCGAGCGTCGGCACGATCCAGCGCAGCTGCTGGCGGGCAGCGACCTCCGGCACGATCCCGCCGGTGGCGGCGTGCAGCGCGACCTGGGTCGCCACCTGGTTCGCCTCGATCCGCCGGCCCCCGACCACGATGGCGACCCCGGTCTCGTCGCAGGACGACTCGATGGCCAGGATCCGCGGCGCGCTCATCCCGGGGCGCGCCGGCGCTGCGCGTCCAGCACGGCGCGCATGGCGGGCGAGTCGAGCTCCGGCGTCGTCATCACCAGGGCGTCCTCGCCGTCGTCGCTGTAGTAGCCTGGCCTGCGTCCGACGACGTCGAAGCCGAACTCGCGGTACAGCCCGTGCGCACCGGCGTTGCTCGGCCGCACCTCGAGCGTCATGCGCCGCGCCCCGATCGCGATGGCGAGCTCGGTGAGATCGAGCATCAGCTGCCGTGCCACCCCGCGCCGTCGCCAGCGGGGATGCACGCTGACGGTCGTCACGTGCGCGTCGTCGACCATCATCCACATCCCGGCGAATCCGACGAGCTCGTCCCCGGCGCGCGCGACGAGGTAGCGCGCGAGGCGGTTGCCGCGCAGCTCCTGCTCGAATGCGTACGCGGGCCACGGCGTCGCGAAGCTGAGCCGCTCGATCTCGTGGGCGGCATCGACGTCGGCGAGGGTCATCGGCGCGATCACGACGGGTGCGGTCAGAGCCATCGGACCTCGCCCTCAGTCTCGGCGCTGAGCCCTCTCGGCGCGCGTACGTAGATCGGTTCCAGGGTGCGCAGATCGTCGCCTGCGGGCTCGCGATCCAGGCGTCCGGCGGCGAGGGCGGCCACGGCCCGGCCCGCGCGCGGCGACTCCGCACCCTCGAGGCCGAACGCGCTCGCGAGCTCCGCGGGAGCCACGATGCGCGCGCCACGCACGAGCGCCGCGATCGAGTCGCGGTCGACGATCCGCGGCGAATCCTCGCCGCGGGGCAGCAGGTACGCCTCTCGGGCTCCGGCGCGCGCGAGGGCCGCAGCCGCATCGGGATACGCCGACAGCCACGCCTGGAGGCTCGGCACGCCGAGGATGGGCCGTTCGAGGGCCAATGCGAGGCCCTTGCCGAGCGCCAGCGCGACGCGAAGCCCGGTGAAGGATCCCGGGCCGATGCCTACGGCGACCGCCTCCGTCTGACGCAGCGATCGGCCGGCACGAGCGAGGAGCTCGAGAAGGTGCGGCAGGAGCTCGGCCGACTGCCGCTGGGCGCTCGTCCAGCCGTCGTCGGCGATGAGCGTCCCGTCGCGTTGCGCCACGGCGACCGACAGGTCGGTCGATGCGGCCTCGATGGCGATGATCACGTGGCGGCGGCCACCTCATCGGCCCGTGCCGCCTCGCCGAGCGTTCGATCCGCGAGGGCCGAATGTGGTACGCCGAGCGCCCGCCAGCGCAGCGTGCGGCTCATCGGCGCATCCCGGACCGCGTCCATCTCGATCTCGAGCCGGTCCTCCGGCAGCCATCCGGCCAGGCGGTCCGCCCACTCCACCACCGTCACGCCGGCCGACTGGCGGTCGTCCAGGAGCCCGGCGGCGATCGCCTCCCCGGGATCGTCGAGCCGGTAGGCATCGACGTGATAGAGCGGCAGGCGGCCGAGGTGCTCGTTCATGAGCACGAACGTCGGGCTGTTCACGACGCTGGTCACGCCGAGGCCCTCCGCCACGCCCTTGGCAAGCTGCGTCTTGCCGGCACCGAGCGGACCGATCAGCGCGAGGACGGTCCCGGGAGCGGCGGCGGTGCCGAGGCGACGGCCGAGCTCGCGCGTGTGGTCGGGACTGGTGCTGCGCAGCTCGCTGAAGCTCGACACGGCCCTGGATCGGTGCATGCGCCGCAGTATAGGAACGGCCGGCTCAACCGCCCGCCACGACCTCTGTCGCCTCCAGGTTGGCGAGGGGCACGATGCCGGTTCGACCGTCCTCGAAGCGGACGAGGGCGGCCCGGGTCGAGACTCCGGACGACACGACGTGCTGGCCGGCCAGGATGCGCACCAGCCGGCCGCCGGCGCCGGCATAGGGGCGTCGAGTGCCGACGACGCGGTCCCCGGGACGCGCCAGCAGCCGGCGGGTGGGCGGCTCGTCCGCGTCGTACACGTAGAGCCGGGCGGCGTCCCCGAACAGGCTCACCATCTTGCCGTCGTGGCGGCGCAGCCAGCCGAAGACTCCCGGATCCATGCCGATCTTCCCGTATCCCTCGAGGAGCACGACCGAGAAGTCACCGCCGCCGCCCCCGACCTCGCGGCGGCGCTGCTGGGTCGCCTCGAAGTCCCGAAGGTCCTTGTCGAGCACGCCGCCGAGCACCACCCCGGCGACTCCCATGGCGCGGGCCCGCGTCAGCGTCTCCGCCGACGCGCGCGACCCGCCCACCACGATGCGGCCGGTGGCATCGGAGTTGATGGCACCGGCGCGCAGCTCATCGACGCCGTCGTCCACCGAGACGCGAAGCCTGCCGTGGACGGCCGCGCCCGAGCCGGCGACGCCGATGAGGACCGCCCCGGCGACCCGGACGTCGATGGCGCTCGGGGTCAGGCGCGCCACCTTGCCCTGGACGTGTCCGAGGATCGGCTCCTCCTCGCCGAGCGGCGAGAGGAGCGCGGTCCCATGATCCGGGTCGTAGCCGAGGAAGAGGCAGGCGTCCGGTACGATCACCTCGCGTCCCGCCTCGCCGCGGGCCAGGACCTCTCCCCGCTGGAGCGTGGCCCCGGGGCGCACCACGAGGCACTCGGACGCACTCGAGGCCGGACGGCGGAGCGGCGCCGCCACCTGGAGCGTCACCCCGTCGGTCGGCGGGCGTCGCGTGGCGAGGACGTCCTCCGGCTGGACGCGGGCGCCGACCTTGACCGCGGGCCGCGAGCCGACAGGCATGCGGACCGTGTGGACGACGCTGCTCATGCGACGCGCTCCGCGCCGGGGGACGCCTCTCGCATGAGCGCGTCACGCCAGCCGGCGACGACCGCACGCCGGTCGTCGGCACGCCTAGGGAGGCCGATGGGAACGCCCCGCGCGTCGAGCACGACCCCGACCGTCCCTCCGGTCGCCGTGGCCGTGATTCGCGGCGAGCGACGGACGCCGCCCAGCGTGACGCCGTTGGCGGGCTCGATGGTGAGCTCCGCCTCCTGTCCTCGAGGAAGTGGCACGACCTGCACCTGGCCAGTCCGCACCTCGACCGGGCCGTGCGCCGGCCATCCGGCGCGGTGGACCGTCACCCGCATCGCGACGCGGCCCGGCTCCCCGCCACGGCACACGACCGAGGTCCCGAGCGGGACGAGGAGGTCGTCGGCAAGGAGCGCGAGGCCCTCGCTGATCTCGGCGTCCGTGAGCGAGCCGAGCGGACCGAGCAGCGCCCCGCTGTCCACCGTCAGCTGGGTGACGCCCACCGGACGCACGCCGTCGAGCAGCATGCGCATCGCCTGGGCCGGGTGCGGCGCCGCGGCGATGACGCGGCCGGCGCCGATCACGAGGTCGAGCGAGCCGCCGGTTCCGTCCTCCAGCAGGGACGCGAGAAGCAGCCGGGTGGCGGCCTGGGTGCCCGCGAGCTCCTCGGCCGTCTGCGGCAGGCTTGCCGGCCGCGCGTGGAGGTTGTGGAGCAGGTCGGCCACCGCCGGCTCGTCCCCGGCATCCACGTCGGTGCGGACCACGCGCCCGGGCGCCCCGGGAAGGAGCGTTGCGCCGGCGAGCCCACCCCGAGCGTGGACGCGGCTCTCCGTCGTGCCGTCGGGCTCCGCAAGCACGCGCATGGCGGTCGTCGCGCCGATGTCGACGGCCAGCACCCGGAATCCGGTCGCGGCGGCGAGCGTGCCCACCGCTCGCGGCAGGGCGACCGGCGTCAGGCGTTCCTCGTCCTCCGGGCCAACCGTGCGACGCAGGAGCGCCTGGAGGTGGGTGCGCAGCGCCGCGGGCTCGTCGCGGCGCGCGTCCGGCCTCGGATTCGCGACGGCGGTCGCCGCGCCCTTCTCGAACATGCCGCGCACGTCGTCGGCCAGCTCCGCGGACCCGGCCCACACGACGGGTGGGCCGCCGGGCCGCCGCGCGGCGGCCACGAGCGCCGCCGCCTCGAGCGCCCGCGCGCTCCGGGCCTCGTCGAAGCCGCCGGCCACAAGCCACGCGTCGACCTCGGCGGCCTGGATGAGGGCGACGCGCTCGGCGAGGGTGCGCCCGTCGTCGAAGGTGACCATCTCGGTCACGTGCCAGCCGGCGGCTTCGGCCGCCCGACGCGCGGCGCTGCCGGAGAGCTCCCGCGACACCGCGACCACCGCCAGCCGTGCCGCGCGCGCCGGCGTCCGGCATTCGACGCGCGTCGCGCGTGCCAGCAGATCGTGGAAGCGGCCCGTGAGCCGCGGATCGGCGCTGGCGGCGAGCTGCTCCACGAGGCGGCGCAGGACCTCCTCCTCGCCCCATGCCGTGGGCTGCGCGGCGTGGGCGACGAGCCGCCATCGGCCGCGAACCCGACCGATGACCCCCGCCTTTGTCCAGGCGGTCCCCGTATCCACGAGCAGCGCCAGCTCCGTGTCGATCGCGACGCTCACAGCCCGATCCCGAGCCAGTCGCCGAGCAGGAAGCCGATACGGTCCATGAGCAGGACGAGCCGCGACAGGAGCAGGTACCCCAGCCAACCGCCGAGCCCCGCGATGAGCAGCCATCGACCTGCGCCCGAGGCGGCGGCGAGCAGACGCCCGCGCGGTCCCCCGTGCAGGAAGCTCACGAGCACGAGTCCGCTCACGCCGGCCGATGCGATCGCCACGGCGGTACCCACGAGACCGCCGGCGGGCCCGGTGATCGTCGTCGCCAGCTGCGGCAGCAGCGTGCCGACGATGGCGCCACCCAGGGCGAAGGCGGCGAGGCTGCCGAGCGCGATCGAGAGCGGGACGGCGGTGATGGAGCGCGGCAGCCAGGGCGCCCCGGCCGCCAGCCCGAGCAACCCGAGCCCGATCCACAGGTCGACGCGGTTTCCGGGATCCGCAAGCAGCGGGTCGACGAGCCGCGGCAGGATCACCTCGCGGATCGCAAGCAGCCCCAGGAACCCGGTGGCGAGGCCGGCGAGCAGGTGCTGCGACCAGCCGAACGCACGACGCTCGCCGATCAGGCCGCCCAGGACGACGATCGTGACGAGTGCGGCCACCCACGTGGCGGCTGCGTCGGCGGCGAGGCCGTCGAACAGCCCGGTCACGCCCGTTCGCCGCGGCGCAGGAGGCGGAGGCCCGGGACCAGGCGCGCGCCGAGCGCCTGGCCGACGACCCCGACCGCCACGAGCATCCCGAGGAATAGCGCGAGCGGATCGGGCGGCCGATCCGCGCCGTCTCGCTGGCCCTCGGGATCGACGGCGGCGCGATACGAGGCACCGTCCATCGGCGTCGCGATCAGCCCGTCAAGCTGGCCGCTCTCGACGTACGGCACCAGCTCGGGCAGGAGGATCGTGGGCGCGATCGCCACGGTCGGCGGCTGCCCGACGCGCGGAAGGGCCTGCTCCACCCACGTTCGAGGGCCGAGATCGTTCCCGCCGACCACGACGATGAGGTCCGCCGCCGCCAGGCCGAAGGCCGCCAGGCGCGCCCCGACGGCCTCCGGCGCGCCGCCCGGTGCCCGGACGGAGCGGCTCAACGACACGAGGGCGGCCTCGGCGCCGGACACGAAGCCGAGGTCGACGATGGCCGAGGGTTCGATGCCACCTGCCTCGAGCCGGCCGAGCTCGGCCACCAGCAGGGCTCGTCCCTCCGGCGTCAGGCTGACGAAGACCAGCTGCGCGTCACGCGCGAGCAGGTCGGCGAGGAGGACGCGCACGGTGGGGCGGATCTCCGGATAGGTGCCCACGTCCGGATCGAAACCGACGACGACGAGCGGCGCGTCCCGCATCGCGTCGAGGGTCGTCTCGACGCGGCGCGCGGCCTCGCCATCGCCCGACCCCAACGACAGCCCGCCGGGCTCGGGGAGCAGCCAGCCGAGTCCCAGCAGGAGCACGAGGGCGACCGGCGCGCCGCGGAGCAGCAGCCGAGCCCGATCACTCATCGCGCGGGCCGATGCCGAGCATCGTTCGAGCGGCGAAGACCGCCGCGAGGACGGCGATTCCCATGAGGAGCCCGCGGAAGACCGCCGCGATGGGCACCTCGAGCGACCACGCGGCGCCCGCGGCGAGCCACGCGCCCGGGGCGCCGCCGAGCGGAAGGAGCAACACGAGCGTGATGAGCGAGATCGTGACGAGGAGCGTTGCGGCGGGGTCGCGCGAGGCGACGGAGCGCCGTGCCGCCACCAGCGTCGAGACGAACAGCAGCCCGAAGAGGGTGGCCCCGATCGGGATCAGGAGCGCGACGAGGATCCATCGCACGGCTGGATCCGACGCCCCCTCCGACCCCGGACGGAGGCCGGCCACGAGCACCGCCCCGATGCCGGCCAGCACCAGCACGGCCCCCACCGGATCTCCACGCCGTCGCCACAGGTCGAGGCCGCGCCGGAGGCCCAGCGAGCCGACTGCGGCCAGCGCGGCGCCCGCCGCGACGATGATCGCCAGATCCACGGCGATCGACGCGAGCTGCCCGAGCGACTCGTTGACGATCAGGAAGTCGGCGAGGAGGAGGATCCCGGTGATGACGACGAGCGCGGAGACGGATGGGCGCCTCACTCTGGCGCGACTCCCAGCAGCACGCCGCGAAGGTCGACGATCCCTCCGAGCGCGAGCACGCTGCCGAGGATCACGAGCGCGAGCACGACGAGGATGAGCCGGTTGGCCGACGTGACCATCGTCCGCTCCTCGACCTCGGATCGGAGGTCGGCGGGGGCCTGGTACAGCTCGGGGCCGATGAGAGCGCCGGTCGCGCTCAGGATCGGCGCGGGAGCCTGGGACGCCTCGGCCGTGCCCGCGTGGAGCGATCCGGCCGTCCCGCCCAGGCCCTCGAGATGGAGCTGCGCCTCCTCGCGCAGGCTGCCCATCGCGACCGCCGACGCCGGCCGGGCGGCGGCCGACAGTGAGAGCCCCGCCCCGGAGGCCCTCCCCTCGCCGACGTAGACGATGCGCGACCGGCCCAGGCGCTCGGGCGTGGCGGTCGCCGCGTGAGAGGCATCGATCGTCGCGGCAGCCAGGACGCCCGCGAGCGGATCGTTCGTCAGGACCCGGAGCGACACGCCGCTGCGGGCCGCGGCGCGTGCGACGTGACCCAGCACCGGCAGCGCGGCCAGCGTCTGCAGGCGCGCGAGCGCATCGGTCGAGCGGACGAGACCGCCGGCGCCGAGCGACACGACCGCATCGGTCCCCGACTCCGCCGCGAGCGCCATGGCGCGGCCGATGCCGCCCAGGCCGCCCGCGTCCCTCGTCACCCAGCGAGACACCGGCCGCGCGACGAGCTGCAGGAAGATGAGGAGCACCCCCAGCACGGCGAGGGTCGTCACGATGTCGAAGCGCAGCGTGGAGGCGCTGAGCACCTCGCCCACGAACTGGACCAGGCGGTCGATCAGCTCAGCCGGGTTCGGCACGGTGCCCTCCCGCATCGTCGAGGCGTGCGACGAGCCTGTCGAGCGCGGCCTCGTCCTCCACGAGCTCCCGCAGCTCGGTCGCCGCACCGCCGCCGACGGCGCCGAGCAGGCCCCCGAGCGCCACGCCGACGTCCGAGAGCAGTGGGGCGAGCGGCCGGTGCGCATCCGCCAGCAGCCTCGCCACCGCGCCGAGTCCGCGACCCTCGAGCTCCGCGGCGATCCGGCCCGCAGCGTCGTCCGTCATTCGCTCCATTGTGCCCGTCCCCAGCCTCCGCCGTGACCCCCGCCCGCGTCGGGCGGTCGCTCAGTCCGCCCCGAGGTGGAGCCTCGGGAGGCGCTCGCGCAGCGCCGTGGTGACCTCGTAGTTGATCGTCCGGCGCTGGCCGGCGACCTCGTCGGCGGTGATGCGCGCGCCGCCCTGCTCGCCGATCAGCACGAACTCGTCGCCGGCCGTCACCCCCTCGACGCCGCCCACGTCCACGGTCAGGCCGTCCATGCTGATCGCGCCGACGATCGGGGCGCGCTGGCCGCGCACGAGCGCGAAGCCGTTGTTCGCGTGGACCCGGGGCCAGCCGTCGCCATATCCGATCCCGAGCGTGGCGATCCGCGTCGGCTGGGCCGCGCGATGTCGCAGCCCGTACCCGATCGGCTCGCCCGCGGAGAGGTCGAACACGCGCACCGGTCGCGCCTTGAGGGTCAGGGCGGGGCGCAGGCCGGGGTCCCGCTCGGCGGCCCACGCCGGCAGCAGCCCGTACAGCGCGAGGCCGGGCCGGACCGCATCGGCCTGCCCGACGCCCGCGCCGCCTGCCAGGATGCCGCCGCTGGCGCTGACGTGGACGAGTCCGGGATCGATGCCCGACGATCGCATGGCATCCACGACGCGCGCCAGGCGCAGCTGCTGGACCTCGGTGTACGCGTCGTCCTCCCCCGGCGCGGCCAGGTGGCTCATGGTCCCCGCGAGGTCCAGGAATGGGCTCCGCGCCACGCTCGCGGCTACCGCGAGCGCCTCGTCGGGTCCGACCCCCTGCCGGCCGAGGCCGGAGTCGACCTTGAGATGCACCGACAGCCGGCTCCCCGCCCGTCCCGCCTCGCCCTCCAGCAGCCGCACGGTCGCCTCGTCATACACGATGGGCTCGAGTCCCAGCGCAACCACCTCGGCCGCTTCGTCGCGTCCGACGCCCCACAGCAGCATGACCGGGGCGTCGATCCCGGCCTCGCGCAGCTCGCTCGCCTCCTCGATCGTCGCCACGGCCAGCCGCTCGACGCCTGCCCCGAGCAGCGTCCGCGCCACCGGCACCGCCCCGTGACCGTACGCGTTCGCCTTCACGACGGCGATCACCCCTGCATCGCCGGCCAGCGAGCGGAGGAGGCCGAGGTTCGTGCGGATGGCCGCGTGGTCGACCTCGATCCACGCCCGGTGCGGGCTTCCCGGCCTCGTCATCTGGGCGGCGCGGTGACGAGGCGGCGAGCCTCGGGCAGCAGGCCGGCGATGTCGCCGGCGAGGGTGCCCGCCTGGCCGATGCGCGCCTCCGCGAGCTTGCCCGCGGCGGCGTGGATCCCGACGCCGCAGCCGGCCGCGTCCAGCGTCGCCAGGCCGGCAGCCAGGAAGGCGCCGATGGCGCCGGCGAGGACGTCGCCGCTCCCGGCGGTCGCAAGGGCGGGCGTCGCGACCGACGACCGCAGGACCGCGCCGCCGGGGGCGGCCACGATCGTGCGAGCCCCCTTGAGGACCACGACCTGGCCCCACAGCTCGGCGGCCCGGACCGCGGCCGCCTCGCGACCGGCGTCGTCCGCTGCGTCGGGGGTCGCGGAGCCGCTCAGGCGCGCGAACTCGCCGGGGTGGGGAGTGAGGACCAGCGCGGCATGCGTCTGCCTCCACCAGCGGGCACCGGTGGACAGCGCGCTCAGCCCATCCGCGTCGATCACCGCCGGCCGGCCGAGCGATTCGATGAAGCTCCGCGTCCGCCGCAGGGTGGTGGGCTGCCGCCCGAGCCCGGGGCCGATCACCAGCGCATCGTACGCGGGCGCCTCGGCGACCAGCCGGCGCCAGCCGCCCGGACCGACGAGCCCCGGAGCCTCTTCGTCGAGCGCCATCCAGGTGAGCTCAGGCGCGGCGCCTGCCATTCGTGCGTGCACCGATTCCGCGGCGGCGAGACGGACGAGGCCCGCGCCCGCGCGCATCGCGCCCAGGCCGGTGAGGATCGCCGCCCCGGGATAGTCCAGCGATCCGGCGACCACCAGCAGGCGACCGAAATCGCCCTTGTGCGCTCGATCGTCGCGCGCCGGAAGGTGCTCCTCCAGCCATCGCCGCGTGATCGACTGCGCGTCGCCTGCGGCCATCAGCCGCTCATCGCTGGCGCCGGTGGGCGACGGCCACGGCCACCGCCATCTGACGCTCGTGGGAGATCGAGACCGTCACCTCCTCCAGGTCGAGCGCCTGCGCCCGCCGCGCGGCGCGCTCGTGGAGCCGAACCTGGGGCGCGCCGGCGCGATTCGGGAGGATCTCGATCTCGCGCCACCCGACCCCGCGGACGCCCAGTCCGAGGACCTTGCTGATCGCCTCCTTGGCGGCCCAGCGACCGGCGATGCGCTCCACGCGGTTGCCGCAGTAGCGCTGCTCCTGCTCGGTCAGCACCCTCGTCCGGAATCGGTCCGGGAAGCGCTCGAGCACGTTGACGATGCGGTCGATGTCAATGAGGTCGATGCCGATCTCGTGGTGGGTCATACGGGCACGTGAGCGCGCGGACCTCTCGGCCGCCTACTCGACCGTGACCGACTTGGCGAGGTTCCGCGGCTGGTCGACGTCGGTCCCGCGTGCGACGGCGATCTCGTACGCCAGGAGCTGAAGGGGCAGCACGGCGATGACCGGGCCGATCTGCTCGGGCGACTCCGGCACGTAGAGCACGTCGTGCGCGTAGCGGTGGATCTGGTCGTCGCCCTGCGTGGCGACGGCGATGATGGGTGAGGAGCGCGCCCGCGCCTCGGCCACGTTGCTCACCACCTTCTCGTACACGGCGCCGCGGGTCGCGATCGCCACGAGCGGCGTGTCGGGGGCGAGGAGGGCGATCGGGCCGTGCTTGAGCTCCCCCGCCGCGTACCCCTCCGCATGCACGTAGCTGAGCTCCTTGAGCTTCAGGGCGCCTTCCATGGCGATCGGGAAGCCGACCCCGCGGCCGATGTAGATGAAGTCGCGCGCGCCCGCGTAGCGGTACGCAAGCTTCTTGATCTGCGGCCCGAGCTTGAGCGTCTCGGCCGCCAGGCGCGGCAGCTCGCGCAGCGCCTGTCCGAAGGTGCGCAGGCGATTGGGCGTCATGGTGCCGCGCAGCCGGGCGAGGTGGAGCGCGATCATCTGCAGCACGAGGACCTGGGTCACGAACGCCTTCGTGCTGGCGACGGCGATCTCCGGACCGGCCTGGAGGTAACAGACCGCATCGGCCTCGCGGGTGATGGCGCTGCCGACGACGTTCGTGACCACCACGATCGTCGCGCCGCGCTCGGCGGCGAGCTTCTGCGGGGCGAGGGTATCGGCCGTCTCGCCGGACTGGCTGACGCTGATGACGAGCGTCCGCTCGTCCAGCGGCGGCGGGCTGTAGCGCATCTCGGAGCCGATCTGCATCGTCGCCGGAAGGCCCGCCCACTCCTGGATGAGGTAGGCCGCGATGTGCGCGGCGTAGCTCGCCGTGCCGCAGCCGACGATGTAGACGCGCTCCGCCCGGCGCAGCTTGTCCTCGATCGCGTCGAGCTCGGGCAGCGTCACGTTGCCGAGCCCGTCGACGCGCCCGCGGAGCGACTCCTGGATGGCGTGCGGCTGCTCGTAGATCTCCTTGAGCGTGAAATGCGGAAAGCCGCCCTTCTCGGCGGCCTCGATGCTCCAGTGGATCTCGGTCACGTCACGTCTGACCTCGTCGCCGGCGAGCGTCAGGATGCGCGTGCCCTCCGGTGTGACGTCGGCGATGTCGCCCTCGTGGAGGATGACGACGTTCTTCGTGTGCTCCAGGATCGCGGGCACGTCGCTGGCCAGGAACCCCTCCCCGTCTCCCAGCCCGACGATGAGCGGCACGTTCAACCGCGCCCCCACGATGCGGTTCGGGTGCTCGGTGTGCATGACGCCGATGGCATACGCCCCGCGAACCTCGTTGAGCGCGTCGCGCACCGCCGCAACGAGGTCGCCGGTGTACTTGGTCTCGATGAGGTGGGCGAGCACCTCGGTGTCGGTCTCGCTCGTGAACCGATGGCCGGTCGCCGCCAGTCGCTTCTTGATCTCGGCGTAGTTCTCGATGATCCCGTTGTGGATGAGCGCCAGCTTGCCGGTGCAGTCGGTGTGCGGATGCGCGTTCAGGTCGTTCGGCGGCCCGTGCGTCGCCCACCGCGTGTGACCGATGCCGGGGTGCCCGGGAGGCCCGTCGCCGTTGAGATGATCGGTCAGGTTGGTGAGCTTGCCGGCCTTCTTCTCGATGTAGACCTTGCCGTCATCGGTGAGGACGGCGATTCCGGCCGAGTCGTAGCCGCGATACTCGAGCCGCCGCAGGCCCTCGAGCAGGATCGGGGCAGCGTCGCGCGGCCCGACGTATCCCACGATGCCGCACATGTGTCCTCCCGACCTACGGTCCGCTACCGGTTGAGCCGCGCCTCGGCCAGCGTGGCGAGCTCCCGGGCGATCCGCTCGATCTCGTCCGCGTCGTCGCCCTCGACCATGATCCGGATCTTCCGCTCGGTGCCGGACGGGCGGACGAGGATCCGTCCGCGCTCCCCGATCTGGGCCGTCGCACGGTCCACGGCGGCGGCGAAGTCACGATCGTCCCGCCAGTCGTCGCGGCGGCGGGCGACGGAGTTTATCACCACCTGCGGCAGCCTCGGGATGCGATCCGCGAGAGTTGAAAGGGGTTCGCGCTCGTGCCGCACGGCTCGCACGAGCTCGATTGCCGTGAGGAGGCCGTCCCCCGTCGTCGATCGGTCTCGGAAGATGATGTGGCCCGACTGCTCGCCTCCGAGCGTCGCATCCTCCCGCTCCATGGCCTCGAGAACGTTGCGATCCCCGACCGCGGTTCTAATCATCCTGCCTCCGGCGTCGCGCACGGCCCGCTCGAGGCCGCCGTTGCTCATGACGGTGACCACCAGCGCGCTGTTGCGCAGCGTCCCGTCGGCGAGACGCGCCAGCGCGCAGATGCCCATGATCGCGTCGCCGTCCACGAGGCGGCCACGCTCGTCGGCCGCGATGAGCCGGTCGGCGTCGCCGTCGAACGCCAGCCCGAGATCGAGGCCCGCCTCGGCGACGGTCTGCGCCAGCCGCTCGGGATGCGTCGAGCCGCAGCCCTGGTTGATGTTCGTCCCGTCCGGCGAGGCGAACAGGACCGTAACCTCGGCTCCGAGCGACCGGAACAGCTCGGGCGCGATCGCGCTGGCCGAGCCGTTCGCGCAATCGATGGCGAGGCGCAGCCCGGTGAACGCGGTCCCGGCCGCCTCGACGAGACGGCGCCGGTAGGCCTCGATCGACGCCTCGATCCGCGCCGCATCGGCTCGGATGCGGCCGAGCCCGGCGTTGCCGCGGGAAGGCACAGAGCTGGCGTCCGCGATCAGCCGCTCGAGCTCCGTCTCCGCATCGTCGTCCGCCTTGCGGCCGTCGACGACCACCTTCAGCCCGTTGTCCGGCGCCGGATTGTGCGACGCCGAGACCATGATCCCGGCGGCGTGCGAGCTGCTGGCGTCGACGAGGCACGGGGTCGTCACGACGCCCAGGTCCAGCACGTCGGTGCCGGTCGACGTCAGCCCGGCCGCGAGGGCCGCGCTCAGCATCTCGCCCGAGCGGCGCGTGTCCCGGCCCAGAACGACGCTCAGTGGCCGCCCGCCGAAACGCTGGCCGACCGCACGGCCGAGCGCGAGCGCGAGGTCGGCGGTGACCTCCGACCCGACCGCCCCGCGAATCCCGTCCGTCCCGAACAGCCGCCCCATCCGGAGCGTCAGGGAGCCGGGGTCGGCGTCGGCAACGCCTGCGCCACCACTCGAACCGAGACTGTGCCCGGCACGAGCTGGAGGATCTCCACGCCGTCGGGAAGGGCGGGAATGAGCGGCGTCAGCGTATAGATCCCCGGAGCGAGCCCGCTCACGTCGACGAACGGCGTGAGGTCCGCCGCGCCGAGCGCGCGGAGGACGTCGCTCGGGCCGCCGAGCGTGAGGGTGAGCTGCTGGATGCTCGGCTGGCAGCCGTTCGTCCCGGCACCCTGGCAGACGAGGCCGAGGACGAAGCTGCGGCTTCCGACCGAGAGGCCGATGGTGGCCTCGACGGTGACGAGCGCCTCCGCGCCCGCGAGCGCCAGCCGCGTCTCCTCCGGCAGAACGAGCGCGACCTCGAACGTCTGGGTCTCGGAGATTCCGCCGATGTCGATCGGCTCCGTTCGCACCTCCGTGATCGGCGCCAGCACCTCGGGCAGTCCGCGGAGCGTGACCGTGGACGGCTGGACCGCGAGCGCCTCCAGGGCGTAGCCGGGTGCCGGAGTGCCGACGATGTCCTGCGTGACGGGGACGGTCTTGGTCGTCTCCACCGTCTCCACGTCGACCGTGACCGAGATCACCTCCGGCGAGAGCTCGAGGCGGCCGATGCCGACGGGCTGGCCCTCGATGTCGACCGGGACGAGCTCCACCGGCTGGTTGAAGTCGATTCCCGACGGGTCGATGAGGATCCGCGCCAATGCCCGGTCGACGCGGCTGACCTCCGATGCCGGACCGCGGACCTCGACCTGCCCGTCGAGCTCGCTGAGCTCCGGCTCGCCGATCTCGAGCCCCGCCGGGATCTCTCCCGTCTCGACCTCGACCGGCACGCTCCGCGTCTCGTTGCGATCGAGCTCGACGCGCTTCGTCGGTGGCGTCACTTCGAGGACCTGGAGGCCGTCGGCGCTGACGGTGACCTCGAGCACCTGCGGCTCCGGAGCGCGGGACATGTCGTACTGCGAGAGGTCGACCCGAGCGACGAAGGCCTCCGCGCGAACGGAGCCCACCCCATCGCTGTCGGTGCGATACCGGACCTCCACGAACCCGAGGTCGCCGGTGAGGTTGAACGAGTCGGGCGGCTGGTTCACCTGCACGACCGGCACCTGGAGCGTCTGCTCGGACAGGGTCCCGGAGAAGACGAGCCCGGTGTACAGGATCGTCGATCCCACGACCGCCGCGAGCTTCAGGTGCCAGTTGCGGAGGAGGAAGCGCATTCAGCCGCGCCTCACGGCACGTCCGGTGGCCGGCGTCACGACTCGCGCCTCGGGATCGATCGGCTCCTCGGGCTCGTCCTCGGCCGGCCGCACGCCCCAGCGGCCGTCCACCGATCGCCGCAGGAACGGCACCGCACGCCGCGGCGCCTGCGGCCGGATCAGGTTGAAGAGGCGGCGCCGCAGCTGCGCCTCCGTGAGGTTGCGCTCGATCCGGCCACGTACCACCAGGCTGATGGAGCCGGTCTCCTCGCTCACCACCACGACCACGGCGTCGGTCTGCTCGCTGATCCCGATGGCCGCGCGGTGCCGGGTGCCGTAGCGCTCGGAGTCGAGGACGTTCTGGCTCAGCGGCAGCAGCACTCCCGCGGCCAGGATCCGCTCGCCGGAGACGATCACCGCCCCGTCATGGAGCGCGGTGCCACGGTAGAAGATCGTGACGAGCAGCTCGGCGCGCAGGTCGGCGTGGACCGGAACGCCCGAGTCGGAGGCCAGGTCCTGGAGGCCGGTTTCGCGCTCGAGCGCGATGAGCGCGCCGTGGCGGGAGCCCGCCAGGATGCGCGCCGCACGGCTGATCTCGCGCGCCACGCGCTCGGCGCCTGCGACCTCGGCGCTGACGAAGAAGCGATTCACGCTCCCGATGCGGCCGAGTTGCTCGAGGGCGCGGCGCAGCTCGGGCTGGAAGACGACGACGAGCGCGAAGAGGCCGACGACCGCAGCCGTCTCCATCAGCCGTCGCAGGAGGTCGAACCCGAAGAGGAGCGCAGCGAGGTAGACCAGGTACAGGATCGAGAGGCCGATGACGATCCGCACCGCGCGCGTGCCGCGGATGAGGATGAAGAGCCAGTAGATGACGAACGCGACGAGCAGGATGTCGACGATCGACGTCCAGTTGCCACGAAGGTAGGTATCCAGGAAGTCGCGGATCTCGTCGATCACGTGGAATTGAGCCTGCCTGAGGTGCGGCGCAGAGGGAATCGATCATAACAAAGAGCCCCGGCCATCCCGGCCGGGCTCTCTGGTATCACGACGCCGCGCCGATCAGCGCTTCGTGTACTGCGGCGCCTTTCGGGCACGCTTGAGGCCGTACTTCTTGCGCTCCTTGGCCCGCGGGTCGCGCGTCAGCAGGCCGGCGTCGCGCAGCGCTCGCCTGGCCTGCGGGTGGGCGGAGAGCAGCGCCCGCGCGATCCCGTGGCGAATCGCCCCCAGCTGCCCGGAGACGCCGCCGCCGGCGACGAGGACGCTGGCCGAGTATCGGCCGTCGGTCTCCGTCACGCGGAACGGCAGGGAGATCGCCCCGTCCCTGGTGGTCCCGCCGAAGTACTCGCCCGCCGGCTTGCCGTTGACGATGATCGTGCCGTCCCCCGGAAGCAGCCTGACGCGAGCGACGGCCGTCTTGCGGCGGCCGGTGCCGTAGACGTAGTTCGTGCTCACCTGCTCTCCTCTTTCTCGAGATCCATGACGGTCGGCTGCTGCGCCTGGTGCGGGTGCTCGCCGTTGCGGTAGACCTTGAGCTTCTTGAACATGGCGCGGCCCAGCCGGTTCTGCGGCAGCATGCCCTTCACCGCGCGCTCGATGACGAGCTCGGGCTTGCGAGCCAGGAGCGTCTCGAGGCTCTCCTCGCGGAGCCCGCCGGGATAGTTCGAGTGGCGGACGTAGGTCTTCTGCCGGAGCTTGTCACCGGTGACCCTGATCCGCCCGGCGTTCACGACGACCACGTGGTCACCGGTGTCGAGATGGGGGGTGTAGATGGGCTTGTGCTTGCCCTCGAGCAGGGTGGCGACGCGCGTCGCCAGCCGGCCGAGCGTCTGGCCGGTCGCATCCACGACCCACCAGCTGCGCTCGATCTCGCTCGCCTTGACGGCGTACGTCTTCACTGTCTCTGCGTTCCTCGTCCTGCTTCGATGCTTCCCGCCACGGCGCCAGGGGGCGTCGTGGCAGCGTCTCTCTTCGGTTGCCTGGCTGATTCGTAGACGACCCGCTCGAGGGTCAGCCCGCGCGCGGGAGCCGCGCGCCCGGCGAGGGCACGCTCGCCCCGATCCAGCAGGCGCTCGACGTCCCCCGGCGCGAGCTTGCCGCGTCCCGCCTCCATGAGCAGCGCCACCATGCTTCGCACCATGCGCCGCAGGAAGGCGTTGGCCGTGACGCGGATCTCGACAAGTGGGCCGCGTCGCGTGATCCGGACCTCGGCGAGGTGCCGAACCGTCCGTCCCCGGGCATTCGCCCCCAGCGCCGAGAAGTCTCGCTCCCCCAGCATGCCGGACGCCGCCGCCCGCATCGCGCCGACGTCAAGCGGCTCGTCGATCTCGAGCGTACGGTAGCGCTCTAGCGGCCGCCTGACGCCGTTCATGAGGATCCTATAGCGGTAGACCCGCCAGCGCGCGTCGCGCCGCGGATCGAAGCCCCGCGGCACCGGAGTGAGCGTCCGGATCGCGACGTCGCGCGGCAGCGCCGCGTTCAGCCGCCGCTGGAGGTCGCGCCAGCCTGACCATCCGCTCTCGCGGCGGGGCAGGCAGAACGCGACCACCTGCCCGGTGGCATGTACCCCGGCATCGGTTCGTCCCGCGAGCCGGACTCGCGTCCGCTCGCCAATCAGCCTGTTAAGCGCCTCCTCCAGCTCCCCCTGCACGGTCCGGGCGTTCGCCTGGACCTGGGAGCCGGCAAAGGCCGTCCCGTCGTACTCGACCACCGCCCGAGCGCATCGCTGCGCGCCGGCGGCCATCGGTCGTGTCGGTGTTCTGTTCGCCCGTCGGTTCAGACGAGCTCGATCTGGACCATGGACGCCGCGTCGCCGGCGCGCTGGCCGAGCTTCACAATGCGCGTGAAGCCGGAGCCGCGATCGGCGTACTTCGCCGCGAGCTCACCCATCAGCTTCTCGACGATGAGCGGCTCGTGCGGCATCCGCGAGACGAGCTGCCGGCGCGCATGAAGGTCACCTCGCTTGGCGAGCGTGATCATGCCGTCGACGACGCCGCGCACCTCCTTGGCCTTCGCCTCGGTGGTCTTCACCCGCTCGTAGCGGAGGATGGCCACGGCGAGGTTGGCGAGCATCGACAGCCGATGGTCGCTGGCCCGCCCGAGCCGTCGTCCGGCGATGCGGTGCGGCATCGAAGCCTAGGCCTCGCGATCCAGCTCGGCGGCCGCGGCCTCGTCCAGCTCCGCCGACGGCGGCAGGTCGGACTCGTCCGTGCTCATCGAGGTGCTCTCCGGCGCGATGAAGCCGCGCAGGGCCAGCCGCTCCTTGAGCTCGTCGAGGCTCTTCTGGCCGAAGTTCCGCATGCGCAGGAACTCGTCGTCGGAGAGCGACAGAATCTGGCCGATCTTGGTGATGCTGTTGCGCTTGAGGCTGTTGTACGCCCGCATCGGCAGGTCGAGCTCCTCGATCGGCGCATCGAGCAGGTTGGCGCTCGGCGCGGTCGGCGCCTCGCCGGATCCCGGCACCGGCGGCCGCCCGATCTCGGCGAAGCGGCCGAACTCGCGCATGAGGATGTCGGCGGCCTGGCTGAGCGCCGCCTGGGCGGTCGTGGTGCCGTCGCTCTCGATCTCGAGCATCAGGCGGTCGTAGTTCGTCATCTGCCCGACGCGCGTCTTCTCGACCTGGTAGTTCACGCGGCGAACCGGCGAGAAGATGGCATCGACCGGCACCACGCCGATCGGCATCTCCTCGGTGTGCTCCGCGGGCCGATACCCGACGCCCGTCTCCACGGTGAGGTCCATCTCGATGGAGCCCGAGTCCGAGTCGAGGGTGAGCAGCACGAGGTCCGGGTTGACGATCTCCACGTCGGCGGACTCGGCGATGTCGGCGGCGGTCACCGGGCCGGCGCCGCGCTTGACGAGCTTGAGGGTGACGGGGTGCCGCGCGAAGGAGCGCAGTCGCAGCTTCTTCACGTTGAGCACGATCTGGGTCACGTCCTCCTTGACGTTCTCGATGGTGCTGAACTCGTGGAAGACGCCGGCGATCTGGACGCTGGTGACGGCAGCTCCCTCGAGGGAGCTGAGCAGCACGCGGCGCAGGGCGTTGCCGAGCGTCACGCCGTAGCCCTCCTGGAGCGGTGTGACCTCGAATCGGCTCATGTTGCCCTCCGAGTGCACCTCTTCGATGCGCGGGGTGGGCTGCTGCTGAACGGCTGGGGTCTCTAGTTCGATCATGTCTGTGGTTTGCGACTCCTAGCGCGAGTAGTACTCGACGACGAGCTGCTCGTTGAACTCGAGCGGCATCTGCTCGCGCGCCGGTTCGGCGAGGATCGTGCCCGACAGCTTGGTCGGGTCGACGCTCACCCATTCGGGGATCTGGGCGCTGCGGATCGTCTCCGCGGCGGTCTGGAAGAACTCGCGTCCGCGCCGGCCCTCGCGCACCTCGATGCGGTCGCCGACCTTGGTGCCGAAGCTCGGCACGTTCGTTGGGCGGCCGTTCACCGCGAAATGGCCGTGCGTCACGAGCTGGCGCGCCTGCGCCCGGCTCGAGGCGAAGCCCATTCGGTAGACCGCGTTGTCGAGGCGCATCTCGAGCAGGCGCAGCAGGTTCTCGCCGGTCATGCCCTTGCGCTGCTCCGCCTTCGCGAAGTAGTTGCGGAACTGGCGCTCCATGACCGAGTAGCTCTTGCGCACCTTCTGCTTCTCGCGCAGCTGCAGCCCGAACTCGCTCACCTTCCGGCGGCGCATGGTGTTCATGCCGGGCGGCGTGCTGCGGCGCTCGAAGGAGCACTTGCGGCTGTAGCAGCGGCTGCCCTTCAGGAAGAGCTTGAGGCCCTCCCGGCGGCAGATGCGACAGACGGCGTCGGTATAGCGTGCCATCGGCTAGACCCTTCGCCGCTTCGGCGGTCGGCAGCCGTTGTGGGGGATCGGCGTCACGTCGGTGATGGCCGTCACCTCCAGGCCGGCGGTCTGGAGCGAGCGGATGGCCTGCTCACGCCCACCGCCGGGTCCCTTGACGAAGACCTCGACCTGGCGCATGCCGTGCTCCATCGCCCGCTTCGCGGCGAGGTCCGCGGTCTGCGCGGCAGCGTAGGGCGTGCTCTTTCGCGAGCCCTTGAAGCCGACGAGGCCGGCACTGCCCCAGCTCACGACGTTCCCGGTCATATCCGTGATGGTCACGATGGTGTTGTTGAACGTCGACTGAATGTGCGCGTGCCCGGTCGGCACGTTCTTGCGCTCGCGCTTCTTCCCGCGCTTCGCGCTCTTGCGTTCTGCCATGTAGCTCCCGTTACTTCTTGCGGCGGATGCCGACGGTCTTCTTCGGGCCGCGGCGCTGCCGGGCGTTGGTCTTCGTTCGCTGGCCCCGGACCGGCAGGTTGCGCCGGTGGCGGAGGCCGCGGTAGGCGCCGATCTCCATCAGGCGCTTGATGTTCAGGCTCACCTCGCGGCGGAGGTCGCCCTCCACCTTGAACTGGCGGTCGATGACCTCGCGCAGGCGGTTCACCTGCTCCTCGGTCAGGTCGCGGACACGCACCTCGTGCGGGACGTTGGCCGCGGCCAGGATTCGTCGCGCCGAGGTCGGCCCGATTCCGTGGATGTAGGTCACGGCGACGACCACCCGCTTCTCGCGGGGGATGTCGACGCCGGCGATGCGCGCCATCCGCCTACCCCTGCCGCTGCTTGTGCTTGGGGACGACGCAGATGACCATCACCACGCCGGAGCGCTTGATGACCTTGCAGCGCTCGCAGCGTGGCTTCACGGAGGCAGAAACCTTCATCTCATCCTGTAGGTGATGCGACCCCGAGTGAGGTCGTAGGGGCTGAGCTCGACACGGACGGTATCGCCGGGCAGGATGCGGATGAAGTTCTGGCGCAGCTTGCCGGAGATGTGGGCCAGGACCTCGTGCCCGTTCTCCAGTCGCACCTTGAACATCGCGTTCGGCAGGGGGAGAACAACCTCTCCCTCGACCTCGATGGCATCCTTCTTCGCCAAGCGCTACGCACCCTCGATCTGCTGAATGACTGAAACCTGGTTGGGAACACACGGAAAGGCCGCCGCACCGGGCGACCCACGGAAGGAGGAGTATACACGAGCATGCAGGACCGGCACAACGGCGGCATTGGTCGCTCGCTCACGCACGGGTCAGCACCTGCGGGCCTGATGCGGTGACCGCCACGGTGTCCTCGAAATGGGCCGATAGGCCACCGTCGTTGGTGACGACCGTCCATCCATCGTCGAGGAGCGACACGTCGTCATCGCCCAGGTTGAACATCGGCTCGATGGCGAAGCACATCCCGGCCTCGATCCGCATGCCGGTCCCCGGCCGCCCGTGATTGGGAACCTGGGGATCCTCGTGCATCTGCTGCCCGATGCCGTGGCCGACAAAGGGTCGCACGATGCCGTAGCCGCGCTGGTTGGCGACAGCCTCGATGGCGGCGCCTATGTCGCCGAGCCGATTCCCGGGGAGCGCCGCGCCGATGCCGGCCTGCAGCGCGCGGCCGGTGGCGTCGATCAGGTCGCGCACCGGCATGGCCACGCTGCCCACCGCGAAGGTGCGGGCCGCATCCGCATGCCAGCCCTGCCAGATGCAGCCGACGTCCAGCCCGACCACGTCCCCGTCGCGGATCCGTCGCCGCGGCGACGGGATGCCGTGGACCACCTCGTGGTTGATCGACGCGCAGATGGACCCCGGAAAGGGAACCCTCCCGTGACCGCCCCCATAGCCAAGGAACGACGGGGTCGCGCCGGCGTCGCGGATCATCTGCTCGGCGATCGCGTCCAGGTCGGCGGTGGTCACATCCGGCCTGAGCTCCGTCTCGAGCCGGGCGAGTACGGACGCCAGGATCAGGCCTGCCTGCCGCATGCGTGCGACCTCGTCGGGCCGCTTGATGGTCACCATTCGAGTGGCTGCCCCGATTGCCATCCTGCAGCCAGTCTCATGAGCCGCGCAGGCCGGCGAGGATCTCGGCGGTGACGGCGTCGACGGGCTGCGTCCCGTCGATGCGCTGCACGATCCGGGCGCGGTCGTAGTGCTCCAGCACCTCGAGCATCGGCAGGACCTGCTTGGCCAGCCGTGCGCGCACCACGTCCGGTCGGTCGTCGTCGCGCTGGATCA
>DASWGW010000004.1:0-18374 GCA_036393435.1 Candidatus Limnocylindria bacterium | reverse complement strand
TCGGTCCCGGATCGCTCGAGCATGGTCGTGATCACCACGCCCCTGAAGCCGCGCGTGGAGAACGAGGCGTGCCGCAGGTGCCCGCGACGCGCGATCGTGACGACGAAGGACGAGAGGTTGAACTCGTGCCAGAACGAGAGCACCACCTGGTCTTCGGTGACGTCTCCGGAGACGCGACAGGTCCGGGCGACGAGCCGCAGGTACATGGCCATCCCAAGGCCGATGAGCTCCGCGAGCCAGGCACCTCGCGAGGGGTACTTCGTCACGCGACCGTGCGCCCCGTGTGCATAACGGCCAGGCTCCTCCTCCGGACGGGCGGCGCGTCGCCGAAGCGCTCACCGGCTGCACCTCCCGGCCGCTCTGAGCACCCGCCGAGGCCCGCTGACGCCGCTCGCGACTGCTTCTTGGCCGTTATGCACGCCGGGTGAAAGGACCGCCCGCGGAGCATCGGCGCAGTCAGGCCGCGACTACAGGTAGCGCTCGCCGGCGGTGCGCGCGATCTCGTCGAGGACCGGCTTGATCTCCTCCGCGCGGTCGCGGCTGCACACGAGCAGTGCGTCCGGCGTGTCGACGATGATCACGTCCTCGAGGCCGACGGTCACGATGAGCCGATCCCCTCCGTGGACGAGGACCCGGTGCGAGCCGCGATCGAGATGGCGGCCGCTGGCCACGAGATCCGCGCCCTTCGCCGACGACAGGGCCTCGAGGAGCGCCGACCACGAGCCGATGTCCGACCAGCCCGCCTCCAGCGGCACGACCGCCATCCTCCCGTCCGCCGCAGCAGGCTCGGCGAGGCCGACGTCGATGGTGATCGCCGGGATCGGCTCGAGGATGTCCCGCACCCTGCTCATCCAGCCCGGTGTCCGATGGATCTCGCCGATGCGCTCGAGCGCCGACGCCAGCTCTGGCTGGAACCGCTCGACCGCCTGGCGGAACGCGTACACGCGCCAGACGAAGATGCCCGCGTTCCAGAACGCCCTGCCCCCGGCGAGGATCTCCCTGGCGGCGCTCGCATCCGGCTTCTCGACGAACCTCTCGACGATGGCTGCGGACGAGGCCTCGTGAAGCGGCTCCCCGGCCTTGACGTAGCCGTACCCGGTCGCCGCGTGGGTCGGCACGACCCCCAACGCGACGAGGTAGCCGCGCTCCGCGGTCCGCGCCGCCTCGCGAAGGGCGTCGGCGAACGCGGCGTCGTCCGCCACGAAGTGGTCGGCCGGCAGGACGATCGCCACCTCGTCGCTCTCGCGGCGGGCGAGGACGGTGGCGAGGCCGGCGGCCACGGCCGTGGATCGCGCCAGGGGCTCGCCGAGCACGTTCTCCTCCGGCAGCTGCGGCAGCTGGTCGCGCGTGGCGCGAACGTGCGCCTGGCTGGTGATGACGAAGATGTCCTGCGGCTTGAGGAGCGAGCCGATGCGGGCGACGGTCTGCTGGAGAAGGCTCGTCTCGCCGATGAGCGCCAGCAGCTGCTTCGGGGTCTCGCGCCGCGACAGCGGCCACAGGCGCGTGCCGGACCCTCCGGCCATCACGATCGCGAACATCAGGTTCCGGCCTCGCGCGCGACCTCCGCCTCCAGCCGCTCACCGAGCTCGAGGGTGCGGCGGTAGGCGGCCCACACGGCGTCGGAGAAGACGGTTCGGATGCGTCCCTTCTCGAGCTCGTAGATCGCGGCCGCGCTCGTGCCGCCCGGCGAGGTCACGGCGTTGCGGAGCTGCGCCGGATGCATCTCGGACGCGCGTGCGTACTCCGCCGACCCGACCAGCGTCTCGGCCACCAGGTCGTGCGCCAGCTCGCGCGGGAAGCCCAGGTGCACCCCGGCATCGATGAGCGCCTCCATGACCGCGAACAGGTACGTGGGTCCCGTGCCCGACAGGGCGGTGGCCATGGCGACGAAGCTCTCGTCGTCCACGTGGCGCTCGTCGCCCAGCGCGCGGAGGACCGCACGAGCCAGGTCTCGCTGCGTGGCGGTGCAGGCATCGGAGGCCGCCCACACGCTGATGCCGCGGCGGATCTGCGCCGGGGTGTTCGGCATGGCCCGCACCACCGACGCGTGCTGGAGGCCCTCGACCAGGGTTCGGATGGTGGCGCCGGCGACGATCGACAGCACGACCTGCTCGGCCGCCAGCCTCCCGCGAAGCTCGCGCATGACGCGCGTGAGAACCTGCGGCTTGACCGCCAGCACAACGATCTGCGCAGAGTCGAGCGCATCGGCGTTGGCTCCGACCACCTTGATCCCGTGCCGCTCGACCAGGACGTCCCGCCGCTGGCGTCTCGGATGCGAGGCCGCGAGCTCGGCGGGCAGCACCGCCCGGTCGGCGATCAGGCCGGCGATCATCGCCTCGGCCATCACCCCGGCCCCGACGATCCCAACCCGCATGGTGCGTCGCGGTGTCATGCGCCCTCCTCCTCTTCTCGGACCTCGCCGACCGCCCTTTCCGTTCCCTGCAGCGAGCGCGCGCCTGCGAGCTCGTCGGCCGGCGCGCCCGACCGGGTCAGCAGCTCGGCAGCCGCCCGTCCCAGGCGCCGCGCGGTGGTGACGTCGCCGAGATCGAACAGGGCGCGGCCCAGGCCGACCGCGGCAAGCCCCTGCTCATGCTCCGCGCCGATGTCGCGAGCCTCGTCGATCGCCTCGGCATAGTACCGGCGCGCGCTCGCCGGGTCGCCCCCGGCCGAGCGGATGTCGCCAATGCGCCGCGCGAGGCGGACGGCCTGGAGCGTCAGCTCGGCCTGCTCGAAGTGCCACAGCGCGCGGTGCGCCCAGACATCGGCCTGCCACCATTCGGCGTCGGCGATCGCCCGCTCCATCGCGACCGTGGATGTGGCGCCCGCACGCTTGTGGTCGCCGGCGCGTTCGGCGCCGAGGTACTCCGCGGCCAGCTCCCCGCGCCGCAGGCGGAGAGGCAGCTCCCGGAGCCCGGACGGTCGTGCCCGGGGCCGCTCGCGGACCCAGCCGCGGAGCTTCGCAAGCACGCGGGCAGCGACGCCGGGCCGAGGCTCTCCCCAATCCGGGCGTGGGTCCGTCCTGCCAGGGCCGGGCATGATGGGCGCGCCTAGACCGCCGAGTCGTGCATCGAGGCGCTCGTCAGCCTAGGTGCCGGACTCCCACGACTCGCTGTAGGCCTTCTGCGCGGCCGTCATCGGATCGATGCGAATGCCCATGCTCACGAGCTTGAGCCGAGCGACCTCGCGGTCGATGTCGTCGGGGATGCCGTACACCGCGGGCTCGAGCTCATCGAGGTGCGCGCGCAGCCACTCGAGGCCGAGCGCCTGGTTCGCGAAGCTCATGTCCATGACCAGCGCCGGGTGGCCCTCCGCGGCGCCGAGGTTCACGAGGCGCCCATCGGCCAGGAGGTATATCCGGCGCCCATCGGCCATGGCGTACTCGGTCGTGAAGGGACGGACGTCGCGCTTCGAGGTCGACTGCGCCTCGAGCGCCTCGATCTCGAACTCGTCGTTGAAGTGCCCTGCGTTGGCCAGGATCGCGCCGTCGCGCATGAGCGGGAAGTGCGGCGCGCCCCACACGTTGAGGTTGCCCGTGCCGCTGATGAAGACGTCGCCCTCGCGCGCGGCGGCCTCCGCGTTCATGACCCGGAAGCCGTCCATGGCGGCCTCGATGGCGCGAATCGGATCCACCTCGACCACCACCACGTTGGCGCCCATGCCGTGTGCCCGCGAGGCGATCCCGCGACCGACCCAGCCGTAGCCGCCGACGACCACGGTCTTGCCGGCGAACAGGATGTTCGTGGCGCGCAGGATCCCGTCGATCGCGCTCTGTCCGGTCCCGTATCGGTTGTCGAAGAGGTGCTTGGTGAGCGCCTCGTTGACGGCCACGATCGGATAGCGCAGGCGTCCCGCGGCGGCCATCGCCCGCAGCCGGATCACGCCGGTGGTCGTCTCCTCCGTGCCGCCCACGACCTCGTCGAGGAGCTCGGTGCGCTTCGTGTGCAGCTCGTTCACCAGGTCCGCGCCGTCGTCCATGGTGATGTGCGGGCGGTGGTCGAGCGCCGCCCCGATGTGGCGGTAGTAGCTCTCGCGGTCCTCGCCCTTGATGGCGTACACCGGGATGCCGTGATGGATGACGAGCGCGGCGGCCACGTCATCCTGGGTCGAGAGCGGGTTCGAGCTGCAGAGCACCACGTCGGCACCTCCGTCGGCCAGGGTACGGACTAGGTTCGCCGTCTCCGCGGTCACGTGCAGGCAGGCGCTGATACGCCAGCCGGCGAGCGGTCGATCGGCGGCGAACCGTTCCCGGATGCCGGCGAGGACCGGCATCTGCCGATCCGCCCATTCGATCTTCAGCTGACCGGCGTCGGCGAGCCCGACCTCGGCGACGTCGTGCGCTATCTCGGTTCGCGTGGCCACGTGAATCGCATCGCCTCTCGTATCGGTCTCATCAGCCCCCACCCGCCCTGGCGCCGTCGGATGAGGCGCTCGCTGAGCTGGCAGTAGGTACGGTATCCCAACCGCGCATAGGCCGCGACGGCCTGGGCGTTGTCGGCGTGGACGTTCAGCGCGACGTCGGTCACGCGCCGGAGCAGGTCGGCCGTCACGGCGCTCGTCACCATCTTCGCGAAGCCGTGGCCGCGATAGTCGGTGTGGGTCAGGACGTTGCCGACGACGGCGATCCCCTCGCGCTCGTTGACGGCGTGGGTCCCCGCCGCGCTGATCAGCCGCCCGCGGACGCGAATGCCGTAGTAGATGCCGTCCTCCACCACGGACGCCGGAAAGCCGGCGCGGAACCCGAGCTGGTACAGCCGATTGAGATCGTCGATGTCGAGCGCCGTCAGTCGCTCCGCCGGCCCGGCGAGCGGCGCGAATGTCTTCCGGTCGACCACCATGCGCAGCATCGCCACCGGCGTCTCGAGCTCGTAGAGCGGCGCCACGGCGGCGTCGAGTTCGGCGGTCGCCATGAGGTATGCGTCACGCGGCTTGATCACCGAGTCGAGGATCGCCCGGACCCCGCCGGGGTCGCCCATCAGGAACAGCGGCTGCGGCACGAGCCCCTCGTGATGCATGGCGATCGCGGTCGCCGCGCCGGCGTCGTCGTAGGCCATGCCCCACGCCACGCGGCGCCGGTTCGGCCCATCGAGGTCGCCGAGCGCGTACGCGGCGAAAAGCCGGTCCGTGTCGAGGAACGCGGCAATCTCGCCGCGGTCCGTCACCGTGCGGGCCCGCATGCGGCTGGAGGAGGCGACCGCCATCTGAAGCGCGCGCAGGGTCAGTAGCTCAGGAGGGCGTGGATCTCGAACTCGCCGAGCTTGTCGCGCCCGTGGAGCGCGGTCAGCTCGACCATGAACGAGAGCCCGGCCACCTCGCCGCCCAGCCGCCGCACGAGCTCGATGGTGCCCATCACCGTGCCGCCGGTGGCCAGCAGGTCGTCGACGATGAGCACGCGCTGCCCCTTCTCGATGGCGTCGGAGTGGATCTCCAGGGTGGCGGTGCCGTACTCGAGCTCGTACTCGACCTCGATCGTCTCGGCAGGCAACTTTCCGAGCTTGCGGACGGGAACGAAGCCCGCGCCCATCTTGTAGGCGAGCGGGGCCGAGAAGATGAACCCTCGGCTCTCCATGCCGACCACGATGTCGACCTTGGTGTCGCCGATCTGCTCCTGCATGCGATCGATGACGGCGCGGAACGCGTCCGGCTGCTTGAGCAGGGTCGTGATGTCGTAGAACCTGATCCCCGGCTTCGGGAAGTCGGGCACTTCGCGAATGAGCGCGCGCAGGTCGTCGACGGTGGTGACAGTCACGTACGTGGGACTCCAGGGTGGCTGATGGGGCCGGCGGTGAGTCTAGACCGATGCGTCAGCGCGCGGCAATGGAACGCCAGCGCCGATGAATCGCCGATCTGTGACCTCCGAGCCAATCGCGCGCGCCGCCTGCCCGATTCATCGGCGCATTCCACACGTCGGGAGGGCTCGGCCGCGGGGTTGGGCGCTGTCCGGCCCGATGAATCGATCAGATGACACCTCATGGCGGCCTCCGGGCGTGATTCCGGCGATTCATCGCTGAGGCGGGCCTTATACCGCGGCGAGCCGCAGAAGTCGTCTGGGGAAGCCGGTGCGCAGGCAGATCACGTCGATCTCCGTCGCCATTCCGTGCAGCCAGCGCACGGTCGCAGCGACACTTGGCAACTCCGTCAGGCTTTGCCGTAGTCAATCAGCTCCTCGATCTCCGATCCCAGCGCCCGATTCAGAAGCTCGGCGAGGGCCAGTGTCGCCCTCACGCCGGGGAGGCTACCGGAAGGCCGAGCCTGCGGGCGCCCTCGATCATGCGGCGGTCGTAAGTGACGATGGCGTCGAGATCGGCAGCGAGCCGATGCGCCGTCGCAAGATGGATAGCGTTCAGTGAGCGCAGGTTGACCGGGTCAACGCTGCCGGCGGCGTCCAGGACCCCTTCGACGATGGCGTGAAGGTCGATGCGCCGCAGCGTCGCGCGGGCGCGCTCCAGGCGCTGCGGGTCTTCGCGACGCACGGCTCTCAAGAGCTCCGTCCGGAGGAGGGCCGACGAAATGAGCGGGACGCTGACGGGAAGCCACCTGACTAGCGCGTCCGACTCCAACTCATGGACGACAAGCTTCACCGCGGCCGACGAGTCCAAGTACACCAGGGACACCTAGATCTTGTCCTCTCGCATCTCGTCGATGACCTCCGACAGCGGACGTGCACCGGGCCGGGGCGGAAGCGGTGGACCCAGCGATTCGAGGTCGGCTGTCGCGGGCGTCACGGTCCCATCCGCAATGAGCCGCTCGAGCACGGTCTCACCGGTGGGTACCGGCGCAAGCCGAGCCACCGGCCGACCGCGGTCGGTCACCTCGATCGTCTCCCCGGCCTCGGCGCGTCGGACGTACTCCGAAGCGTTCTGTCGCAGCTCGCGGATGCCAATGCGTTCCATGTGCGACATTGTAGCACATCGGGCTGGTGCAGGAGGGCCGATATCTTCCGCTCAGGCCTTGCCTTGCCCGGCCAGGCGGCGAAGGACCGTCTGGAGCACCCCGCCGTTTCTGAGGTAGGTCACATCGATCTCGCCATCGAGCCGGGCGACGACCCGGAAGGAGAGCGCGTGCCCGTCCTCGCCGCGTGCGACCACGCTCAGCTCCTGGCGAGGGCGGAGGCCGTCCGAGATGCCTGCGATGTCGAAGGTCTCGCGGCCGCTGAGGCCAAGCGCCGCGACACCCTCTCCCGGCAGGAACTGCAATGGGAGGACCCCCATGCCCACGAGGTTCGAGCGGTGGATCCGCTCGTAGGACTCGGCGATCACGGCGCGGACGCCCTGGAGCATGGGCCCCTTGGCGGCCCAGTCGCGCGAAGAGCCCGAACCGTACTCACGGCCCGCGAGCAGGATCAGCGGCGTGCCCTCCTCCGCGTAGCGCACGGCGGCGTCGAAGATGCTCATGCGCTCTCCGGACGGCAGGTGCTCGGTGACGTTGCCCTCGACGTCGGGCGTGAGCCCGTTGCGCAGCCGGATGTTCGCGAACGTGCCGCGCACCATGACCTCGTGGTGCCCGCGGCGGGATCCGTAGGAGTTGAAGTCGCGCGGCTCCACGCCGTGCTCCACCAGCCACTGCCCGGCGGGCGAGGTGCGCGCGATGGATCCGGCCGGCGAGATGTGGTCGGTGGTGACGCTGTCGCCCAGGACCGCCAGCGCGCGAGCGCCGACGATATCCGATGGGCCACCGTCGTCCTCGCCGATGCGGTCGAAGAAGGGCGGCCGCGCCACGTACGTCGATTCCGTGTCCCAGTCGTATCGGTCCCCCGCCGGAACCGGCAGCCCGCGCCACTGCGCGTCTCCCTCGAAGACCGATGCGTAGTTGCGGCTGAAGACGTCCCCGCTCACCGCCTGCGCGACGACGTCGGCGACCTCGGCCGGGCTGGGCCAGACGTCGGACAGGAAGACGGGCCGACCGTCCGGATCGGTGCCGAGAGGCTCGCTCGTCAGGTCGATGTCGATCCGCCCCGCGAGGGCATATGCCACCACCAGCGGTGGCGAGGCGAGGTAGCTCGCTCGCGCCAACGGATGGATGCGGCCCTCGAAGTTCCGATTCCCGGACAGGACCGCGACGCCGACCAGGTTGTGCTCCTCGATCGCCGCCGCGATGGCCTCCGGCAGGGGCCCGGAGTTGCCGATGCAGGTCGTGCAGCCGTAGCCCACCAGGTTGAAGCGCTGCGCCTCGAGCGGCTCCATGAGCCCGGCGATGCCGAGGTAGTCGGTCACCGCCCGCGAACCGGGCGCCAGCGAGGTCTTGACCCACGGCTTGGTGAGCACGCCACGCTCGAGCGCCTTCCTGGCCACCAGGCCGGCGGCGACCATGACCGTCGGGTTGCTGGTGTTCGTGCAGCTCGTGATCGCGGCAATGACGACCGATCCGGAGCGCAGCTTGAATCGCTCCCCGTCCATGGCGATGTCGACGGCGCGGTAGTGGGCGTCGGCGGGAGGGGGTTGGACCTCGACCACCGGCCCGGGCGCGGGCGCGACGTACGCGTCGTTTCCCTGCGCGAACGACGGCGGGTCGCTGGCGGGGAACGACTCCGCCGAAGCTTCGTCGACGATGGTCGCCGCCGGCACTGCCGGCTCGGGGATGGCGCTCCCATCGTGGGCGTGGAGGTCCGCGGGGAAAGACGCGCGGAAGCTTTCGCGCAGGCCAGAGATGGCGACGCGGTCCTGCGGGCGCTTCGGCCCGGCCACGGATGGCACCACGGTGGTGAGGTCGAGGCTGAGTGACTCGCTGAACGCGGGCTCCGGCGACTCGTCCGTGCGGAAGAGGCCCTGCTCCTTCGTATACGCCTCGACGCGGGCGATCAGCTCCTCGGATCGCCCGGTCATGCGCAGGTAGCGCAGGGTCTCGTCGTCCACCGGGAAGAGGGTGGCCGTCGCCCCGAACTCGGGCGACATGTTCGAGATCGTGGCGCGGTCCGCCAGGCCGAGCCGCGAGAGGCCGGGGCCATGGAACTCGACGAACTTGCCCACCACCCCGTGTCCGCGGAGCATCTCGGTGACGTAGAGCACGAGGTCGGTCGCCGTGGCTCCAGACGGCAGCTCCCCGTCGAGCCGGAAGCCCACGACGATGGGCAGTGGCTGGTAGAGCGGCTGACCGAGGAGGGCGGCCTCGGCCTCGATCCCGCCGACGCCCCAGCCCACGACGCCGAGGCCGTTGATCATCGTCGTGTGCGAATCGGTGCCGACGAGGGTGTCCGGGAACGCGGTCAGGGTGCCGTTCAGCTCGCGCCCGGTGACGACGTCGGCGAGGTACTCGAGGTTCACCTGGTGCACGATGCCGGTGCCCGGCGGGACGACGCGGAAGTCGCGGAAGGCCTGCTGGGCCCAGCGCAGGAGCGCGTAGCGCTCGCCATTCCGTTCGTACTCGCGCTCGACGTTGATCAGGAAGGCCGCATCGGTCCCGAACTGGTCGACCTGCACGCTGTGGTCGATGACGAGATCCGCCGGCACGAGCGGGTTGATGCGCGACGGGTCGCCGCCCATCTCGGCCATCGCGTCGCGCATCGCGGCGAGATCGACGACGCACGGGACGCCGGTGAAATCCTGGAGGATGACGCGGGCCGGCATGAACGGGAGCTCGTACTCGCCCGGCTGGCCGGGGTCCCAGGTTGCCAATGCCCGGACGGCGTCCGAAGAGACGAGCTCCGGCTGCGTGGCGGACCCGCGAATCATGTTCTCGAGCAGGACCTTCACGGTGTAGGGCAGCCGCTCGAAGCCTGGTGCGCCCGCGGCGCGCAGCGGGTAGTACGCGTAAGACGTGTCGCCGACTCGCAGCGTCCGGCGCGCAGCGGCCGGATCGATGGGGGGATGGGAGCTCACGGTCGCGCCTCCTTCGTCATCCGCGCCGGTGGCGCGGCTTTCAACGTGGTCGGCGCCGGACGGGTGCGCCCGTCCCGGGTCGAGTCTGCACTCAGTATACGGAGACGGTCACGCACATTCCGCCGTTCGAGGGCCCCGCCATTCGATATGCTGCGACGCCGGCCGCACGACGCAGCACCCCGCTGCGCGTGCTCGGGCCAGATTCAGGTAAGAGGGAGTCCCACATGACGCAGCCCACCAGCGGACGACCGCTCGGCATAACGATTCTCGCCATCCTCGCAGCCATCGGAGGCGTCGTGTATCTCCTCGCTTTCCTGGCGGCCATGGGACTCGGGTTTGGGCTGGTCGGCATCATCAGCCTTGTGTTGGCCCTCGCGTACCTGGGATTCGCCTATGGGGGATGGACGCTGCAACCGTGGGGATGGACGCTTGGCGTGGCGATCGCCGCCGCTGGAGTTCTTTGGGCGCTGTACCTGCTCATCCAGCCCGGCGGCAACATCATCAGCCTCATCATCAGCGTCGCGATCTCGGGCGTCATCCTGTATTACCTCTACCAGCCGGACGTGAAGGCGGCCTTCGGGCGCAGCTGACCGCGAGGGGGGCTTTCCTGAAAGGCCGCCGATGAGCTTCATGGACAAGGCCCGGCAGGCCGCCGAGCAGGCGAGGCAGGCAGCGAGCCAGACGATCTCGCAGGTGACGTCGGACGAGTCACAGGCCCAGATCCAGAAGGCCGCGCAGTCCGCAGGCGGCGGGCTGCGCGGAGCGGCCGGGAGCGCCAAGCGCGGCATGGTCACCCTCGTCGAGAAGATCGACCCCGGGCTCCTGGCCGACATCGTCATCCGGGCGACCGCCCTACAGGAGCACGCGAACGACGCCCTGCGCGACAAGCGGTCTGCCTATCGGATCGGTGAGCTGACGATCACGGCCACGATCCCGCCGCAGATCGGCTTCGCGATCACTCGCATCAGCGACGAGGAGCTGGATGAGCTGCGCTCGTCCCCCGTCGAGTCCAGCGAGCTGGTCGAGGCGGCCGAGACGGAGGACGAGGTGATCGTCTCGCTCGACGGGGAGCTGGCGCCTGCGGCGGACGACCCGGCAGGCGGCTGAGGCGTCCGGCTAGCCGCCGCGAGCCGATAGGGCGGCAAGCGCCCGCAACGCGACCTCGACCGGGTCACGCCCGGCGGCGACCGGCATGCGGACCTGGTTCGAGCCACTGTCCGGCCTGAAGCCGGCGACCTGGAGCGCAAGGCTCACCTCGGGCCGATCCGGCAGTCGCGCCCACTTGAACGTGACCTGCCTCTCCTCCGCCCGCACCTCCGGGACGCCCGCGGCCTCGGCCGCCAGGCGGACACGGACCGCGGTGAACAGCCCCTCCGCCGGTGGCGGGATCGGCCCGTATCGGTCGCGCAGCTCCGCGCGCAGCGCGTCCGCATCGGCCTCCGCTCGAACCTGCGCGAAGTGTCGGTACGCCTCGAGCTTGGCGCCGGAGTCGCCGATGTAGTCGTCCGGCAGGTACGCCGACCCCGGCAGCTCCAGCCGCACCGGTGACGGCTCCGGCGGCGGACGCCGTCCGCGAAGGGTGTCGACCGCCTCGGCCAGCAGCCGCGTGTAGAGCTCGAACCCGACGGCCGCCATGAAGCCGTGCTGCTCCGCGCCGAGGATGTTGCCGGCGCCGCGGATCTCGAGGTCCGACAGCGCGATCTGATACCCGGCCCCGAGATCGGAGGCGGAGAAGATCGCATGCAGCCGCTTCCGGGCGACTTGCGTGAGCGGCATGCCGCGCCGATGGAGCAGGTACGCGTGTGCGCGCCGGTCGGATCGCCCGACCCGGCCGCGCAGCTGATAGAGCTGGGCCAGGCCGAAGGTGTCCGCGCGCACGATGACGATCGTGTTCGTGTTCGGGATGTCGAGGCCGGACTCGATGATCGTCGTGCACACCAGCACGTCGAAACGGCCGTCGGCGAAGTCGAGCATCACCCGCTCGAGCATCCCCTCCGCCATCTGCCCATGGCCGATGGCGACCTTGGCCCGCGGGACCAGGCGCCGAACTCGTTCCGCGGCCGCCTCGATGGTCTCGACGCGGTTGTGGACGTAGAAGGCCTGGCCGCCGCGGTCGAGCTCGCGGTTGATGGCGTCGCGCACGAGGCCGTCGTCGTCCTCGGCGATCCGCGTCTGGATCGGCAGCCGCGCCTCCGGCGGGGTCTCGATCACCGACAGGTCGCGGATGCCGACAAGGGACAGGTGGAGCGTGCGCGGGATGGGCGTCGCGGAGAGGGTAAGGACGTCGACCTCCCGGCGCATCGACTTGATGCGCTCCTTGTGCGAGACGCCGAAGCGCTGCTCCTCGTCGACGACGAGCAGCCCCAGGTCGCGGAACGAGATGTCCTTCGAGAGGATCCGATGCGTCCCGATGAGGATGTCGACGGCGCCGTCCGCCACCGCGTTCACGATCCCCTCCTGCTCGCGCTTGCCGACGAAGCGGCTGAGCATCTCGACGCGGACCGGGAACGCCGAGAGCCGCCGCTGGAAAGTGCCGAGGTGCTGCTGCGCGAGGACGGTCGTGGGCACCAGGACGGCAACCTGCTTCCCGTCCTGCACCGCCTTGAACGCGGCCCGCAGCGCGACCTCGGTCTTGCCGTACCCAACGTCGCCCACCACCAGGCGGTCCATCGGCCGTCGCCGCAGCATGTCGGCCTTGACCTCCTCGATGCTGCGCGCCTGGTCCGGCGTCTCGGTGTACGGGAAGCTCTCCTCGAGCTCGCGCTGCCACGTCGTGTCGGCGCCGAACGCGAAGCCCTCCGCGGACTCGCGCGCCGCGTAGATCTCGATCAGCTCGCGGGCGAGATCGCCGACCGCTCGCCGCACGCGGCGCTTCGTGCGCTCCCACTCGGTTCCGCCGAGCCTGCTCAGGGCCGGAGCCGGTCCGCCGGAGTATCGCGTGATGCGGGCGATCTGATCGGCGGGCAGGAAGATCTTGTCGGTGCCGGCGAAGTCGAGCTGCAGGTACTCCTTGACGTCGTCGCCGAAGGTCCGCTGCGTCATGCCCGCGTACCGCGCGATCCCGTGGTCGACGTGCACGACGTGATCGCCCGGCTGGAGCTTGCCGATGAGGTCGCGCGTGACGAGCCGCTTTGCGGCGGTGAGCCGGCGGATCCGGGTGGCTCCGAACAGCTCGCCGTCGGTGAGGACCAGCAGGCCGCTCGGCGAATGTGCGAAGCCTGCCGAGAGCGACCCGTGCACGAGGCCGATGCCGCCCGGAGGCGGAACCTCGCGCAGCTCGGCGGTCGGGCCGACGGCACGCCCCTCGGCCTCCAGCAGCTCGCCGACGCGGCTCGCCTGATCGGTCGTCACGACGACGCGCCTCCCGCCCGACGCCAGCTCGCTGAGCCAGGTGCCCGCCCGCTCCGCCCGTCCGGGCAGCGGAGGCGCCCCGCTGTAGCCCGAATCCACGTCCTCCCCCGCCTGCTCCTCGAGCCGCTCGGCAGAGCGGCTGGCGAGGGCGTCCAGGACCGCCTGCGCCTGGTACGGCAGCGGCCAGCCGGGCGGCAGCTCGCCGCCTGCGACGAGTCCCGCGAGACGGTCCGCGGCCTGGCCGTCGAGCTCGCGCGCCACCGCCCGCAGCTCGTCGAGGTCGGTCAGGACGACGTGCGCGGAGCCCGGCACGTGATCCGCGGCCGGGCCAGCCGTGAGGAGCTCGGCCCAGGTCTCCGCCGCCTCGCCCACGTCCCCCTGCTCAAGCCGAACCGCGTCGTCGCGCAGCTGCTCGGAGGTCAGCGCGGGAGCCCGGTCGCCGATCCCCTCCCATCCGCCGGCCGGCAGGAACTCGGACGACGGCAGCAGCTCCACGTCGGTCAGCCGGCGGCGCGATGCCTGGCTCATCGGGTCGAAGCTGCGGATCGACTCGACCTCGTCGCCGAACAGCTCGACCCGCACCGGCTCCGAGGCACCCGGGGGCCACGCGTCGATCAGGCCGCCCCGGTGTGCGAACTCACCGACGCCGGTCACCTCCACCGTGGGCTCGTAGCCGCCGGCAACCAGGCGCGCGAGCAGGTTGCGCAGGCCGATCCGCTCCCCGACGCGCACGGCGCGCGCGTCGGCCAGCTGCTCGCGGTTCAGCGTGCGCTGGACGAGCGCGAGGAGCGAGGCGACGAGCACGAGCCCTGCTCCGTGCGCCGCCAGCCGTGCGAGCACCGAGAGGCGCTCGGCGGACTCGTCATGCTCGGGGAGTGCACGCTCGAGCGGCAGGGCCGCGCGTTCGGGAAGGACGGCGACGTGGCCCGAGCCCAGCCATGCCGCGAGGTCGTCGGCCAGCCGATGCGCCTCTTCGTCCGTCCGCGTGACCGCGACAAGGGGCGTGGACGCGCGCAGTGCGGCGCGGCGCGCCGCGAGATGCCCGCCACGCGCCGCTGCGGGCACACGAAGGACGCCCGGATCCGGCAGATGGGGCCGGAGGGCGTCGACGAGCGCGGCTACGCGGCGGTCACCGCCGCGCGATGGAGACATGGACGAGGGGAATGGTAGCGGCCGGGGGCGATGACGCTCAGCCCGTGGCGAGATCGACCCCGTTGAACTCGTTCATGGCGGCCTCGATCCCGTCCGCCAGCCAGCGCTCCGCGGCGTCCGCCGCGACGCTCACCATCTCCGTGGCGAGCTCGCGCTCATCGGTCCCGAAGGTGGCCAGGACGTGGCCGATGGCGTCCCCGGAACGGCCGACGCCAACGCGCAGCCGGCAGAACTCGTTCGAGCCGAAGGCCGTGATGATGTCCCGAAGCCCGTTATGCCCGCCCGCCGACCCCGATCGGCGCAGCCGAATGCGACCGAGCGGCAGGTCGATGTCGTCGGCGACGACGAGCAGGTCCGAGCCGAGGTCGACGTCGGTCTGCCGGAGGGCGGCGCGGAGCGGAGGACCGGAGTGGTTCATGTACCGCATCGGCTTGACGAGCAGGACCTGGCCGATGAGGTCCTCGCGCCGAACCTCCAGCACGGCGGCGCCATCCCGGATGCGGCCCGCCCCGGTGAGCCCCCAGCGGTCCGCCAGCAGGTCGACGACCCTGAACCCGACGTTGTGGCGCGTGTGGCGATAGCGCTCGCCGGGGTTGCCAAGTCCGCAGATCGCCTTCATGGGCCACCGATGGTACGGCCGCGGCTATTCTCGCGACGTGGATCGCCCCAGACCCGACGTCGCCGATGAGCTCGAGCCGCGGCCGCGCTTCGCGGATGTCGTGGTCATCGGCGGCGGGATCATCGGGTGTGCCGCGGCCGCTCTCCTCGCGGACCGGGGGGCTCTCGTCGTCCTGGTGGAGGCGAGCGCGATCGCCGCAGGCGCCTCGGGACGCAACCTCGGCGCAGTGCAGCACCCGTTCGACCCTATCCTCGCCCCGCTGTATCGGGAGAGCCTCACCCGCTACCGCGCGCTGGCAGCGGAGCACGGCGGCTTCCGGATCGACCGCGATCCGCCGGGCCTGCTCCTGCTGAACCGGGATGCGGCGGCGGCGGCCGCCCAGGCTCGGCGCCTGGCCCAGGCGGTCCCGGAGCTGCGGCCGGAGCTCGTCTCTCCGGACGAGCTCACGCGGCTCGAGCCGTCTCTGGCACATGGCCCAGCCGCCGTGCTCCTGGAAACCGGGCATCCGATCCCGCCCGCGTCGGCGACCGGGGCCTGGGCCGACGTCGCCGGCGAGCGCGGGGTGCGCTTCCTCGTGGGGACCGCGGCCCATCCCGTCGTCGAGAGCGATCGCGTCGTGGGCGCCCAGCTTGCCGACGGATACTCGATCGCGGCCGACACGGTGCTCGTCGCCGCCGGCCCGTGGACGCCGAGCGTCGTCGATCCGCACGGTGAGTGGCAGCCGATCGGGTTGACGTGGGGCGTGACGGTCCAGCTCCGGCTGCCCGGCGCCGCGCCGCGGCACATCCTCGAGGAGGACGAGGTCGACACGGTGAATCGTGCGGCCGCGGCGACCGCCCGGGCCGCCCAGGCGATCGACTACGGCGAGCCGGAGCCCCCATCGCTGTTCAGCCTCGCCAGCGCGGCCGGCGTGAGCACGCTGGGCTCCACCTTTCTGCCGATCGAGCCGGACCCGGCGTTCATCGAGCCGCTGCTCCTGCACCGTGCCGTGGAGTTCCTGCCGGCTGTCGAGCAGGCGGAGATCATCGGCCGCCGCGCCTGCGCGCGCCCTCAGTCGGTCGACGGACGCCCTTTCATCGGCCGGGCGCCGGAGGTGGACGGGCTGTTCGTGTGCGCCGGCCATGGCCCGTGGGGCATCAGCACGGGGCCCGCCTCCGCCGCGATCGTCGCACGGGCCATCCTCGACGGCACCGAGCCACCGCGCGAGCTGGATGCCCGACGAACGCTGCCCAGGCCCGAGATCGGCGACTGACCGGGGCGGCGCCTCGCGGTGGTTGTGCAATGTGCACAAGCGATCGATAACGCCCGCCGACATTCCGGTCCCGAAAGGAGTCATCGGTCACATAGGCTCCCTGCACAACTGACTCACGTGTGCAGGAGCAACTCGATGCCCGAGATCAACGCCGGAGATACCGCCTGGGTTCTGACGAGCACCGCGCTCGTCATGCTCATGACCCCGGGGCTCGCCCTCTTCTACGGGGGCCTCGTCCGTCGCAAGAACGTGCTCAGCACGATCATGCACAGCTTCTTCATTCTCGGGCTGGTGAGCGTGACATGGGTGCTCTGGGGGTACACCCTGGCCTTCGGCCCGGATACGGGCATGGGTCTCATCGGCGGCCTCGACTGGATCGCCCTGGAGGGTGTGACCGGCGAGCCGTCTGACGTCTACGCCACGACCGTTCCGCACCTCGCGTTCATGGCGTTTCAGATGATGTTCGCGATCATCACCCCGGCCCTGATCACTGGGGCCTTTGCCGAGCGCAAGCGCTTCAAGGCCTTTGTGCTCTTCGCCGTGGCCTGGTCGACGCTGGTCTATGCGCCCATCGCGCACTGGGTCTGGTCGCCGGACGGCTGGCTCTTCAACCTCGGCGTGCTCGACTTCGCCGGCGGCACGGTGGTGCACCTGTCGAGTGGCGTGGCGGCCCTGGTCGCGGCGCTCTTCATCGGCCGCCGCACCGGGCTGATCGAGGCGGCCACCGAGCCGCATGACGTCCCGATGACCGTGCTCGGCGCGGGCCTGCTGTGGTTCGGCTGGTTCGGATTCAACGCCGGATCGGCGCTTGGCGCCAACGGGCTGGCGGCGACCGCCTTCGTGACGACCAACACCGCCGCGGCCATGGCGGCCATCACCTGGGTCACCATCAGCTGGCTCCACAAGGGCACGCCGTCGGTGCTCGGCGCGGCGATCGGGGCCGTGGCAGGCCTGGTCGCCATCACGCCGGCGGCCGGCTACGTCACCCCCGCGGCCGCCATCCTCATCGGCCTCGGCGTCGGAGTCGTCTGCTACGGGGCCGCCCAGCTGCGGCTGCGGGCGCGAGTCGACGATGCCCTCGACGTCTTCGCGGTCCACGGCGTGGGTGGCGCCTTCGGGGCCGTCGCCACCGGAGTCTTCGCCACAGTCGCGGTCAATGCCGCCGGGGTCGACGGGCTCCTGGCCGGCAACGGCGGCCAGGTCCTCACGCAGCTCCTGGCGGTGGGCGTGGTCGCGGCCTACTCCGCGGTCGTCACCGCCGGCATCCTTTTCGTCATCAACCTCGTCGTCGCCATCCGCGTCCCGGCTCCGGCCGAGGAGGCGGGCCTCGACCTCGCCCAGCACGGCGAGATCGCGTACCAGCCGTAACGACCTCACTCGAGAAGGAGCTTCACATGGTCATCGCCGCGCTCATCTGCTTCGTGGCACTGCTCATCGCCTGGATCGTCGCACCGGACGAGGGACCAACGTCGGAACGCTCGGCGCCCGCCTTCGAGCCGGAGATGGCGCCCGCCGCCTGAGCCGTGTACAGCCGGCGAGAGGAGCTGCTGAAGATCCTGCGTGGCACGCCGGTCGTGCTCCGCAGCCTGGTACGTGGGCTCGACGACGACGCCTGGCGCCGCCGCCCGGCCGAGGGCGAATGGGCCGTGGTCGAGGTCGTCGCCCACCTGGCGGACAGCGACGAGCGGGCGGCCGCGCGCGTCCGGCGGATGCTCGCGGAGGACGATCCGACGCTTCCCGGCTACGACCAGGACGAACTGGCGCGCGAGCGCCGCTACATCGAGATGAGCCCCGACGAGGCGCTGGAGCGCTTCGAGCGGCTTCGCTCCGAGCACGTCGCCCTGCTCGAGGGGCTCGACGACGCGGGCTGGCGACGGACCGGCCTCCACTCCGAGCAGGGCCCGATGGACGTGGAGCTGTACGAGACGCACGGCGCGGCGGAGGACGTCGACCACATGGCCCAGATCGCCCGGCTCGTCCCGACGGGTTGAGGGCGCGCGAGGGTCGGCCGGGTCAGCTCCCGGCGGTGACGGCGTGGCCGGCGCGGTCGAAGAGGGACCCGGGCTGCCAGGGGATCTCGCGGTGGCGCCGATGCAGGATCCCCAGGACCTCGTGCTCGGCGGTGCGCATGCGCTCCTCGTCCTCGAGATCCTCGTGGTCGTGCCCGAGCAGGTGCTGCGTGCCGTGG
>DASWGW010000003.1:0-7245 GCA_036393435.1 Candidatus Limnocylindria bacterium | reverse complement strand
CGCGACGAGCTCGAGCGCGACGAGGCCCTGACCGATGCGGAGGAGGCCGAGGCGGCCACCTCCGGCCCCCGGTCGCGGCGCAACGGCGGCGTCTCCAACGGCGGCGTCTCCAACGGCGACGGGATCGGCGGGCCGTTCAAGGAGCGCGTGGCGGCCCTCGAGCGGCAGCTCATCAAGGAGGCCCTCGAGCGCGCCGGCGGCAACCGCACCAAGGCCGCCGAGGACCTCGGCATCTACCGCCGCCTGCTGTACGCCAAGATCAGGGAGTACGGCCTGGGGGAGTAACTGGCTCCTTCACACGCCGACCGCCCGATAGATCGAGCGGTAAGCCGAGGGGAGCAGACCCTGGTGGTATCCTTCTTGCCTTCCTGACGCCGTAACGGCACACGCACGAGGGATCCTCAAGCCCATGTTCAGCCGCGTGCGGATTGCGATCCGCTTCTTCTTCGTCGGCCTCGCGGTTGGCGTGCTCCTGGCGCCGCGCAGCGGCGAGGAGACCCGTCGGATCGTCCGCGAGAAGGCAGACCGCCTGCTGAATGACGTCCTGGACGCCGCCACGCTCGGAACCTACGAGTCCGGAGCCGGCGCGACCGACGACGGCGACACCGATGGTGACGACGCCGCACCGCGTCCCGCGCGCCGCGCCGCCGGACCCCGCCCGCGAGAGGCATCGAGCGCAGGCGCCTAGGCACACGGGCACAGCCGCCGCCTGATCCCGACCACGCCCGCTACCGACTGACCGATGCGCTGGCCGCGCCTCCACCGGCCGCGCGACCCTGAGCCCGCCGCGACGCCGGCCGAGCGCCAGGCAGCCGACCGGCAGCGGATGGTCGCCGACCAGATCGAGGCGCGCGGCATCACCGACCCGGAGCTGTTGCGCGCCTTCCGCACGGTCGAGCGCCACCTCTTCGTCGACAGCTCCGAGCCGTACGGCGATCACGCCCTCCCGCTCGGCTCGGGCCAGACGATCTCCCAGCCGTACGTGGTGGCGGTGATGACCGACCTCGCGCGGCCTCCGGGCGGCTGGGAGGGCGCATCGGTCCTGGAGGTCGGGACCGGGTCCGGATACCAGGCGGCCGTGCTCGCGGAGATGGGCGCGCGCGTGACGAGCATCGAGCGCCATCCCGAGCTCGCCGAGGGTGCGCGGAGGCGGCTGGAGGCTGCCGGCTACGGGGACCGCGTGGCGGTGGTCGTGGGCGATGGCACGCAGGGCTGGCCGGCGCGTGCGCCGTATCGGTCCATCATCGTCACCGCCGCCGGGCCGTCCATACCGAAGCCGCTGCGCGAGCAGTTGGCGCCCGATGGCGGCCGGCTCGTCATCCCGGTCGGCACCCGCCACCATCAGCTCCTGACGCTCGTCGAGCGCTCCGGAGAGAAATACTCGACGACCGAGATGGAAGCGGTGGTGTTCGTGCCGCTGATCGGCGAGCACGGCTTCGCGGCCGAGTCGTACGACGCGTAGGGGCCCGCTGGCATAGTAGGTGCACCCAGGGGGCGGGCGGGCGTCCACGCCCGAACGAGCCGCGAGGGAGGTATCTGCGCGACATGACTGACCACCGCCACGACGATCCTGACCACCAGGACCACGATCACGAGCATCCCGACGAGACCCGCGTGGTCGAGCGCGAGACCTACGTGGAACGCGAGCGGCCAGTGGTCGCCGGGTACGTTCCGCCTGCGCAGCCGGTCGGCGGCCAGGTGAACGTGAACGCCGACGCCACGCCGGGCTACGTCGACCCGGGCCGGAGCCCGCTCTACTGGGCGCGCCGCGTCCTGTCGCTGGTGTTCGGCGTCCTGACCGTGCTGCTGGCGATCCGCGTCATCCTGCTTCTGCTCGTCGCGAACCAGACGAATGCGATCGTCGACTTCGTGTACGGCGTCACCGAGCCGTTCGTGGCGCCGTTCCGCGGCATCTTCCAGTTCGACACGGTCGCGCCCGGGGGCGGGAGCCTGTTCGACATCGCCGCGGTCGTCGCGTTCATCGGCTGGCTCCTGATCTACCTGCTGCTGATGGCGATCCTGAGCCTGGCCGACCGCGACCGGCCGGTCTGACCCGGGCGGCCTAGAGCGGAGGGACCTCGAGCGCGGCTCTCCCGTCCGGTGCCCCGACCGGCACCGGCTCCTGGGGAGCCGCGCTGACCACGCCCGCGCGGACCAGCTCCTCGTCGTAGATGGCCTCGATGCGCCGCACCTGCGCGTCGATGCTGAATCGCTCGGCCACGGTCCGGTGGCCGGCCTCTCCCAGCCGGCGGCGGAGCCCGGAATCGTTGAGCAGGCGCGCCACCGCGGCGGCGATCGCGGCCGGATCGCCCGGTGGCACCAGGAGCCCGTCGACGCCATCGGTCACCACCTCCGGAATCCCGCCCACGGCCGAGGCCACCACCGGGACCCGGCGCGCCATTGCCTCGAGGAGCGAGATGCCCTGCGCCTCGCGCAGGGAGGGCAGCACGGCCACGTCGAGATCGGCGGTGATGGCGGCGACGTCCTCGCGCTGGCCGGTGAAGGCGACGCGGTCGCGAGCTGGACGCGGGAGTGTGGCCGCCTGCGCGCGGAGCTCCTTCTTCAGCGACCCCTCGCCCACGATCACCAGCCACGTGTGCGGGGCGGATGCCAGGATCTCGGGCATGGCGGCGACGAGGAAGCGGTGCCCCTTCTCCGGCTCGAGACGGGCGACGACGCCCAGGAGCATCCCGTCCGGGGGCATGCCGAGCTCCTCGCGCAACCCGCACTCGGGGGTTGGCCCCGAGAAGCGATCCAGGTCGACGCCGTTGGGGACGACGCTGTACCGCGTGTCGCGCCGCTCGGCGCGCACCTTGGCCTCGATGCTCGACGACGGGACGATCAGGCGGTCCATCTGCTCCGTCAGGCCGGCGAGGGTGGCGACGTCCTCGTCCGAGCGGACGCGGCTCGAGTGGACGGTGGCCATGATGACCGGCGTGCCTGCCGCCACCGCGGCCCTGGTGCCGATGACCTCCGCCCGGAACATGTGCGAGTGGACGAGGTCGATCTCGTCGCGGCGCAGGTAGGCGGCCAGCTCACGCACTGCCGCCTCCTCGTACGGCGCGTCGATCACGTCCACCGCGACCCCGAGCCGCCGCAGGCGCTGGACGGCGCTGCCGGAGCTGAGGGAGACGGCACGCACGTCGTACCTCGAGCGGTCGAGCCGCAGCAGGAGCCCCGAGTAGCTCTCCTGCGCCCCGCCGTTGCCGCCGGTGGCGAGCAGCTGGAGGACGCGCGGGCGAGGGTGGCTCCGGGACCGATGGATCCGCCGGTGGCGGGCGTACGCCGCCCCGCCGATGGCCGCCTCGTGCTCCGGGGACGCGCGTCGCGATCGTCGACCGGGTGCACGGGCGCGCGAGTTCATCGGTCGGCGATCCTACGCACGCGAGGCGACGTTCGTCAAAGCGGCCGGCAGTATCCGTGCTGGCACCCCCAAACTAGCGCCCGATGACGCCGAAGGTCTTCATTGGCTTGAGTGAGGTCGCCGGGTACTTCTCCAATCTCGAGGCGGGACTGCGGGAGCTCAGCGTGGATGCGCGCTTCTTCAACCTCTCTCCGCACCCGCTCGCGTACGGCGGGACCGGCAAGGGCAGGCTCGCCCGCCTCATGACTTTCGCCGGCGCACCGCGCAGTTCCGTTCGCGGGCTTGTCTGGCGCACGCTGCTGCGCGCGAACCGGCTCGTGCGTCGCCTGCGATCCGCCTTCCTGTTTCCGTTCGCGCTCGCGCGGTACGACGCGTTCGTCCTCGGAGGACACGAGACATTCCTCGGGGGCCGCGAATTCGCGCTGATGAGGCGCTTCGGCAAGACCGTGGTCATCGTCTTCACAGGGTCGGACCACCGACCACCCTACCTCAGCGGCGTCGGCATCCGCGACGATCCGAGCAGCGCCGCCCTGGCCGATGCGACGGCTCGCGTCCGTCGCCGAGTGGACCGCGCCGAGCGTCACGCATCCGCGGTCGTCGCCCTTCCCGAGTCCGCCCAGCTTCACGCGCGCCCGTTCGTTCACTTCCTGGCGGTCGGATTCCCGTTCGCTGCCCGAGAGGCCGCCACGGCCGACCCGGGCGGGGCGAATGACCGGGCCGTCCGGATCCTCCACTGCCCCACGGACATCGCCGCCAAGGGCACCGAACGGGTGCGTGCGGCCGTCGAGGCCTGCCGCGCGAGAGGGGCGCCCATCGAGTACCGCGAGGTGAGCGGACGGCCGCACGCGGAGGTGCTTGAGGCGCTCGAATGGACCGACTTCGTGGTCGACCAGGTACACGGTGATACTCCCATGGCGGCGCTCGCGACAGAGGCGGCGTACTTCGGCAAGCCAAGCGTTGTCGGCAGCTACGCCGCCGGCGTCAGGCTGGAGGTGCCGGGAACCGAGACTCCACCCTCGCTCTACTGCCACCCCGACGCACTCGAGGACGCGGTCTGGACGCTCGTATCGGACCGCGCGGCGCGACACGACCTCGGGCGCCGTGCACGGGAGTTCGTGCGGAACGAATGGGCACCCGCCTCGGTCGCCGCTCGCATGCTGCGCGTGATCGCGGGCGACGTCCCCGACTCGTGGATCGCCCGACCCGAGCAACTCTCGTACGTGCTCGGCTACGGCATCTCGGAGCCGGTGCTGCGCGCGCGGATCCGACGCCTGATCGCGGACCAGGGGGTCGATGCGCTCGGCGTCCCGTCAGGCAGTCCGCTGCGTGACGCACTCGTGGCGCTGGCGGGCGACTGACGGACGTGCGCTTCCTGATCCTGACCCAGTACTACCCGCCCGAGATCGGCGCAGCACAGGCACGGCTGTCCGCCTTCGCGGTCGAGCTCCAGCGTGCGGGCCACGGGGTCGAGGTCGTGACCGCGCTTCCGAATTATCCGACCGGGTCGCTGCGGCCAGAGGATCGGCGCAGGCTCAGCCGGCGCGAGGTCATCGACGGCGTGCCCGTGCGCCGCACGTGGCTGTTCCCGGCCACAGGCGCCGGCGCGAAGCGTCTGGCCAGCTACCTGTCGTTCACCGCCGCCGGCCTCATCGGCGCCGTCCGGGCGCGTCGGCCGGACGTCGTGTTCGTGGAGTCGCCCCCGCTCTTCCTGGGAGTCTCCGGCTGGCTCCTCGCGCGTCGATTCGGAGCCGCGTTCGTGCTGAACATCTCCGATCTCTGGCCTGACTCGGTCAAAGCCTACGGCGTACTGACCGATGGCCCGGTGCTGCGGTCCGCGGAGCGGCTCGAGCGCTGGCTCTACCGCCGCGCCGATGCGGTCACCGCGGTGACCGAGGGGATCCGCGACCGGCTCATCGGCCAGAAGTCACTGCCCGCGCGCAAGGTCCTCTTCCTGCCGAACGGCGTGGATCTGGAGGTCTTCCGCCCACTGCCGAACGACGCGTCGCTCCGGGCGTCGCATGGCCTGCCCGACGGGCCCCTCGTCCTGTACACCGGTAACCACGGCTATGCGCACGCGCTGGAGACGGTTGTCGCCGCGGCCTGCGAGGTGCCGCAGGTCACCGTCGCGCTGGTCGGCGACGGTTCCGAGAAGGAGCGCATCCGACGTCTCGCGATGGACCTAGGCGCGGACAACGTCCGTTTCCTGCCGCCCGTCCCGCAGGCCGAGGTCGCCGGCCTGTACGGCCTCGCGCTCGCCGGACTGGCGACCGTCCGCGACTCGGCTGTGATGGCGGAGGTGCGACCCGCCAAGGCACTCGCGGTCATGGGCTGCGGCAAGCCGGTCATCTACTCCGGTGCCGGCGAGGGAGCCGCGCTCGTCGAGGCCGCGGATGCGGGGATCGTCGTCCCGCCCGAGGACCCGGCGGCACTGGCCGCCGCCATCCGGCGCCTGGTGGCCGACCCGGCCGAGGCCGCTCGGCTGGGGGCGAACGGGCGTCGCTACGTCGAGTCGCACCTGGCCTGGCCGGCGCTGACCGCCGCGTGGCTCGCGGAGCTTCGCGCCGTGCTCGGACAGGACCCCAGTACCGTTGACGCCTCGCACCGCGCTTCCTAGCCTCGGCCCCGGGCACGTATGGACCTTTCGCATGGACGACTCCACACCGATCCCGTTCCACAGGCCCTCCATGGGCGAGGCCGAGGTTGAGGCCGCCGCGGAGGTCCTGCGGTCCGGCTGGCTGACCACCGGCGCACGGGCGCACGCCTTCGAGGGGGCGTTCGCCGAGCGGCTGGGAGTTCGGCATGCCCTGGCCGTCAGCTCGGCGACCGCCGCCCTGCACCTCGCTCTCGAGGCCGCCGGCGTCGGCCGCGGGGACGAGGTGATCGTCCCGACCTACACCTTCACCGCCTGCGGCGAGGTGTGCGCCTACCTCGGTGCGCGCCCGGTCCTCGTCGACGTGGGCGACGACTACCTTCTCGACCCTGCCGCCGTCGCCGGGCGCCTGACGGACCGGACCCGCGCGGTGATGCCGGTCCACTTCGCGGGCCAGGCGGTCGACGTCCGCGACACCATCGCAGACCGGGAGCGGGTGCGGATCGTCGAGGACGCCGCGCACGCGCTTCCCGCGGACGTTAGCGGGACGCCGACGGGCAGGCTCGGCGACGCCGCGGCCTTCAGCTTCTACGCGACCAAGACGATGACGACCGGCGGCGAGGGCGGCATGCTCGTCACGGACGACGACGCGATCGCCGCCCGTGCGCGGACGATGCGGCTGCACGGCATCGACGCCGACGCGTGGAACCGCTACGGCTCGGGCGGCACGTGGCGCTACGAGGTCACCGACGCCGGCTTCAAGTACAACCTTACCGACCTCGCCGCGGCCATCGGTCTCGTACAGCTCGGGCGCCTGGACGCCATGGCCGAGGCCAGGACGCGGGTCGCGGCGCGCTACGACGCCGCCTTCGCCGGGAGCGATCTCGTGACCGTGCCGCCGCGGCGGCCGGGTGACCGCCACGCGTGGCACCTGTACGTCGTCCGCCTGCGCGTGGAGGGCCTGGCCATCGACCGTGGGGCGGTCATCGAGCGACTCGCGGGGGCCGGCATCGGCGCATCGGTGCACTTCATCCCGCTTCACCTGCACCCCTACTACCAGCGGGAGCTCGGCTACCGCCCGGGAGACTTCCCGGTCGCGGAGGACCTATACGAGCGATCCATCTCGCTGCCGATCTGGCCGGACATGACCGACGGCCAGGTCGACCGGGTCGCCGCGGCGCTGCTCGAGATCTGCCAGTCGGCCCGAGAGCCGGTCGAGGTGTGACGAGACCGATGCGACCGTGGCAGGCGCTCGTGAAGCGCTCGATCGACCTCGTCCTCGGCGCGACCG
>DASWGW010000002.1:0-13597 GCA_036393435.1 Candidatus Limnocylindria bacterium | reverse complement strand
ACTGAAGAACGTCTCCAGGACGAGCGAGGCGGCACCGCGGGCCCATTTGGCGTCATCCCACGGGTCGATCGCGAGGTCCACGCCGGCGAGCGGCGGGAATAGGTGCTCGTTCATGGATGCCCGCAGGCTGGGCTCGAGATGCTTCCGGGCGCGCACCCCCTCCCCGCTGATGATTACGAGTGCTGGGCTCAGCACGTTCACCAGGCCGGCGATCGCGATGCCCAGCCGTTGACCGGCCCGGGTGAAGATGGTCAGCGCGGATCGATCGCCGGCGTCAGCGCGTGCGGTGAGATCCTGGACGCCCTCCTTCGGACCGATGACACCCAGCGCCCGACCCTCCGCCACGAGCGCCGGGTCGGCCACCAGTGCCTCGAGACAGCCGCGGCGGCCGCATTCGCAGTCCGGACCGTCGGGCTCGACCGGCAAATGGCCGAACTCGCCGGCACCCCCGAGCCGCCCCCGATAGACCTGGCCGCCGATGACGATGCCGAGCCCCACCCCGCGACCCAGGGTGACGGCCACGAAGTCGACCGCGTTTCGGCCGGCGCCATAGAGGCGCTCGGCCGCGGCCAGCGTGTTGACGTCGTTGTCGACCAGGACCGGCAGGCCCAGCCGCTGAGAGAGCCGATCGGCAATGGGGGTGTCGTGCCAGCCCAGGATGGGCGAATCGACGCACCGGCCGCGGGCCGAATCGATAACGCCCGGCATTCCGACGCCGACTCCGAGGAGTCTCGCCGTCCCTGACGCGCTGCGCAGCCGTTCGACTGACGAGCCGATACGCTCCAGCACCGCGTCGACGTCATGCGTCCGCATCTCCACCGCGTCGGTGCCCAGCACCGAGCCATCGAGATCGGCCATGACGGCCGCCAGGTGGTCGACCGCCAGCTTGATGCCGACGACCACCGCCGCACCAGGGTTGAGCCCCAGTAGCCCGGCCGGACGCCCGCCGCCCGACGGCGCCTGGGCGACTTCCCTGATGAGCCCCGCGCCCTCGAGCTCGCCGGAGATCGAGGTCACAGCCGCCCCGCTCAGCCCAAGGCGGCGCGAGATCGCGACGCGAGAAATCGGGCCCTCGTACTTCACGAGGTTGAGAACGGCCGATCGGTTCAGGTCGCGAATGAGCGCCTTCGAGCCAGTAGAATAGGGCCGCACCGACTTCATTCAGTCACTAAATTTAGTCACCGTCCGAAGTGTATTGCCAGATGTCAAGTTCGTGTCCGTCGCGGCATGACCACAACCCGCGGTCCGGGCCGCGGCGTTGCCCTAGACTGGCCGCTCCATGCCGACCGACAACCGCCGCTCGCTCGTGCCCCGGTGGCGGTGAGGGTCTGGCGCGGCGAGTCGCACCCGCTCGGCGCGACGTGGGACGGCTCCGGCGTCAACTTCGCGCTTCACAGCGAGCACGCCGAGGCGGTCGACCTGTGCCTCTTCGACGCCGACGGCACCGAGCAGCGCATCCGGCTCACCGAGCAGACCGACCTCGTGTGGCATTGCTACTTGCCTGACCTCATGCCCGGGCAGCGGTACGGCTATCGCGTCCACGGCCCGTACGACCCGGGGTCGGGCCATCGCTTCAACCCGGCCAAGCTGCTCATCGACCCGTACGCGAAGCGGATCGACGGCGCCGTCGATTGGGACGACTCCCTGTTCGGCTATCGCCTCGGCTCCGAGGAGGAGGACCTCGAGCCGGACGAGCGTGACTCGGCACCGTTCGTCCCCAGGAGCGTCGTCGTCAGCCAAGCATTCGTGTGGGGCGGGGACACGCAGCTCAACACGCCGTTCGACCGCACCCTGATCTACGAGGTCCACGTCAAGGGCTTCACGAAGCTCCATCCCGAGGTGTCCGAGGAGCTGCGCGGAACGTACGCCGGGCTGGGATCCGCCGCGTCGATCGGCTACCTGACCGGCCTCGGAATCACGGCGGTCGAGCTGCTGCCGGTCCACCAGCACGTGAACGACCGCGGCCTCGTGGAGCGCGGCCTGAGCAACTACTGGGGCTACAACACCATCGGCTTCTTCGCGCCGGACGTCCGCTACTCCGCGACGGGAGACCCGGTGACCGAGTTCAAGACGATGGTCAAGCGGCTGCACGAGGCGGGCATCGAGGTCATCCTCGACGTGGTCTACAACCACACCGGCGAGGGCAATCACCTCGGCCCGACGCTCAGCTTCCGCGGCATAGACAACGACGCCTACTACCGGCTCAGCCCGGAGGACCCGCGCTTCTACATCGACTACACCGGCACCGGCAACACGCTCGACGCCACCTCCCCCCGCGTCCTCCAGCTGATCATGGACTCGCTGCGCTACTGGGTCACCGAGATGCACGTCGACGGATTCCGCTTCGACCTCGCCTCGGCCCTGGCGCGCGAGATGTACGACGTCGACAAGCTCGGCAGCTTCTTCGACATCATCGGCCAGGACCCGATCATCAGCCGCGTGAAGCTCATCGCGGAGCCGTGGGACGTCGGCCCCGGAGGCTACCAGGTCGGCAACTTCCCCGTCGGCTGGGCCGAGTGGAACGGGAGATACCGCGACAGCGTGCGCCGCTTCTGGAAGGGGCACGGCGGCCAGGCGGCCGAGCTCGCGTATCGGCTCAGCGGGTCGTCCGACCTGTACGCCGGCTCGGGCCGGCAGCCGCACGCCAGCATCAACTTCATCACGTCCCACGACGGGTTCACGCTCAACGACCTCGTCAGCCACGAGGACAGGCACAACGAGGCGAACGGTGAGAACAACGATGACGGCGAGCGCAACAACGAGAGCATGAACTTCGGGGTCGAGGGAGAGACCGATGACGAGGCGGTCATCGAGGCTCGCGAGCGCCAGAAGCGGAACTTCCTCGCAACGCTGCTGTTGAGCCAGGGGGTGCCGATGCTCCTCGGCGGCGACGAGATCGGGCGCACCCAGCGCGGCAACAACAACGGCTACGCCCAGGACAACGAGATCGGCTGGTACGACTGGGATCTCAAGCGCCGAGACCGCCAGCTCCTCGAGTTCACGCGCGGCCTCATCCGCCTCTTCCGGACCCACCCCGTGCTCCGGCGGCGCAGGTTCTTCCAGGGCCGCCAGATCCGCGGGTCGCGGGTCAAGGACCTGACCTGGTACGGCCCGGACGGGGGCGAGATGACCGACGAGACCTGGCAGGCGCCGGGGGTGAGGACGCTCGGCGTGCAGTTCGCCGGCGACGCGATCGACGAGCGCGGCCCGCGTGGGGAGGAGATCCTGGACGACACGCTCCTCGTCATCCTCAACGCCGACGAGCGGCCGATCCCGTTCACCCTCCCGAACCACGGCACGGCCAGGCGCTGGGAGCTCGTCTTCGACACCGTTCAGCCCACCCTCGACCTCGGCGACGGCGGCCACGGCGAGTTCGACGGCGGGGCGCCGTACCGGGTCGGCGAGCGTTCCGTGGTGCTCCTCCGCCGGCTGCCCCGCGTCAAGCGCCGCGACGCCGATTGACCTCGCGTGAGCTCGGCGGCGACGCCGCGTCGCTGGTGCCCGACGCATACACCGATGCGTATGGCCGCCGCCGGCTGATCGACCCGGAGGTCCGCGACGCGGTGCTGGCGGCGATGGGGATCGACATCACCAGGCCGGATGCGGGCCGAGACCCCGTGGCGCTCGCTCGCCGCGGCGAGCAGCTGCCGACGGGCGGGGAACTGGTCCTTGAGGACGGCACCGGGCTCGGCTTTCACGAGCGGGTTCCTGCCGACCTGCCGTTTGGGTACCACCGCCTGCTCCGCGACGGGCACGAGCAGCTCCTGCTGGTCGGCCCGGGCCGCTGCCACCTGCCGGCCGGCCTGCGCGAATGGGGCTGGAGCGTGCAGCTTTCCGGCCTCCTGTCGCGACGCAGCTGGGGCATCGGCGATCTCCGCGACCTGCGGGACCTGGCCACGTGGACCGCCGATCGGGGCGGAGGCTTCCTGGCGGTGAGCCCGCTAGGCGCCCCGAATCCGGGGCCGGACCCCGACGCCAGCCCGTACTACCCCAGCACGCGCCGCTTCCTCAGCCCGGTCCACCTGTGCGTGGAGGCGGTTCCGGGCGCGAACGCCCTCGGCGAGCTCCTGGCCGCCGGGAGGGCGATGAACGCCGATCGTCGGATCGACCGCGGGCGCGTCCTCGCGCACAAACTCGACGCGCTCGAGCGCATGTGGGCCGCCGGCACGATCGACCTTCCCGCCCTCGAGGGCTACCGGCGGGCGCGCGGGGCCGCGCTCGAGCGGTGGGCCACCTTCGTCGTCCTCACCGAACGATTCGGCCCGGGCTGGCAGCGATGGCCGAGCGAGTACCGGGAGCCCGACGGCGCGGCGGTCGCCGCCGTGGCCGCGGGAGCACAGGACCGTATCGGCTTCCACTCGTGGATCCAGTACCTGCTCGACCGGCAGCTGGCGGAGGCGTCCGCCCCGGTGCGCCGCCTCGCCGACGTGCCGGTTGGCGTCGACCCCGGCGGATTCGACGCGTGGGACTGGCAGCAGCAGCTCGCCCTCGGCGCCTCGATCGGCGTCCCGCCGGATCGATTCAGCGCGTCCGGCCAGAGATGGGGGTTGCCGCCGTTCGCCCCCGACCGGCTGCGGGAGTCGGGGTATCGACCGTTCATCGAGACGATTCGTGCCCAGCTGCGGCATGCCGGAGGGCTACGGATCGACCACGTCCTGGGCCTCTTCCGGCTGTGGTGCATGCCGGCCGCGGCCGATCCCTCGGAAGGCGCCTACGTCCGCTACCCGACTGCCGAGATGCTCGAGATCCTGGCGATCGAGTCCGACCGTGCCTCGGCCGTCGTGATCGGCGAGGACCTCGGCACCGTCCCACCCGGCGTCCGCCGCGAGCTCCGACGCCGCAGGATGCTGTCGACCCGGCTGGCGCTGTTCGAGCGGACGCCGCCGGAGCGATACGCTCGGCAGGCCTTCGCCGCGGTGACGACGCACGACCTCCCGACGATCGTGGGCCTGTGGAGCGGAACCGACCTCGACGACCAGTCGCACGCGGGCGTGGTCCCCGACCCGGTGGGCCTCGGGCAGCTCCGCGGCAGGCTGGTCCGAGCATCCGGCCTGCCCGCCGATGCTCCCGTCGACGACGTGGTGGACGCCGTTCACCGGCGCCTGGCGCGGTCGCCGAGCATGCTCGTCGCCGCGACGCTGGAGGACGCGCTTCGCGTGGCCGAGCGACCGAACATGCCGGGCACCGTGTCCACCCAGCGCGACAACTGGTCGGTCGCGCTGCCGCAGCCCCTCGAGCAGCTCGTGAAGGACTCCCGGGTTCTCAGCCTCGTCGGCGCCCTCCGTCGCTGAGGCTACTCGGGGCGCAGGATCAGGCCGCTCAGCGGGGGAAGCGACAGGACGGCCGAGGCGGGCTGGCCGTGCCACGGCTGGTCCGTCGATGCGAAGACGCCCCCCAGGTTGCCGACGTTCGAGCCCCCGTAGTGCTCCGAATCGGAGTTGAGGGCCTCGAGCCAGCGGCCCCCGCGTGGCAGCCCGAGCCGGTAATCGTGCCGGACCACCGGGGTGAGGTTCAGCACCACGACCGCGACGTCGTCGTCGCCGAGCCTGATCCAGGCGTAGACGGACGACTCCACGTCTGAGGCGTCGATCCAGGCGAAGCCGCCCGGGTCGTGGTCGCCCGCCCACATGGCAGGCGAGGAGGCGTACAGCCGCCCCAGATCCTCGACGAAGCGACCGAACGCGGCGCGCCGGGGGTCGTCCGCGGCGGTCTCCCACGGGAGCGCGCGATCGTGGTTCCACTCCTCCCAGGGGGCGAGCTCCGAGCCCATGAAGAGCAGCTTCTTGCCCGGCTGGCCCCACATGTCGACGAGCATGGCGCGGAGGTTGGCGAAGCGCTGCCACTCGTCGCCGGGCATCTTGCGCAGGAGCGAGCCCTTGCCGTGGACCACCTCGTCGTGGGACAGGGGCAGGACGAACTGCTCGGTGTCCTTGTAGAGCGTCCTGAAGGTGATGCGGTCGTGGTGGAAGCGGCGGTGGATCGGCTCACGGCTGAAATAGTCGAGCGTGTCGTGCATCCAGCCCAGGTCCCACTTGAAGCCGAAGCCCAGGCCCCCGAGGTAGGTGGGGCGGGTGACTCCCGGGAAGGCCGTCGACTCCTCGGCGATCGTCACCACTCCCGGGAAGCGCCCGTAGACGCGCTCGTTCGTCTCGCGCAGAAAGGCGACCGCCTCGAGGTTCTCGCGGCCCCCGTGCACGTTCGGGGTCCACTCGCCGGCCTTGCGCGAATAGTCGAGGTAGAGCATCGAGGCCACGGCATCGACCCGCAGGCCGTCGACGTGATAGCGGTCCAGCCAGAACAGGGCGTTCGCGACGAGGAAGTTCCGGACCTCCGGGCGGCCAAAGTCGAAGATGAGCGTCCCCCAGTCGGGGTGCGCGCCACGCTGCGGGTCCGCGTGCTCGTACAGCGAGGTGCCGTCGAACCGGCGCAGGGCGAAGTCGTCGGTCGGGAAGTGCGCCGGGACCCAGTCGACGATCACGCCGATCCCGCCGCGGTGGAGCGCGTCGACCATCGCCGCGAAGTCGTCCGGTGAGCCGAAGCGCGCCGTGGGGGCGTAGTAGCCGGTGACCTGGTAGCCCCAGGAGCCGTCGAACGGGTGCTCCGCCACGGGCAGCAGCTCGACGTGCGTGAACCCGTAGCGTCGGCAGTGCTCGAGGATTCGCTCGCCGGCCTGGCGGTAGCCGAGCCAGGAGCCGTCCGGGTTGCGCATCCACGACCCGAGGTGGAGCTCGTAGATCGCCATCGGGGACCGATACGGGTCGCGCGTCGCGCGATCTCGCATCCATCCCTGGTCCGACCAGGCAAAGGCCGATGGGTCCCAGACCCGCGACGCCGTCTCGGGGCGCACCTGCATGGAGAACGCGAAGGGGTCGGCCTTCAGGCGCAGGCGCCCGTCGCCGCCGAGGACCTCGTACTTGTACAGCTCGCCGGGACCGATGCCGGGCACGAACAGCTCCCACACCCCCGCGGCGCCCAGCGAGCGCATCGGCATCAGGCGCCCGTCCCAGCGGTCGAAGTCGCCGACGATGCGGACGGAGCGCGCGTTCGGCGCCCAGACCGCGAAGCTCACGCCGCTCTCGCCCTCGTGCGTTCGCGGGTGCGCGCCGAGCACGTCGTACAGGCGCTCATGGGCCCCCTCGCGGATGAGGTGCAGGTCCATCTCGCCCAGCGTCGGCCCGAACCGATACGGATCGTCCCGCTCCCAGGCGTTCCCGTCCGGGAACGTCAGCCGCAGCCGGTAGCGCAGCGTCCCGGGCTCGGTGCCGGCCGCGACGAGCGCCGCCCACAGCCCGTCGCCGATCGGCTCCATGGGCACCGCGCGAGCGCCGTCGAGTAGCACCGACGCGCCGTTCGCATCCGGGTGAAAGGCGCGGACGACCACACCGCCATTCGCCGGGTGCGCTCCCAGGATCGCATGTGGGTCGTGGTGCTCTCCCCGGACGAGGCGCGCGAGCTCGTCGGCCGGCGGGGCGAGGGTTGCCGTCGTCACGCGGTAACGATAGGCGCTGTTCGCGGCATGCGATGCAGGCGCCCTCGTCCGGCCATCGAGTGCTAGGGTCGCCGGAGGCGCCACAACGCCCGGCGACGGCGGGCGAGCACGGGGGACCGGAGGCGGATTGGGACTTCTCGACGGCCTGCTCGGCCTCCTCAGCCACGACGTCGGCATCGACCTCGGGACGGCGAACACGCTCGTCGCGGTGCGCAACCGCGGCATCGTCATCAGCGAGCCGTCGGTCGTGGCGCTGGACGCGCGCACGAAGCGCGTGCTGGCCATCGGCGCCGAGGCGAAGCGGATGGAGGGTCGGACCCCGGCGGACATCGTCGTCATCCGGCCTCTGCGCGACGGCGTCATCAGCGACTTCGACGTCACCGAGGCGATGATCCGGCACTTTATCCGCGAGCTCCATGACCGATACGCGCGCATCCCGCGGCCGCGGGTCATCATCGGCATCCCCTCCGGCGTCACCGAGGTGGAGAAGCGCGCCGTGCGGGATGCCACGGTCAACGCCGGCGCGCGCTGGGCGAGGCTCATCGAGGAGCCGATGGCGGCGGCGATCGGCGCCGGCCTGCCGGTCATGGAGCCCTCGGGCAGCCTGGTCGTCGACATCGGCGGCGGGACCACCGAGGTGGCCGTCATCAGCCTCGGCGGCGTGGTCGTGTCGCGCAGCATCCGCATCGGCGGCGACGAGATGGACGGCGACGTGGTCGCCTATGCGCGACGCCAGTACAACCTGCTGATCGGGGAGCGGACCGCCGAGGAGATCAAGATCTCGGCCGGATCCGCGTACCCCGGCGAGCGCGCCGACCGGACCGTCACCCTCCGTGGGCGGGACCTCCTGACCGGGCTGCCGCGCAGCGTGGAGGTCGGCGGCGACCAGGTGCGGGAGGCGCTCGAGCCATCAGTCGCCCGGATCATGGACGCCATCAAGGAGACGATCGAGGAGACCCCGCCGGAGCTCGTCGCGGACCTGATGGACCAGGGCCTCGTGCTCGCCGGCGGCGGAGCGCTGCTCGCCGGCCTCGACCGCCGCGTGGCCGAGGCCACGCAGATGCCGGTCCACGTCGCCGACGACCCGCTCACCTGCGTCGTGCGCGGCGCCACGCGCGCGCTCGAGGACCTCGGCACGTACGAGCGGGTGCTGGTGAGCGAGCAGCTCACCCGCCCGCCGCGCTGAGCAGCCGATGTATCGCGGCCGCCGCCCCGATCGCCGGATGCGCCCGACCGCCGGCCTGTGGTTCGCCGCGTTCACCATCGCCAGCCTGCTCATGCTGCTCGCCAGCTCGACCGAGCCGGTGCGGACCGTGCAGCGCGCCGCCGGGGAGATACTCGACCCGGCGCGCCAGGCGATCGGCGCAGTCGGCCAGGCGGTCTCAGACGCCGTCGGTGCGATCGGCGAGATCGGCCGGCTGCGCGCCGAGAACCAGGAGCTGCGCAGCGAGCTGGCGGGGGCCGAGCAGCGCCTCGCCGAGCTCACGGAGGCGGCGCGCGAGAACGAGGAGCTGCGCCGGCTGCTCGGCATCACGCGCGCCCTCGACATGGAGCTGCTGCCCGTGCGGATCACCGGCCGGGAGCCGTCCAACTTCGTGCAGGAGGCGAGCGTCGACGCGGGAACGGATGACGGCGTGCGCGTCGGGATGCCGGTCCTCGGCAACGCGGACGGTGCCGCGGCGCTCGTCGGCACCGTCGTCGACGTCAGCGCCGGTACGTCGCGCGTCCGGTTCATCGTCGACACCCGGTCCGTCGTGATCGCGCTCGACCAGGAGAGCCGCGCGCTCGGCGAGATCCGGGGGCAGGCCGGGAGCCAGCTCGTCTTCGCAAACGTGCCGGCCACCGAGCGGCTGGCGACGGGTGACACGGTCATCACGGCCGGCATCACCGTGGCCGACGACTCGAGCCGCTATCCGGGGGGCCTGCTCATCGGCCGCATCCAGGCCGTGGAACCCGATCCGAATGCCGTGACCCAGACGGGCTTCGTGCGCCCGGCGCTCGACCCCTCCGAGCTGGAGCGGCTGCTCATCGTGCTCGACTTCGAGCAGGGCTGACGCGGGGGCGACGCCCGGCCACGGCGGTGCGCCCATGCACCGCCCCATCGGTCCGGTTCCGTCGGGAACGATCGCGCCATAGGCCATCGGGCTCTGCCGACCTAGCGTTGGCATGAGCGGCGTGCACGACTCTTGCGCGTCGCGCTCGCGCCTTCGACACGCTCAGGAGCCCGAATTCATTGCCCGTTCGCCTTCGCGCCGCCCTCAGCGCCGGCATCATCATCGCCGCCTCGTTCCTCGCCACCGCCACCACGGCCACACCGGCCTACGCGGCCGGTGAGAAGGTCGCCATCATCGTGGGGCCCGTGGGCTCGATGACGAACGGCTATCGCTCGGCTGCCGATGGCGTCGCGAGTGCCGCAGCGGCCGCGGGAGCCACCGTGGTGAAGGCGTATTCGCCGGATGCGACGTGGGCCAACGTCCAGGCCGCCGTGAACGGCGCCAACGTCATCGTCTACTTCGGGCATGGGAACGGCTTCCCGAACCCCTACAGCAGCACCGAGAACCCCGATCGCGTGAACGGCTGGGGCCTCAACCGCACGAACACCAACGGCGACGGCGACAACTGGTCGACGACGATGGTGTACTGCGGCGAGAAGGCGCTCCTGGGCACACTGACGGCGAGCGACGGCATCCACCAGTGGAACTGGTGCGGCGGCAGCACGAACACCGACGGGATCACGCCCGCGCCGGGATTCACCGTGATCTACTCGCAGGCCCACTACACCGCCGGCTTCGGCGAGCGCTACTCACCCTCCGATCCGCTGACGACGCTCGACCAGGCGCAGCAGCGGGTTCGCAACTACAGCTACCCGATGCTCGCGCTCGGCGCGCGAGGGTACATCGCGACCGGCCTCGGAGACGCCGACGAGATCCTGACCCGCGTGCTCACCCAGCCCAATCGCACCTTCGGCGAGATCTTCTTCGACGGTGGCGGATTCAACTACAGCGCGCTCATGGCGATCCCCCACGCCGACTTCCCCGGCGCCGAGGTCTGGGTCCAGGAGACGGTCGCCGGCTCGATGCACTTCGGCCAGCCCGACTACTGGTACGCCTTCGCCGGCAACCCGAGCGCGACGCCCACGAGCGGCGGGACCGCGCTGCCGTTCAGCGACATCGCCGGCTCGGCCTTCATCGCCGACATCGCATGGGTGGCCGCGCAGGGCATCACCCTCGGCTGCGGGAACGGCCAGTACTGCCCGACGCAGAACGTGACCCGCGACCAGATGGCGAGCTTCATCGGCCGTGCGCTCTCGCTCCCGGCCGCGACGACGGACTACTTCCCCGACGACGCAGGCTCCGTCCACGAGGCCGACATCAACCGTCTCGCGGCCGCCGGGATCTCGAACGGCTGCGGCGGAGGGCTCTACTGCCCGGGCGCAGCGGTGACCCGCGACCAGATGGCGAGCTTCCTCGCCCGAGCGCTGTCGCTGCCGGCCGCCACGACGGACTACTTCGGAGACGACGCAGGGAGCATCCACGAGGCGGACATCAACCGCCTGGCGGCCGCGGGCGTGACGAACGGCTGCCAGGCCGGGCTGTACTGCCCCACCCAGCCGGTGACGCGCGAGCAGATGGCGGCCTTCCTGCACCGCGCCATCGGGGACTAGGACCGGCCCGGCTCGTCCGTACTATTCCGAACCGCACCGATCGACCCTAGGGTGGGGTCGATGCGCTCGCCCTCATTCCGGCTGCTCGCGGCGGCCCTTGCCCTGATGTCGCTGATGACGGCGCCCGGCGTGGGCGGCTTCGAGCCGCCCGCCCCCGAGCCGCCGACGTCCGTCGAGCCCGACGCGGGCAGCCCGCCGACGGTGCACGCCGAGATGCTCGCCGAGAACGAGGGGGTCACGCTTGGCCTGCCGCCAGGGGACAAGCCGGAGCCGATGGGCCCTTCGGCCGCAGGGACCGCGGGCGCCGACGGGGGCGTGAGCGCGCTGCCCAACGGGCTGCGCCGCGAGGTGCTCGGCTACCTGCCCTACTGGACGCTCACGAGCCCGAACCTCTCGAGCCTGCGCTACGACCGCGTGTCGACGATCGCGTACTTCAGCGTCGGCGTGCAGCCCGACGGAACGCTCAACATGGATCCTGCCAGCACCGGCTGGGGCGGCTGGACCTCGTCACACATGTCCGGGGTTATCACGCGTGCGCACCAGAGCGGCGTTCGGGTCGTGCTGACCGTGACGATGATGGCCTGGGACCGCGACTACAGCGCGATGGGCGGCATGCTGAACGATCCGGCGAAGCGCGCGGTCCTGGCGGGCCAGATCGCCGACGCGGTGGCGTTCCGCAACGCCGACGGCGTGAACCTCGACTTCGAGCCGGTCCCGAACTCGCTGGAGGCGCAGTACACGACGTTCGTCCGCGAGCTCAAGGGGACGCTCCTCGCCTGGGGCACCGGGTCGTACCTGACCGTCGCGACGACGGGTGGGGCCGCGTCGTGGGACGAGGGCTACGACCTCGCCGGCCTGACGGCCTCCGGCGCGGCCGACGCCCTGATGGTCATGGGGTACGACTTCAGCTGGTCCGGATCGGCTCGGGCCGGTGGCGTCGCGCCGATCGACAGCCCGTACACGCTCGACGTCCGGGAGGCGATGCGCGACTACCAGCGCGCGGTCCCCGCCTCGAAGCTGATCTGGGGAGTCCCGTACTACGGGAGAGCTTGGACCACCACCACCGACGAGCAGAACAGCCCGACCTGCGCGTCGACCGGGGAGTGCCGCGGCGCGACCTGGGCGCCGCGCTACGTCGACGCCCTCGAGGCCATCGCCACCCACGGCCGCCGCTGGGACGCCACCGGCCAGGTGCCCTGGTACACGTACTGGAGCGAGACCTACTCGGCGCAGGTCCAGGGCTACTACGACGACGTCCAGTCGCTCGACGCGAAGTACCAGATGGTGAACGCCAACCAGCTGGGCGGGATCGGTATCTGGCACCTGCTGATGGACGGCTCGCGGACCGACCTGTGGGGCGTGATCTCACGCCGCTTCGTGGACCTGCCGTTCGGCGACGTGGCCGGCTCCCCGTTCGTGTACGACATCATCTGGCTGGCCGAGGTCGGCATCAGCAACGGATGCGGCTCCGGCAACTTCTGTCCGACGAGCGCCGTCAGCCGCGACCAGATGGCGAGCTTCCTGGCGCGTGCGCTCGGCCTGCCCGCCGCGACGACCGACCACTTCGCCGATGACGCCGGCAGCGTGCACGAGGCCGACATCAACCGGGTGGCGCAGGCCGGGATCACGCTCGGCTGTGGCGAGGGGGTCTACTGTCCGCTCACGCCCGTGTCCCGCGACCAGATGGCGAGCTTCCTCGCTCGCGCGCTGGCGCTTCCGGCCCCCGCCGGCGATCACTTCTGGGACGACGCGGGAAGCGTGCACGAGGCGGACATCAACCGGGTGGCCGAGGCCGGGATCACGCTCGGCTGCGCATCCGGGCAGTACTGCCCCGGCAGCTACGTGACCCGCGAGCAGATGGCCGCCTTCCTTCACCGGGCCCTCGACTGACGCGCCGATACGAGCGGCCTCGCACCGATCGGACCCCCCATGCCGAACCATCGGCCCATCGTCCGATCGAGCCCGCGAACCTAGGGTGAGGAGGTCTTCACAACCGCTCGGGGGCCATCCTGTTGCGAGTTCCGCATCCTCGCCTCTTCAGTCCGATACTCACCGCTCTCCTGATCGCAGGAGCCCTCCTCCCCCTCGCCGCCGCTCCTGTCGCAGCCACCGGCGGGGAGGGCATGATCTCCGTCATCAACTCCTACCGCGCCAACGCGGGCGTGGGGCCGGTGAGCAACCACGGCACGCTCGACCAGCTCGCGACCGAGCGGAGCAACGAGGTGGCGGCCGCGCAGCAGCTCGGCCACGACTTCGAGGCGCTGAAGGTGCGATTCGCACAGACCGGCGTGTGCTGGGAGGCGTTCGGCGAGATCGTCCTGAGGAACTCGCAGCTCGACTACAACGCGTTCGCGGCCCAGTGGTACAACTCACCGACCCACAACGCGATCATGCTGGGCCCCGGCTACACGCATGCCGGCGGCAGCTGGACGCAGGGGTCCGAC
>DASWGW010000001.1:0-3305 GCA_036393435.1 Candidatus Limnocylindria bacterium | reverse complement strand
GGCCGTCGCTCGTCACCCACCCAGCGCGTGGGCGGCGCGCGCTTATCGTGTCGCCCTCGGTGACGATGGGCACGAGCTCCGCTCGCCCGAAGGCCGGGACGAGGGCTTCCGCGGCGATCGCGGCCTGGGCCAGCGCCAGCCGGCTCCTCCGGGTGCCGATTCGCAGCGGGCCGCTGACGGTCACGACTCCCGCCTCATGTGTCGACTCCGGAGCCTCGCAGGCCGAACAGGCGTCGCACGACCTGCGCGTCGCCACCGTGTCGCCTGAGCTCGAGCGTCGGACGCTGGAGGAGCTCGCCGACCAAGGCGGTCGAGGCCGCGTCGACCGCCGCCAGCTGCTCGGGGTCGAGCCGCGCCCGCCGCTGAAGGCGGTCGATGTGCCGCCTGCGAATCGCCTCCGCCTCGCGATGGAGCGTGGCCAGGGCGTCGGCCCCGCGGCGGGTCTCCATCCAGGCCACGAAGGCGTCGACCTCCGTCGCGAGCTCGGCACGCAGCCGGCGCTCGGCCCGCGCCTCGAGGACCGGCGTGGCGCCGGCCACCGCCCCCAGCGCGTCGACGCTCAGGAGCCGCTCTCCCAGGCGCCCCGCGGCCGTGTCGCCGAGCGCGCCCGGCGACGAGAGATCGAGCACCCATGGCATCGGATTCCCTTCGAGCATCTCCAGCGTCAGCACGGGCGCGCGCGGTCGCACCGCCATCGCGATCGCGTCCACGCCCCGGATTGCGGCCCCGTCGACGTCTCCGACCGACAGGCTGTGCCCGCTCCCGGTCAGGGACTCGAGCAGCCGCCCGCCTCGCTCGGCCGAGCCCGAGAGGACGGTCACCGCGTGGCCCAGCTCGGCAAGCCGCATCGCCACGCGCCGGCCCATCTCCCCGGTTCCGATCACGGCGACCCGCCCGCCCTGCGGGAGCCGCTCGACGAGCCATGCCACGCCGCGGTCGGCGAGCGAGCGGTCGCTGCCCGGTCGCGCGTGGGTACGCACGAGGCGTCCGAAGCGCAGCGCGCGGCGCAGGAGCTCGTTGAGGATCGGTCCCGTGGCGCCGGCGGCGAGCGCCGACTCGTAGGCCGCGCGGGCCTGTCCGAGCACCTGCTCCTCGGCCATCACCGCGGAGTCGAACCCGGCGACGACCTCGAAGACGCGCCGGACGGCGGCGCGCCCGCGGACGACGGCACCGTCCCCTGGCCCGTCCGAGCGGGCGACCGTGATGAGCTCCACCCGGTGGCAGGTATCGAGCAGGACGCGCTCACCGGCCTCCGCGAGCGCCATGTCGGCGGCGATGCGGGCCCGCTCCTCCGCCGGATGCTCGCGGAAGGTCGCGAAACGAACGCGGATGTGGTCCAGGTCTGCGGGGGGCGGAGGCATCGGCCGGCAGGGTCACCGTTGCGGCGGGATGAGCGCCCCGAACCCTAGGACGCACGCATCGGCGCCGTCAAATCTGAGACATAGATTTGCCCAGATTGACGAAGACTGCGCCGGTCCTCAGTGCAGGATCTGCGACAGGAAGCGCTTGGTGCGGTCGTGGGTCGGCGCCTCGAAGATCTGCTTCGGCGGCCCCTCCTCGATGATGACGCCCTCGTCGAAATAGACCATGCGGTTGGCCACGGCGCGCGCGAAGCCCATCTCGTGCGTCACGCACAGCATCGTCATGCCCGTGCCGGCAAGCTCGCGCATGACGTCGAGCACCTCGCTGATCATCTCGGGGTCGAGGGCCGAGGTGGGCTCGTCGAAGAGCATGATCTTCGGCTGCATCGCGAGCGCGCGGGCGATGGCGACGCGCTGCTGCTGCCCGCCGGAGAGCTGCGCCGGGTACTTGTGCGCCTGCTCTGGGATGCCGACGCGCTTGAGCAGCTGCATTCCGGCCTCCTCGGCACGCTCGCGCGACCATCGGCGCACCCGCATCGGTGCCAGGCTGATGTTCTGGAGCGCCGTGAGGTGCGGGAACAGGTTGAAGGACTGGAACACCATCCCGATCTCGCTGCGGATGGCGGCGATGTTTCGGATGTCGTTCGTGAGCTCGATGCCGTCCACCACGATCGTTCCCCGCTGGTGCTCCTCGAGCCGGTTGATGGTGCGGATGAAGGTCGACTTGCCGGACCCCGATGCGCCGAAGATGACCACCACCTCGCCGGGCCGAACGCTCAGGTCGATGCCGCGCAGCACGTGCAGGTGCCCGAACCACTTGTGCACGTCGCGGCAGACGATGATGTCCTCAGCGACGGGGAGCGCGGCCTGATCTGTCATCTCGTTCCGACGCCCATCGCCGTCTCGAGGCGGTAGCTCGCCTGGGACATGGCGTAGCACATGACGAAGAAGACGGCCGCCACGAACACGTAGACCTCCAGCTGCGCGCCGAACCACTCGGACTGTGCCAGGACCGCCCGCCCGATGCCGAGGAGCTCGAGAAGGCCGATGATGACGACGAGCGTCGTGTCCTTCAACAGGCTGATGAAGAGGCCCACGTTGGCCGGGATCACCGCGCGGAGCGCCTGCGGCAGGACGATGAAGATGTTGGTCTGGAAGGTGTTCAGGCCAAGCGCGCTGGCCGCCTCTCCCTGGCCGCTGGGGATGGACTGCAGCCCACCGCGCACGTTCTCCGCCACGTACGCCGCTGAGAAGAGCGTGATCCCGCCCATCGCCCGCAGCACACGGTCGAGTCTCACCTCGCCGGGCAGGAAGAGCGGCAGCATGATGTCCGCCATGAACAGGATGGTGATGAGCGGGACGCCGCGGATGACCTCGATGTAGACCGTGCTCAGGATTCGCACGGCGGGCAGGGCGCTCCGCCGGCCCAACGCCAGGAGCACGCCGAACGGGAACGACAGCACGATACCCACGATCGCCAGCAGGAAGGTGAGGAGCAGGCCGCCCCACAGGCCGGTCCCGACGGTCGGGACGGCCTCGGTGCCGAGGCCGCTCAGCAGGAAGAACGAGACCGGCAGCGAGACCACCCACAGGATGACGAGCGGGCGGCGCGGGATCCGCCACCTCAGGCTCACGACGAATGCCCCGGCAAGGAGCGCAGCGTTGAGCAGCAGGGCGGCGCTCGCGACCCACCCGACGTCAGAGGCCACGCCGAGCACAGCGATCAGGACCTGGCCCGCGGCCAGCGAGGCTCCCAGCGTTCGTGTGGCCGCGCCGAAGATCCCCGCGGAGAGGCCGGACAGGGTCGAGATGATGGCGAGGCTCAGCCAGACCCGCCACGCCTGGTCGGCGGGATACTGGCCGATCAGGAACAGCCTCAGGTTGGAGGTCACCACGCCCCAGCGCGCCTCGGTCAGCGCCCACCCGGCCACCTGGACCAGCACC